>JAVEXM010000070.1:0-14131 GCA_034004025.1 Bacteroidales bacterium
CCATAATTGTCACTTTCCAGCTCTTAAGATGTACATCAAATCCTGCATAAATGTTTTGACCCGTAAAGTCAATTTGATTAACTTGTGCATTCATAAGTTTCAGATATTATTAGTTGAATAACTAGTGACTATTCAAAGCTAATAACTATCCTGAAACTTATGTTTTTCAAACATAGGGCCTATTGCCTGCTGCCTATTGCCTGAACCGACTGAAGACTGGAAAAATGTACATAAACTGCCACTCATATTACAGCCTTCGATACGGCACTATGCCGGTGGAGCGCCTTTCTGAGCTCGCCGCGGCTGCGGGTGTGGAGCGACTGGTATTGACTGACATCAACAACACGACGGGTGTGCCCGACTTCGTGCGGGAGTGTCGCAGCCGCGCCATCACCCCGGCCGCAGGTATCGAGTTCCGCGACGGCAACAGGCTGCTTTACATAGGCATAGCCCGCAATAACGAGGGCTTCCGCGAGCTGAACGAGTTCCTCACGCACCATAACATCACCGGCGAGCCTCTTCCCCCTCGCCCTCCCTCCTTCCCCAATGTGTACGTCATCTACCCTGCCGGAAGCGGGATGAATGGCAATACAGCGGAGCGGGGCAATAGGTCCAGTAGCGGGATGAATGGCAATACGGCGGAGCAGGGCTACGGCTCAATGAGCAAGGAGAGCAGCACTGCGGCGGCGCGGGGCAACGGCTCCGGCAGCGGGGTCGCGGGAGCCGCTGCAGCAGGTGTGCACAGCCACATCAACCCCGCCACCCTGCGCGACAACGAGTACATCGGCATACGTCCCGCCGCCGCCGGCCGCCTGCTGACGGCGACAAAAGGCGAGCTCTCAAAATGCGTTATCCTGCAGCCTGTCACGATGGAGTCGCCCGCCGACTACCCCGTACACCGCAGCCTGCGAGCCGTGGACAATAACATCCTCCTCAGCCGGCTCACCACGGAGATGACCGCCATGCCCGACGAGTACATAATCCCGGAAGCGGCGGCGGCAAGCCCCTTTGCCATGTGGCCCCGGGTGGTTGAGAACACGCGCAGGCTGCTGAACGACTGCTCCCTGGAGATAGACTTCACCACGCACAAGAATAAGAAGGTATACTCGGCCAGCAGGTACGACGACAGGCTGCTGCTGGAGAAGCTGGCGTGGGACGGCATGAAGTATCGCTACGGGAAAAACAACAAGGTCGCAGAAGAACGGGTGAGGCATGAGCTGGAGATCATCGACCGGCTCGGCTTCTCGGCTTACTTCCTGATAACATGGGACATCATACGCTACTCAATGGCCTGCGGTTTCTATCATGTGGGTCGTGGCAGCGGTGCCAACTCCGTTGTAGCCTACTGCCTGAAGATCACCAATGTTGACCCTATTGATCTCAACCTTTACTTCGAGCGCTTCATCAACCCTAAGCGTACCTCGCCGCCCGACTTCGACATAGACTATTCATGGAAGGAGCGCGACGCCGTCACCGAGTATATCTTCCGCCGTTACGGCCACCGTCATACTGCCCTGCTGGGCACCATCAATACCTTTCGCGGCAAGTCGATCGTACGTGAGCTGGGCAAGGTACACGGCCTGCCTGCAGATGAGATCGACGCTCTCATCACCAACCCCTCTGCCGAGAGCAATCGCGGTGAGATACAGGATCTTATCTTCGAGACCGGCAACAGGATCGCCGATTTCCCCAACCTGCGCAGCATACATGCCGGCGGGGTAATCATTTCCGAAGATCCGGTCTGCTGTTACACGGCCCTCGACATGCCACCGAAGGGTTATCCGACCACGCAGTGGGACATGTACACTGCCGAGGAGCTGGGCTACGAGAAGCTTGACATTCTGAGCCAGAGAGGTATAGGCCATATAAAGGAGAGCGTTGAGGTGATACGTGCCAACCGTGGTGTGGATGTGGATGTACATGCCATACAGCAATTCAAGAACGACCCCCTGGTTAAGGATCACCTGCGGCGTGGCGACGCCAAAGGCTGTTTTTACATCGAGAGTCCATCGATGCGAGGACTGTTGAAAAAGCTCCAGTGCGATGATTATCTGACGCTTGTGGCTGCCAGCTCGGTCATCAGGCCGGGGGTGGCACGCTCGGGCATGATGCGCCAGTTTATCTACCGGTTCCATAACCCGGATAAATTCGAGTATATCCACCCTGTGATGAAGGATCTTCTCAGCGAGACCTTCGGCGTGATGGTCTACCAGGAGGATGTGCTGAAGGTGTGCCATCACTTTGCCGGGCTCGACCTCTCCGATGCTGACACACTGCGGCGCGCCATGAGCGGCAAGTACCGGTCGCGCAAGGAGATGCAGAAGATCACCGACCGCTTCTTTGCCAACTGCCGCGCCAAAGGCTATCCGGAGGCGACCACCAGGGAGGTATGGCGCCAGATAGAATCGTTCGCCGGCTACTCCTTCTCCAAGGCCCACTCTGCCTCCTATGCTGTCGAGAGCTTCCAGAGCCTGTGGCTCAAGGCACACTACCCTCTGGAGTTCATGGTGGCCGTCATCAACAACTTCGGAGGCTTCTACCGAACGTGGGTCTATGTACATGAGGCAAAACGCGAGGGAGCAATCATTGAGGCCCCCTGCATCAACCGGAGCACATATAAAACCACTCTCTATGATAAGACTCTCTTCATAGGACTGATCCACATACAGGGACTGGAGACAAACCTTGCAAAGGCAATAATTAATGATCGTGATAAATATGGCATTTTCAGCGGAATAGAGGATTTCATCTCACGTATTGGTCCGGGTCTTGAGCAGGCTGTGATTTTGATCCGCACAGGAGCCTTCCGTTTCACCGGCAAGAGCAAGGCACTGCTCCTGTGGGAGGCTCACATGCTTATAAACAAGGGTAAGAGAGAGACGGCACGAACGCTGTTCAATCCCGAGCCACAGAGGTTCAGCATGCCTCCCTTTGAGCAGTCACGCCTTGAGGATGCCTATGACGAGATAGAGCTTCTCAGCTTCCCGGTAACAATGACATGGTTTGACATGCTGCAAACCAACTTCCGGGGTGAGATAACGGCAGCGGAGATGAATGGTGCTGTGGGACGCAGGGTAAAGATGGTCGGACACCTGGTCAATGTAAAGTATATCAAGACGGTAAAGAATGAGTGGATGAATTTCGGATGTTTCATTGACCACCTTGGTGAGTTTTTCGACACGACCCATTTTCCCCAGTCGATCAGCAGCTGGCCGTTTCGGGGCAGCGGCACCTACCTGATTCAGGGTAAGATAGTTGACGAGTTCGGCAGCACCTCGCTGGAGGTGGAGAAGATGGCGAAACTGCCCGTGCAACCTGACCCGAGGTACTGACAGTCTTCAGTCGGCAGTCGGTCACCTGCGCCACATCCTTCGTTAAAACTACGGATGTCGAAGAAGGCTACGGCGGCTAAGAGCAGTCGGCAGTCGAAAATGGATGTAAATTATTGATTAGATGAATATTGAGGGCTGAGGACTGAAGACTGAAGACTGCAGACTGCAGACTGAAGACTGCCGACTGAATAGTGCCCCCTATCCGTCCATCCTTGTGACGCGGGTGATGCCTTTGACCGACTGTATCTTCTTGATGATGCCGTAAAGAATGTTGATATTCGGCACCAGCAACTCGATGCGTCCCTCAAAAAGACCGTTATTCATGCTGTAGGTGAAGTTTTTGACCGTCACACCCCGGTAAGCGGAGACTAGCTCGGAGATCCTCGCCACAATACCCAGGTTCTCCACTCCCGTCAGGCGAACCGAGGTGAGGAATCCCCTTGAAGCATCGAGTCTGGTCCACCGTGCCCTCAATACCCGGTATGGGAAGCTTGAGAGCATGAAATCGGCATTGGGACAGGTTGCACGGTGGATCTTGATCCCCTCGAGCACAGTCACAAATCCGAAGATCTTATCACCGAAGACCGGGTTACAGCACTTTGCCAGCTTATAGTCGAGTCCTTCAACTTTCTCATCTATAACGAGATAATCTCCCGTGGCCGTAGTCGCATCTTCCTGGGCATGAATCTCAGGAGTCCTGACCAGGCTCTCTGCCGGCTGCTCTTCGGCTTTTAGCAGAACCTTTTTGAGCTGGAGGAGGTCAATCTCGCCTATTGCGATGCTGAAATAGAGATCCTGTGAAGTCTTCAGTCCATACTCCGTCAGCAGTCTTACAACGGTGGCATCGCCGTAGGGTATCTTCCAGTTCTTCAGCCTGCGGGTGAGTATCTCCTTGCCTTCGGCTGCCAGTTTGAATTTCTCCTCGTTGAGAGCCTGCCTTATCTTGGAGCGGGCCTTATTGGTAATGACAAACGACAGCCAGTCGCGCTTCGGCGTCTGTTTCACCGAGGTGATGACCGACACATGATCGCCGTTCTGAAGCTTCTGTTTCAGCTGCACGTTGCGGCCATTGACCTTCCCTCCTATGCATTTGGAGCCCACCTCGGTATGGATGTCAAAGGCAAAGTCGAGCAGCGTGGCACCAACAGGCAGCTGTCTCACCTCTCCCTTGGGGGTAAAAACGAATACCTCATCGGCGTAGAGGCCGGGACGTATGTCTCCGAGGAAGTCGCTTCCCTCCTTCTCTGACGCTCCCAGCACTTCGCGCATCTGCGCCATCCATGCATCGAGGCCGCCTTCGCCCCTGATGCCCTTGTAACGGAAATGTGCCGCAAGGCCCTTCTCCGCTATCTCATCCATGCGTGTGGTGCGGATCTGCACCTCCACCCACCTGCCTGCAGGGGTGACCACGGTGGTGTGAAGCGACTCATACCCGTTAGTCTTTGGAACTGATATCCAGTCGCGCATCCTGCTCGGGTCGGGCTGATAGAGGTCGGTCACCACGGAATAGACCTGCCAGCAGGAGGATTTCTCATTGGCGGGGAGTGTATCAATTATGATCCTTATGGCGAATATGTCGAATACCTCATCAAAAGCGACGTTCTGGCGCTTCATCTTTTGCCAGATGGAATGGATCGATTTGGTGCGGCTCTTAAGCTGGTATTTTATTCCCAGGGCATCGAGCTTCTCCATCACCGGCCCGGAGAACTCCTTTATCAGTCTGTTCCTCGAGGTGGTTGTCTGTTTCAGCCGAGCCTCAATCTCGCTGTACTCATCCGGCTCCATCAGTTTCATGGCCAGGTCTTCCATCTCCGACTTGATGTTGTAATAGCCCAGCCTGTGTGCCAGCGGTGCGAAGAGAAAATAGGTTTCGGAAGCCACCGGCAGGCGCTCTCTTTCCGGCAGCCAGTCGAGTCGCCGCATTATGAGCAGTCGTTCCGCCAGGGCTATCAGGATGACCCTGCCATCGTCTGCCAGCGAGAGCAGCAGTTTGCGGAAGTTCTCCGCCTGCTGACCTTTGAAGTCCCTTCCCCTGAGGGCTGTGACGCGCGACAATCCGTTGATAACTTCCTTTATCGACGGGTCGTTGAGGGTGTCGATCCTCTCCCAGGCTTCACTCTCTTCACTGACGCCTGAGAGCAGGGCGCTTATCACTGCGGGGAGGCCGAGGCCTATTGCCGAGGCAGTCACCCTGGCCAGCTCGAGATAATAGAGTGGCAGAGGCTCGCCAAGGTATTTGGTATCTGCGGGGTAGTAATCCCTTGCGATATCCGTGGCGAGGCTGAGTGCTCTCCTGTCTGCTGCGGTTACGGGAGCAGGCAGGGCTTTGAGCACCAGGCTCTGCCTGTTGCGTATCTGTGCTGCCAGTTCAGCCATGGATTTTATTTTAGGGGTGAGTTTGGCTCCCTCTTCATCTCGAGGTAGTACGCATAATCGACCAGCGCGGGGGTTATCCTCTGCAGCAGTGCAGTAAACCTGCCAGCCCAGGTCATGATCTTGTTTCTCTTTTTCTTGCGGATACCCTTGAGTACCCATCGTGCCACGAACTCGGCAGACATCATCTTCTTCTCCTCCCTGGGCGAGTTGCCCTGCTCGGAGCCATCTGCAAGCAGCGCGTGTTTGCGCACCTCGGAGGTAGTGAATCCCGGGGCGATGATCATGACGTGCAGCTTCTCCCTGAGGTTCTCGATCCTGACGGTTTCGAGGAATCCATGTATGGCAAATTTCGAGGCGGAGTAGCCGGTTCGTCCCGGCAGCCCGTGAAATCCCGCAGTGGAGGAGACGCCGACAATTGATCCCCTGTTACTGACGATATAAGGCAGTGCATACCTGGTGCAGTAAACAGTTCCCCAGAAGTTCACATCCATAAGTCGCTTCAGTACAGAGATATCAACATCATTAAATAAAGCTCTCATTGATATCCCGGCATTGTTGATCAGGATATGAATAGTGCCAAATTTCTCAACTGTTTTTTCGACCAGGTTGCGGCAGTCATCCTCCAGTGATACGTCGGTTACGCATGCCAGTGCCTCTGCTCCCATGGCGGTGATCTCCTTTTCCAGTTCGGCGAGTCGTACGGCAGAGCGTGCTGCCAGAACCACCCTGCTGCCATGGCGGGCGAACTCCAGTGCCGTGGCTCTTCCTATTCCTGAGGAAGCGCCTGTGACAATCACAACTTTATCACGGAATATGTTGCGTCTCATTGGCTGTCAGATGGGCGATAAATATAATCACATTTTGTCCTCTCAGGCAGGATCGGGGATTTTTTAACAAATTTGGGCAAAAGTGGGACTTTTTTTTTGACGGGAATAATATTTGCTCTACATTTGCACTCTCAAAAAAAAGGACTGATTCAGTAGCTCAGCTGGTAGAGCACATCCCTTTTAAGGATGGGGTCCTGGGTTCGAGCCCCAGCTGGATCACAAAGGCAGCGAAAGCTGCCTTTTTCCGTTATTCTGCTCCCGAACCCGCCACCCCTGCAATCTGACAGCTCCCTAAAATGATCCACCGGATCATTTATTAACGGTCGCTTCGGTTCGAGCCCCAGCTGGATCACAAAGGCAGCGAAAGCTGCCTTTTTTCGTTACTCTGCTCCCGAACCCGCTCACCTGCAGTCAAAAAAAAGGGACATCCGTCCGGAGGCCCCTCGATTTCTTGCTTTATCTGCCTGGTTATTTGGAGAGCACCGGTATCTGCCTGCTGATTGATTCCTCAAGGGATATCAGCGTCTCTGTTCTCACAACGCCGGTGATAGACTGTACCTTATCGGTAAGTACCTCCCGAAGGTGCTCGTTGTCACGGGTATAGACCTTGATAAACAGAGAGTAATTACCTGTAGTATAGTGACATTCAATCACCTCAGGGATATCAGTGAGTTTCTTGATCACCTCCCTGTACTTGCCGGGGTTATCAAGATAAAGTCCGATATAAGCGCAGGTCCTGAATCCTACCATTATCGGGTCAACCTTGAACTCCGACCCTTTTATCACACCTGTCCGTATAAGTCTCTGAACTCTCTGATGTATTGCCGCGCCCGAGACATTACATTCCCGTGCTACCTCCAGATAGGGTATCCTGGCATTCTTCGTTATAATGTCAAGGATCTTTCTATCCAGATTGTCAATCTGCAAATTTTCTGCCATGATCACTTTCTATAATTTAGTTAACGATATAAATTCCGCTGGGAAATTTACAAATTTAAAGCAAAATGGACTTAAATCCTATTAATTATGCCGATAATATTGGTGACGGAGTCTAAATTCCTTTCCAAAAGGAATGAATCAATACTTATCAGTGCACTCATGGCTGTGCGCGGCTCGATGAACGTGGCGGTACCTATCTGAACAGCTGTGGCGCCTGCCATCATGAATTCCAGGGCATCATCACCGTTCATGATTCCGCCCATGCCTATAACAGGTATTTTTACTGCCCTGGCTGTCTGCCATACCATTCTGAGAGCCACCGGCTTGATGGCGGATCCCGACAATCCTCCCGTGACCGTCGACAGTTTGGGTTTCATGGTTTTGGTATCCACCGCCATGCCAAGGAGGGTATTCACGAGCGAGACAGCCTCAGCTCCCTCCTCCTCGGATATGCGTGCAAACTCGGTAATATCGGTGACGTTTGGTGAAAGCTTGACTATCAGGGTTTTGCTGTAGGCATTCCGGACTGCAGCGATGACCTCTCTGGCTGATGAAGGATTAGTACCGAAGATCATTCCTCCCTGTTTCACGTTAGGACAGGATATATTCAGTTCGATGGCAGGGATGGCTGCCAGGCGGTCGATACGCCGTGCAAGCTCAATATAGTCCTCAACGGTGTTACCGTTGACATTTACTATTACATGTGTATCATATTCTGCAAGAAGCGGATAAATATGCTTTTCAAAGTAATCGATTCCCTTGTTCTGCAGTCCCACCGCGTTGAGCATTCCCGAGGCGGTCTCAGCCATACGCGGGTATGGGTTGCCTTCCCTTGGCTCAAGTGTGGTGCCCTTGACGACAATAGCTCCCAGTTGCGAAATGTCGATAAAATCTTCCAGTTCAGCGCCGTAGCCGCAGGTGCCTGATGCTAGCATCACCGGGTTTCTGAATTCCAGGGATCCTATTTTTATTCTGAGGTCTGCCATTTGAGATCGCGAATATTGAATACCGGTCCGTCAGTGCATGAGCAAAGGTTTCCCGAAGTGGTGGGAACGATACAGCAGAGGCAGATGCCCATGCCGCATGCCATCAGGTTCTCCAGGGACACCTCGCAGAAGATGTCTCGTTCGAGGCAGAGGGCTGCCACTGCCTTCATCATCGGTTCCGGACCGCAACAGTAAACCCTGTCCCATTTACTTTCCCTGAAGGCCGGAATATCGGTTACAAATCCTTTATCTCCTTCCGACCCATCCTCCGTTGCCAGGTGCACCGTGCCCAGATCTCTGAACTGCTCATGTTCCAGGATCCTTGACCGGTTGCGGAAACCGAGTGCAAACTGCGGTTCAACGCCCGATTTCTTTATCCTGCGCCCCAGGAAGAGCAGGGGTGCCATGCCGCAACCACCGCCTGCAAGCAGCACCTTCTCGCCCACAGATGGCAACGTAAAGGCGTTTCCAAGAGGGTAGATCAGGTTGACGGTTTCTCCCTTACGAAGCCTGGATAGCCTTTCCGTGCCTGCTCCTGCTACCTGTATCAGCATTGAAATTGTATTTGACCGGTAGTCGACATCATGAACTGAGATTGGTCTCCGGAGAAAGGTTGAAGGACTGTCAGTGACAAGCACCTGAACAAACTGACCCGGAAGAATCTCCGGCAGCCCCGCAGATGACGAAGCCTTAACAACGAAGAAGCCTTCGGCCAGCCTGCGGTTTTCAGTTACGGTAAGATCTTCAATCCTCTTGCTCATCAGGCATCTTTGCCTGCAAAATTAGACAATTTGATCAGATTCCTTCAGGAGGGAAGATATTCAGTGAAAGTTTTATCGGAATAAAACAAAAGTATCTTCTCCAGCTTTTTATTCCGCACAGAGGTAAGACCTCCATCCGGTTTTTCATTCACAGCACCGGTTTCACGCTCTTCAGAGCCCTGTAAAGCACCAGGACGGGGCTCGGGAGCCACTTCATGCCGGGATTCGTCCTGAGCCGAATTTAAAGGCTCCACGTCAAACAGCGCAGGCTGCGAGGCATACCTGTACATCTGTCCACGCCCAAACAGGAGCCAGTCAGTTGACAGGGAATCATACCGGTCAAGCATCTTCAATACAAAATCCAGACTGGGATTGTTTCTTCCCGAGAGGATATGGGAGATACCTGAAGGCTGAACCCCAATCTCCTCGGCAAACTGGGCATAACTCTTGTTTTCACTCTGTAAAAAGGCAAGTATACGATCCTTCATGATAAAAATTTGTTTTTACAAATGTAACTATTTACTTTATTACATGTGTAACTTTATCTATTTTACATCTGTAACTCAACTGCAAATCAGCCTATTTCAGTAATTAGACTATAGTGAATATAGTCACTCAATATAAGTGCTATATATTAGATTAATACTTCAGTTTAGATTCTTTTATACTCTGATTATATGTTATTTAAATAATGAACAGGATGTCATTCTAAACAGGAAGGGCCCATATCCACTGTTCCGGGTTAATCTTCTATTTATATATTTTTATTTAATAAACTGATAAACAATATATTAAGTTGAATATAATAAATGAATTACATTTCTTTACATTTATATACGATAGTTATTGACAATTGTAATTACATCTCTCAATAATTAGATCAATCCGGTTGTTTACATTTGTGAATTGAAGATTTTTGTAATAGAAATTTCCGATATAGCGGGTGGAATACAGTCATCCGGGTACAAGGATCTCTCAACTGACTCAGAATTGAATTTTCCTGTCCTTCCCTCCTGTTGTGCGTGAATTTTAAAATCAGGATAGATAATCTAAAACATCTTTTTCGGAATAATCTTTTGATTATCTTCAGCCGGTCAAAGGTCTGGGAGCTCACGGCAGACCTGTTTCCTATAAAAATTAACGACAGATGGTCAAAAAAAGATTTTCCCTCGCGCTTCACTGGCAGATACTGATAATGCTTGTGCTTGGCGGACTTTTCGGATATTTTTTTCCGAATCTCACCAGGTACACGAACTGGATGGGTGAGGTATTTCTCCGGGGACTCAACATGGTTATCGTTCCGCTTATTTTCTGTTCCGTAGCCACGGGGGTTGCAAACGTCGGAACTGCTGAGAACCTGGGGCGTCTGGGGCTTAAGACGCTTGGGTACTATGTTCTGTCTACCTTTATTGCAATAGTGATCGGCTTTGTTCTCGTTCAGCTGTTCAAGCCGGGAGTCGGTGCTGATCTCGGGCTCACGGTGCCTGTGGAAGACATTTCTACCGGCAAGGAGAGTTTCGGGCAGACGCTGATCAACATTGTGCCGACGAATATCATCAAGGCGATGGCTGAAGCGCATATGCTGTCGATTATCTTTTTTGCCATTCTGTCCGGGTTCTTCATCACCCGCGTGGGTGAAAAGTCGAGGGTTGCGCTACTTGATGTGCTGAATGCCATCCTTGATGTGATAATGAAGATCACTCTTTTCATTATCATGTTCACTCCTCTTGGCGTTTTCAGCATCCTGGCAAAAGTGATCTCACAGCAGATACTGATTGGCAATCAGGTAAGCGAGATAATCGGAAGCATGGGCATCTATTTTCTGACGGTGTTGCTGGGGCTCACGATCCAGGGCCTGGTCACCCTGCCCCTTCTTGTCAGGTTCCTTGGGCGGGCCAACCCTATCAAGCACCTTAAGAACATGACCACGGTGATACTGACGGCTTTCTCGACCTCATCGTCAAATGCCACTCTTCCTCTTACAATGGAGACTGTTGAAAACAAGAGCGGCGTCTCTAACAAGATTGCAAGCTTCACGCTTCCCCTGGGTGCCACGATTAACATGAACGGCACAGCTCTGTACGAGTGTGTGGCTGTGATGTTCATCGCCCAGGCTTACGGCATCGACCTTACACTGGGGCAGCAGCTTATTGTGGTATTTACCGCACTGCTGGCGGCTATAGGATCAGCGGGCATACCGATGGCAGGACTGGTTATGATGGCTGTGGTTCTGAATGCCGTTGGGCTGCCGCTTGAGGGTATAGGACTGGTACTGGCAGTTGACCGCTTACTCGATATGTTCCGGACAGTGATCAATGTTTACAGTGACACCTGCGGAGCAGTGATCATCGCCAAGTCGGAAGGCGAGGAGCTGAGGGTTTAATCAGGCAGTAGGCAATAGGCAGTCGGCAGTCCTCAGTTGGCAGTCCTCAGTTGGCAGCCTTCAGTCGGCAGTCTTCAGTCGGCAGTCCTCAGTTGGCAGCCCTCAGTTGGCAGCCTTCAGTTGGCAGCCCTCAGTTGGCAGCCCTCAGTTGGCAGCCCTCAGTTGGCAGTCCTCAGTCGGCAGCCCTCAGTTGGCAGTGCTCAGTCGGCAGCCTTCAGTCGGCAGTCTTCAGTCGGCAGTCTTCAGTCGGCAGCCAAAAATCACAAATCGAAAATCTGAAATCGCAAATTCTGATCATCAGCCGCAGTCGCCGCCGCAGCCGCTGCTTTTGCTGCCGCATGATGAGCAGCCTCCGGAGGAAGGTCCCATCAGCTCCTCAGGAGTAGCGTCGCGAACTCCGACTATCTTTCCGGAAAAGTGAAGGTCGGTTCCGGCCAGGGGGTGGTTGAAATCCATCTTCACTGAAGAGTCACCTATCTCAATGACCACTCCGTTCATCCTGTTACCCTGTGAATCCATCATTGGGACAGTGTTTCCGACATAGCATACCTCGCTTCTGAGAACGCCCTCGTCCTCAAAAATATTCTTCGGAAGGTCTATGACCATCTCTTCACGCTTTTCGCCGTAAGCATCAACTGCCTCCAGCCTGAAATCAAATGCGGCTCCTTCTTCAAGTCCTGCCAGGTTAGCTTCAAATGCTGGAAGCATCCTGCCCGATCCGTATACGAAAGTCAGGGGTGTAGATTCATCTACCGCTTCGATTACCCTACCATCATTGTTATCCTCATGGAGAGTGTATATCAGAGAGGTGCATTTGTTTTTTTCAATCTTCATAATAATTTGATTTTATAAATTTTAAATATAGTTATCTAAATCAAAAATACATTTCAAACCTGATCACCGGGTTACTGTAGAGTTCATACTGGTCGCTGCTTACGCACCACAGAAAAGTGATATTCAGGCTTGACCTTCTACCGGTTCGCTGAGAGATTCCTGCACCGGCAAGAAAGTTGCCACTGCTGACCCGTCCCTCGTCTTCATAGACCAGAGTCACATATCTCTTTTCAACGCTCAGCAGTTCATATTCTCCCTGAACGAAGATGCCGGTGCCTGCACCCAAGGGTATCACGTTACTGATATCCTGCACCAGGGTAAACTGCAGATATGACCTGCCTCCGAATATAGTTGTCCCTACTCCCGGGGCTTTGAGATACTGAAATGAAGGTCCTGCTGCCACTGCAAGACGGGGCAGAAGCCAGAAACCGACCATCGGTGAGAGCTCTATATTTGTAACCGTACCGAACTGCAATCCAAATGAACCGCCAAAATAGAAGCGCTGTGCAGCAGGCGGTTTCGGCTCCTCTGTCAAGAACTCCGGATCCTGGGCTGAGGCCGTAATCATCATCATCACTGCCGCCAGCAACGCCAGGCATCTCCTTATACTGTTGTGTGCGCGTTTCATTTTGAGGCTACAAATAAAGTGAAAAATAGTACATTTACGTCAGTGGATGCCGGTCAAAAATCAGGCATATAACCTAAATTACTGATTTCGAGATGAATATAGTTATCACTGGCGCCTCTTCAGGCATTGGCAGGGAGACTGCCCTCAGGCTGGCAGGAGACCCTCAAAACCGGGTGTTTGTCATTGCCCGCAGCGAAGAGGCCCTCAGAAGCCTTGCCGAAGAGTGTGAGAACAGAAATATAGTTGCAATGCCTTTTGATATTGCGGTTCCCCGGTCATCGCTCAGAGAGCTTAAAAACAGCCTCAGCGCCGATCCGGGCCGGATTGATATCCTGATCAACAACGCCGGCTTTCTTGTGAACAAGCCGTTCGAGCTCCACACCGAGGAGGATATTGCCTCGACAGTGGCTGTCAATTTCACCGGGCCCGCGGCTCTCATTTCTGAGTTGTTGCCTCTTTTTGGCAGGGGATCGCATGTGGTTAACATAGGCAGCATGGGCGGATTCCAGGGCAGTCTCAAGTTTACAGGGCTCTCATGGTACAGTGCAGCCAAGGGCGCGCTTGCAATTCTGACAGAGTCTCTGGCAGCGGAATATGCCGACAGGGGCATCTCTTTCAACTGTCTCTGTCCTGGTTCCGTACAGACAGAGATGTTAAGCACGGCATTCCCGGGATTCACCGCTCCGGTCTCCCCTGCTGAGATGGGTGCATTTGTAGCTGATTTTGCCCTCAACGGCAATAAATTCTTCAACGGTAAGATTCTGCCTGTGGCACTCTCTGTACCGTGACAGGCAGTAGGCAGTAGGCACTAGGCAGTAGGCAGTAGGCAATAGGCAGCAGGCAGTAGGCAGTAGGCAATAGGCAATAGTCAAATCATTGATTTACTGCTGATTGAAGACTGAAGACTGAAGACTGAAGACTGTGGACTGTGGACTGCCGACTGAAGACTGCCGACTGAATCACCCCAGGTATTCCCTGACCCTGACTCTGCCGGTGACAGCCAGGTAGCCGTTGAAGGCCAGTGCCTTGAGCTCGTCCTCGCCGGGATAGACGAATATCGGGGCA
>JAVEXM010000193.1:0-3004 GCA_034004025.1 Bacteroidales bacterium
ACCGTTTATCACGTTAATCTTGCAGAGAAGATCCTGGTGCTGTTGCTGGCCAAGCTGGTGAATTTCATCCCTGAGGCCGGCATCTGGATGAATACCCAGCGGCCGGAGTGGAACGATGCCAATAATGCACTGGTAGGTAACGGTGCCTCGATGGTGACCCTCTGTTACCTGCGGAGGTTCATGAATTTCTGGCATAACATCGTTAATCGTTCCGGTCTCACTTCTGTGGAAGTTTCCGAAGAGGTTAAGGGGCTGTTCGAAAATGTGCGCAGCATACTTGAAGAGAGAGCACCTCTGCTGAAAGAGGGATTCTCCGACCGGGAGCGGCGTAACTTTGCGAATTCTCTTGGTGAGGCAGCCACAAATTACCGTGAGGCAATCTACGGCCGCTCCTTTTCCGGGAAGAAGAGTCCGGTAAAAATGGAGGAGCTATCCCAGTTCATGGAGCTGTCTCTTGAATATGCGGATGAGTCAATACGTAAGAACAGGCGCGATGACGGATTATATCACTCCTATAACCTGGTCTCATTTGAAGGTAGTGAAACTGTAACCGTCCGTCACCTCTACAAGATGCTGGAGGGACAGGTGGCAGTGCTGAGCGCAGGGTACCTGACATCTGCAGAGGCACTTGAGGTGCTTAACGCACTCAGGCAATCTGACCTGTTCAGGATTGATCAGTACAGCTACCTGCTCTACCCCGACAGGCAACTGAAAAGGTTTCTGGAGAAAAACAATATCCCGCCAGCCAGGGTTGATGGCTCAGAGCTTCTCACCCGTTTGATTGCTGACAGTGACACATCAATTGTGGAGCGCGATAATACCGGAATGGTCCATTTCCACGGTAGTTTCCGAAACGAGGGAATACTGGCCGCGGCACTCAATTCACTTGATGCCGGAACCTACGGTAAGCTGGTCCGGAAGGAAAAGTCGCTGGTTCTGAGAATCTATGAGGAGTTATTCGACCATCAGTCTTTTACGGGAAGATCGGGCACATTCTATGCATACGAAGGCCTTGGAAGTATTTACTGGCACATGGTTTCAAAACTGCTTCTTGCAGCCCAGGAGTGTTACTTCAGGTCAGTTGATGAGGGTGCCGGAGGCGCTATATCTGCAGGGCTGAGAGATCACTATTATGACATAAAGGCAGGTATCGGCGTGCATAAATCGCCCGAAAAATACGGGGCCTTTCCCACCGATGCCTATTCCCATACCCCTGGAAATTCGGGAGCGAAACAGCCCGGAATGACAGGACAGGTGAAGGAAGACATCATTTCCAGGATGCGGGAACTCGGCGTATTGGTGGAAGCAGGTAAAATAAGGTTTGATATCTCTCTCCTGAATCTTGATGAACTTCACGATTGTGATGGACAATTTTTATATGTAGCGGTCAGTGGCAGGAGGGAGAGTGTTGATCTGACTGCCAACCAGCTTGCCTTTACTTTCTGCCAGGTGCCTGTCATCTATTCCGTCTCTTCAGCCACGGAGACCGAGTTACTGTTTTATGATGGCAGGGTTCTGAGAAAAGAGGGTGATACCCTGGATCTTCAGTGGAGTAACATGATCTTTAACCGAAGCGGGGAGATAAAACAGATTAACGTATCAGTAACACCGAACTCCTGACCGGTTTTCACTGCTTTTTCCGGGAGAGAGAAGAGCATACCCTGTTGTCAGCAGGTATCACCGCTGACAGCAATAATCACGGGTGAGGGAAGGGGACGGCTCTCAGCCGGCTGTTGCTTCGGTAACCGGTCAATCATTGATCATCTGTTCAGTTGCCACATGCTGCGGATGTCAGGCATAAATTATTAAATTTGCCCGGTCATTGGTTTCCTGCGAGATGCAGGCAATGAAACCTTCTAGTGGTAAATAAAATAATAGATTAATCAATGAATACCTTTAAGCTTTCGTTTGTAGTTTTATTTCTACTCACTGCGCTTCTGACAAATTCCTGCAGAACAGGAGCCCCTGCAAGTGACGGGGCTGATACCAGGGCTGAGAAACTGGTTGCCAGTATGACCCTTGATGAAAAGATAGGACAGATGTCGCAGCTTTATGATGGCTATTTCAGTGACCATGAACAGTTCAAACAGGCCATCCGCGACGGCAGGTTCGGTTCGCTGCTCAACTACTTCGGGGCAGATAAGGTTAATGAGGCTCAGCGCATCGCCGTTGAAGAGAGCAGGCTGGGGATACCTCTTTTGATTGGCAGGGATGTCATCCACGGATACCGTACAATTTTCCCTATCCCGCTGGCGATGTCTGCTTCCTGGAACCCGGACGCAGTGAAGGAGGCTTTCCGCATTGCAGCGGCAGAAGCCTCGACACAGGGTATAAACTGGGCGTTTGCGCCGATGATCGACATCACATGGGATCCCAGGTGGGGAAGGATAGCCGAAGGCAGCGGTGAGGATCCTTATCTGGCTTCAACACTGGCGTATGCAATGGTTCAGGGCCTGCAGGGAGACAGCCTCACTGACCCTTCCTCCCTGGCTGCATGTGCAAAACACTATGCCGGTTACGGCTTCTCGGAGGCCGGACGCGATTACAACACTACCTATATTACGGAGCCGGTGATGCGCAATGTGGTTCTGAAACCATTCAAGGCTGCAAAAGATGCCGGTGCCCTGACATTCATGTCAGGGTTCAATGAGCTGAACGGCATTCCGGTTTCGGCAAACGAGTTTATCCTGAAACAGATACTGCGTGATGAGTGGGGGTTTGACGGGCTTGTCATCAGCGACTGGGCATCAATCCCGCAGATTGTTGACCAGGGATATGCCTTCGATGAAAAAGATGCTGCTGCAAAAGCCATTGTTGCGGGATTAGATATGGAGATGGCTACCACTACATATTTTGAAAACATTAAAGCTCTGCTGGATGAGAAGAAGATCACCATTGAGCAGATTGATAATGCTGTAAAAAATATTCTGAGGGTTAAATACAAAATGGGATTGTTTGAAAATCCCTACGTTGATCCGGAGGCAGAGAAGAAGATTCTTGATCC
>JAVEXM010000071.1:0-13880 GCA_034004025.1 Bacteroidales bacterium
CTCGGCAAGAAGTTCCGAAGCCATGGCAAGGTTACCGTAACCGTAGGCATACATATAAGCCCTCATCAGCTCAGGAATCGGGAGCTGTCTGCTGCAACCCGGCGTGCAGTTGCTGCAGGCGTTGCAGAAAAGCCCCTGCAATCCTGCCTGAGCCAGAAGTATGGCCTCCTCATCTGAAGTCAGGGCAATATCCCTCATCACCTTCAGATCGGTGGTCAACTGATCAAAGGCAGTGATCCCCGGTATTGTTGTGTGTACATTCGGATTCGACAGCACCCATTTAAGTGCTGCCGGAGCATTGACGGGCTGCGTCCTCTCCCTGTCCAGCCACCCTCCTGCCATTGTTTTCATCGCCACAATGCCCATACCTGCCGCAACGGCCTTTTCTATGGAACTGTTCATTTCGTCACGGTATGTCTGTCGGTAGTTGTAGGAGGTAAGCACCACATCCCAGATGCCGTCTTCAGCCATTGTATTGATGACCAGGGGCTCATTTTTATGTGTCGAGATGCCCATGAACCTGACCCTCCCACTTTTCTTCAGGTTAAGCATTGCATTTACTATCTCCTCATGCCGTACCATCTCTACGCTGTCTGCAGCATGCATATACAGAATATCTACATGATCAAGCTTCAGCCTCTTCATGCTCAGGTCAAATTTTTCCAGGAAGTCGGCAGCAGTGGTATCAGCCGAGGGCTGTCCCGTTCTGCTGTCAACCCCTGCCGGCTTCACCTTCGTGGCCAGGACGAAGGAGTCACGAGGCAGGGTAGAAAAATAGTTGCCGAGCATCTCCTCATTGCGACCGTTCATATAACCGTGGGCAGTGTCAAACATCTTCATGCCACCCTCATAGGCAGCCTGCACGAGAGCGCTGTTGTCAGATCTCATAACCCCGAAGCTGACGACAGGCAGCTTAAGGCCCGTCCGGCCCAGCGTGCGATATATGACCGGCTCCCCGGTGACACCGGCGAGAGCCGGATTGTTAAACACCGTCAGGCCCGCAGCACCGGCAAGGCCCGATCTCAGAAAGTCTCTTCTCCTCATCTGTCAACGATTTGTTAGTTATTTACATCTGAGCCAATATACAAATATTTTGTATTATATTGCTGATGCCGCCAGAGAGCACAGAACAGCCAGTATCATGGGACGCTATATTCATAACCTCATCCTCAAGGGGGAAGGCATGAATCTTGACTTCAAGTACTGCATCTCCGACCCGAGGAAGATCGCCCGCACCCTGTCTGCCTTCTCAAACAGTGAAGGAGGCAAGCTGCTTATCGGCGTCAGGGATAACGGATCACTGGCCGGAGTGAGGTCAGACGAAGAGCTCTATATGATTGATGCAGCTGCAAAGCTGTACTGTAGCCCCGAGGTGGAGATCAGAACAAAAAATCATATTATTAACGGCAAGACAATACTTGAGGTCGATGTTCCTGGGAGTGCGGAAAAACCTGTCAGGGCAAAGGATGAGAACGGGAGATGGAGGGCCTATTTCCGCCAGCACGACCAAAACTTCATGGCTGACAGGGTTATACTGCAGGTGTGGAGAAGGATCGGAAGGAACAGGGGCGTGCTGCTGCGGTTTGATGAAAAGGAGAACATGCTGTTGAACCACCTGCGCACCGAAGGGAAGATCACCGTCGGGGAATTCCGGCAACTTACCGGCATAAACGGGAGAGCGGCAGAAAGGATACTGAGTGATTTTATTCTTTGCGGCCTGATCAGTTTTGAAGCAGGAGAAAAGGGAATCTTCTACCGCCTGAGCGATGAGTTTGCTATAGCAAAATAAGCCTATTCAATCTTGAACCCGAGGACAAGGATGTCATCTGTCTGCGGCGCTGAGCCCTTCCAGCTCAACAGCCTCTCCTCCAGTATCTCCTTTTGCCTGCTCATGGGAAAATTCTGAATCTCCAGAATCAGGTTCCTGAAATTTCCTCTCATGAATTTCCTGCCTGTCACACCGTTAAACTGGTCTGAATATCCATCGGTGAAGAGGTAGTATGAAGTATCCTTTTCCAGGTTCCATTCCTGCCGTATGAACTCAGACCCCTCTCTCTGCCTTGCACCTGCAGGGCCTCTGTCACCGTAAAGGGTCTCGATCATGTACTTGCCATCTGTCCGGACGCCGTCAGTCTGTTCCCCGGGTTCGTTGCTCAATCGGGCAGACTCCTTGCCCTTCATCTCTGTAACCCTGAAACACTGCAGTCCTGCTCCTGAAAATTCAACGGTACCGTTCCGCCGGTCAAAGCCGAGAATGGCAATCTCCATCGTCTCCGGCTGGCCGTCAGGTGTGTCGGAGGGCTCCAGTGCACCAACCAGTCGTTCATGAAGTTCATTCAGAATCCCGGCGGTGGTCACTTTCTTCCTGCTGTTGAATGCATCATTGAGAAATGACAGTCCCATGAGGGTCATCATGGCAGATGAGACCCCATGGCCGGTACAGTCACCAACGGCAATAAGAGCTCTGTGATCCCTCTCAGCAATCCAGTAAAAATCACCACCGGCCGGATCACGCGGTCTGTTGAGAATAAAACAGTTCGGGAAAACATTTGCCAGAAGTGTCTCCGGGGGAAGCAGGGCGCGCTGTATGATTCCGGCATAACCTGTCATCGACTCCATCTTCCTCTTACTGAGGTCTGCCTCAAGGCATTTGTCGCCCAGAAGAGTCTCCAGCCGCCTGTCACGGTCGGTGACCCTGGAGGAATAAACCCTCATAACCAGATAAAAAAGCAATGATGCCGCTGCGGCATAGAACAGAATTGCAGGCAGGGTTGCATACCACTTCCTCTTAACCCTGAAACCGTATGTAACCTCCTTGCTCTCGAGACCGGTGACTGTTTTCGCCTTCAGTCTGAAGAGATAACTGCCGCCGGGGAGACTGGTGTAGTCTCTGAAAGTTCTCCTCTCCCACTTTGACCAGTCGTTGTCGAAACCTTCAAGCCTATACATGTATTCCGTCTTATCCTCACCGGCATAGGATGTTGTTGTCCAGTTGAACGTAATACTGTTTGCAGCAGCCTTCAGGAGAGGCTTTTTACCTTCCGTCTGCACCTCTGACGGTATTCTGACCCCCGTGGGGGTAACGGCGTAGAACGCATTGTTCATAAGTTGTTTCTCACCCGATGCGATACAGGTGAAGAGGGTGCTGAATGAACCATAGTTAAACCCGAGCTTCGATTTGTCAAGGACATATACCTTTCGCCCCTTTGTGATCCATGTGTCACCGTCGATTGAGGCGATGCTGCCCGATGCGACGTCAGGAAGGAAATCAAACTGCTTTCTGAACACCACATGCCCCTGGCTCGTCGCGTTGACAAGGGCATCAAAATGGCGGCCGTCGAAACCGGAAACATATATGTCTCCGCCAGGGGTCTTGAAAAGGCTGTGTATCAGTGCCCTGTCAAATGCACTGCCTGTCAGCCCCTGGTCTTTTGCAAACCGGTCATTATCTGCATTATAGCTGTATATCCCCCTGCCTGTCCCGAGGTAGAGCCTCTCATCTATAAAGGAAACAGCGTTCAGGGTGTCGCACTCAATGCCGTTATCCCGGTCATAACGGATAAATGCGGTATCGCTGTCATTACAACTCATGCGTGTGATTCCGGCAGCTGCGGAGGTGAGTATCCACCACTCTCCCGGAGCAGACTGTTCAATAGCCTCTATCCTGCCCCGGAGTTCGTTCTTCAGGCTGGAATTAACTACCTTCCAGCGATCTCCGGCATACCTCAGGGTTCTTACAAAACCGTCGTTTGACCCTGCGACGACGGTTAGAGCATCATATCTGTCAGCCTTGACAACGGTTATGCCGGATCTGGCAAGCATCCGGAAGGCTGAGCCGTCTCTTCTCAGCTGCCAGAGACCATCAGAGGCGGCTGCCAGCAACACGGTGTCTGCAGGCAGCATAACCGTCTGCAGGTCAAAGACCCTGCCGGCGGGGAGCTCCGTCTGCCTGAAACGGGTCACGCCCAGACTATCAGTATAGCTCCTGTATATTCCGTTGTCTCCGGCCACGTAAACGGATGCGCCGAATTTTTCAATATCACCCGGAGGCGACTCAATGCCTGAGTTGCTGCCAAACTCGTTGGCGGGCAGTGAGACGTATGCCCTGTTGATGAATCCCCTGGTGCAGAACCAAAGCTGGGAGTTGGAGGCAAAGTCACAGTACATTGCTGTCACGGTTGACTCCATCAGCGCTGAGGTCGTTTTGGAGATATGCTGCAGCAGCCTGCCTTCATGACTGAAGATATATACTCCGTCGCCGGAGAGGCCGACAGCAACTGCCCTGCCCGGAAGGGTCACTGCGCCCGTTACAGCCCCGGCTGTTAGTCTTCTGTTATCAGCTGACTCAAGAAACTGACTGTTAATGGTCCCGCTCCTGTGATTAAACAGAATGAGACCGTTTTCAGCAGTGGCTATCAGTATATTGTCACGGTCATACGGAAGAAGCGTAACAAACCGGACCATCCTTATCCTCTCACCTCCGGGAACCTGTGTCAGTTTACCATCGGAATACCGGAATAGTCCCTGCCTGTTATCAGCCACGATCACTTTCCCATCCGCTGCCAGGATGAAGGAAATGCTTCTCACACCGTACTCCCGGTCCAGATCCGTCACATATACAGAGTCGCCCGAGAGATCATACAGGTAGAGCTTCCTGCTGTCTGTGAACATAATCCTGGTGCTGTCAGCAGCTATCGAACTTATGGTACCCACCTCCGTACGCATCAGCGAATCGCTGATTCTGTCAGCAAGAGAATTGAATGAGAGATTCCCTGAGGCTACCGGTTGGAGGAACCCGAAATCGTGCTCCCCGCCGGCATAAACCAGGCCCCTGTAATCTGAGGCAAGTGCAGTGACCCTCTGCAGGCCCGGCATGGGGATGAGTCCCCAGTGCTGACCGTCATAGGTGACGATTCCGGTTGATTCATTGCCAAAGTACATGACACCGCGCTTATCCATGGTGATACACCTGTTCTCCAGGTCACCGGGCGTTTCGGCGGCATCAAACCAGCTGATCAGAGGCACCCCGGTCCTGTTGATCTGAGCTGTGACTGACAATGACAATGCCAGAAGGAAGAGAGTTAACAGAGTGTGGTTCTTCATCCCCTCGGTAGTTACCCTAAAATTACCTGTTAAATATACAAATTCAATTTGATATCGTGAAGGCGATCATTGGCATTCATTTTGAGATAATTTAATTATCTTGGCTTCCTGTATTCAGGTATGAGGGTAATTTACAGAGCCGTTCTGCTGGTCACATCTGGCTTGCTGCTTGCCGGTCAGCCTGTTGTACTGGCCCAGTCGCCCGGTCATCAAAACGCATATGAAAGCGGCAGGGTGGCCGGAAAGGATTTTACACCCCTCATCTCATATCGTAATGAGACCCATCGTCTGCACGGGATTACCGATCCGTCAGGTAATTATTTCAGGCTCTTTCTTCCCGGTCATCATCACACCTCAGTATCAGGACAACCTGAAATGCCCGTATACAGTCGCCTGATGGAGGTTCCTGCTGACATGACACTTGAGGTTAAAGTCAAAGGAGTCAGGTCGCGCAGAATCCGGTTCTCGGAACATTCACCCGGCAGGGCCGAGCTATTCCCTGTCCAGCCTGCACGGACCAAAAATGAAAAGCAGGATGAGAAGGTGTCCGTAAAAGACAAAAGGGTATACCAGACAAACGGCATTATTGAACATGATACGGTAACTGTCACCTATGAGGGAATCTTCAGGGGACGAAAACTGGTAAACATCGCCGTCTATCCTGCCTTCTACAATCCGTCAGGCGGATACGTTGACATGATCACCGCTATGGACCTGCACATCTCCCTCAAGCCGTCACCAACAAAGGGAGGCGAGGAGGAACTGCTTGGCGGTGACAAGGGAGGCTATGCATCTGCAGCATACATACCTGGTTATACTGACAGGCCCGTAAACATGGTGATAGTCACAGACTCACTCTTCAGAAATCATCTGACCCCCCTGGTGAAGTGGAAAATGCTCAAGGGTATCAGGACAACCATATTCTATAAGGGGGCCGGTCCTGCTGATACCGCATACTATGACCTCAAGAGGAGAATCTCCGAATTCTACTTCCGTTCCCTGGATTCAGACCTGCCCGTCCAGTATCTGCTCATCGTCGGCGATCCCTCCCTGGTACCCACATCACGGGGTACCACCAATGTCTCAGACCTCTATTACGGGGAGTTTGACGGCGAGGGAGATTATATCCCCGAGCTCTTCATCGGACGGTTGCCCGTTGCTGATACTACCCAGCTGAAAGCAATGGTTAAGAAGATCATTGACTATGAGACCTTCAGCTACGATCAATCCAACAACTTCTGGGCGGGAGCTCTCGCCACCGCCGGCAATGCTCCGGGTATCTATGAGACCTACATGAACGGACAGGTTCAGTACATTTATGATAATTACCTTGCCCCCGACACCTCACTTAATGCTGTCAGATGGCTGTTTCCCGATGCACCCCAGAAGGATGATTCCCTGAAGCTGGTTTTTAACAGCGGCCTGGGCCTTCTGAACTATACCGGGCACGGAGAAGCTTCCGGCTTCAGTGATCCTGTTTTCAAGGTCTCCACCATCAGTGGGCTTACCAACATCAATGAGTACCCCCTGATAATAGCCAATGCATGCCGGACAGCACAGATAAACGTCACTCCCAGTTTCGGATCAGCAATCGTCACGGCGGCTGACAAAGGTGCCCTGGGTTATATCGGATGCACAAATGACTCTTACTGGTCGGATGACTTCTTCTGGGCTGTCGGACCCGGGACCCCCGGACTGGATGTGACCTACGAGAATACTGGCAACGGAGCATTCGACAGGCTCTTCCACACCCATGGAGAACCCCCGGGAGAGTGGTATCACACCATGGGACAGGTAAACTTCTCGGGCAACATGTCCGTCTCGGCAAGTACCAGCCCGAGAAAAAGATATTACTGGGAAACATATATTCTTCTTGGAGACCCGTCACTTGCACCGGTAATAGGCAGACCCGACACTTTTGAGATTGAGCTGCCTGACAAACTGCCCCAGGAACTGGAGTCACTGAACTTCTTTGCCAAACCGTTTGCCTACGCGGCAATTTCTGATTTTGACACACTCTGGGATGCCAGGTTCGTGAGCCCATCGGGAAACGTCAGCCTGTCACTGCCTCCGGGAGTCAAGGACTCGTGTCTGCTTGTGGTAACCGGCCAGAACATGATACCTTTCATGAAGACACTCCATTTTGGAGATGTCGCGGGCCCATATCTGACAGCGGGTAATATCGCTTTCTCAGACACCGGGGGAACCCCCGACGGATTCCCGGATTACGGCGAGACAATAGGCCTCAGGGTGACAATCAGCAACCTGGGCAAGAGCCCGACATCAAACCTCACAGCATCACTTTCTGTTACCTCCGGCATGATCACGATGGTCTCAGGAACAGAATATATCGGTGTCGTGAATCCGGGATCAACATTTACAGTCAACGGAAGTTTTGTTTTCACCGTTTCCGATGAGGTGGAAGACGGTGAACTGGCATCACTGATGCTTACCCTTACCGATAACAGCAATCACTACAGTTTCGGAATAGACATGACCCTGCGTGCTCCGCAGCTCGAAATCGTCTCCTCTGTCCATGATGATTCATCCACCGGAAACTCAAACTTCCTGCCCGATCCCGGTGAGACAATAAACCTCAGGGTTACAGTCAGGAATAAAGGTTCATCATCTGCCAGCGGAACCGTTACCCTCAGCCCGGGCAATGCACTTCTCAATCTTCTGGAGGGTGTCAAAGAAACGGGAATCGTTCTGCCGAACGAGAACAACGAGATTGTCTTTGAGACAGTAATCTCTGATCACGCGGATCCGGGTACCGTTATCCCCTACAACGTGAGCTTCGTTTGCGGCAACTATGAAGCACAGGGAAACTGGAGCCTTAGCACCGGAAAGACAAGGGAGACATGGGAGTTTAACAGGTTTGACGTCTTCCCCTGGATCACGCAGGAGACAAATCAGTGGACCATCACCTCTACGGATTCGTATGAGAACATCCTCTCTGCAAGAACGGGCGCTATAACTGACAAGAGCAGTTCAGTTCTGGCAATAAAGGTCAACAATCCTGTGAGAGATACTCTGTCATTCTGGGCGCGTATCTCCACTGAACCGATCTATGACCAGCTTGTCTTCAGGATTGACAGCACAAACAGCCTGGAGTTGTCAGGCGATACACCCTGGGAGCTGCATAGCTTTGTCCTCTCTCCCGGAGTGCATTACCTTGAATGGATCTACAGCAAGGATGTCTCTCTCTCAGGAGGACTGGATGCCGCATGGATAGACCAGGTAACATTCCCCGACATTTCTTTCCTGGAAGCTGACCTGAATATAGATACTGTATATCCCCCTGATGCCCTGGCCGACCTTGGAAACATCATCATTTCAGGCCGGATCATCAACCTGGGGCTTACTGCACTGACAAGCTTCCCGCTTGCATACAGAATTAACGCCGGAGATCCTGTCATTGAGACCTTCTTCGTTAAGATTGATCCGGGGGATACCGTTGACGTCTCCTTCGCAACGAAATCCAGCTTCCTCCCGGATGTCAGTTACCTGATAGAGATAATAAGCCGACTTCCCGAAGACGGCTATGCCGGAAATGACACAGCCCGCGTCTCTTATGTGAAGTCCGGCACTGGCCCGGAAATACCGGCAGAGAGTGTCAGGGTACTCCCCAACCCCTTCAGGGAGAACTTTGTTCTTGAGGTTGATTTTGAGGGCTATGAACCTGCTTCAATGGAGATTATTGACGCAACGGGAAGGATTGTGCTGAGATCCACCTGTGAACTATCATCCGGCAGGAACCGAATACCGTTCAACTGCCGCCACCTGGCACCGGGGGTCTATACCCTGAGGATACAGGCCGGAGGCAGGAGCAGCATGCTGAAGCTGGTGAAGGTTATGCCCCCATAGAGCCCCCCCGATGCATCGGGGATTGAGGTATTGCACACCCCGCAGACATACTGAAAACCCCATACGTGGCAGACGTTAAGGTATTGTAGAACAATCAATTATTATAGAGACGCATGAAATCAGACAGACCAACCCGCGAGGAAGCTCTTGACCTCTTCAAAAAATACAACCAGTCCGACAGCCTCTTCAAACATGCCCTCTCCGTCGAGGGTGTCATGCGGTACATGGCCCGCAAACATGGTGAGGATGAGGAGAAATGGGGTGTAATTGGACTGATCCATGATCTCGATTATGAGATGTATCCCGGGCAGCACTGCACGATGACCGAAAAGATCCTTCGTGAAGAGGGATGGCCGGAAGAGTACATCAGGGCAGTAATAAGCCACGGCTACGGTATCTGCTCCGATACTGAACCGCAGAGCCTGCTTGAAAAAACCCTTTTTGCCATCGATGAGCTCACCGGACTTGTTGCCACCAGCGCCCTGGTACGGCCTTCAAAAAGCGTTATGGATATGGAGGCGAGATCGGTACGGAAAAAATGGACGGACAAACGGTTTGCGGCCGGTGTTGACCGCAGCGTGATAGAAAAGGGAGCAACGATGCTGGGTGTGGAGCTCAGTGACCTTATCACTGATACCATCATGGGCATGCGGGAGGTGGCCGAAGAGATAGGTCTGAAGGGTAACCCGCAGCAATAGATGGCGCCGGGCCGGTTTCCCGGCAGTCAGAGCCCTCTCAATAGCGCTGAAAAAAAAGGCGTCGGATTAACCCGGCGCCCTTCTTTGTTCTAACAGCGGCTTCCGTCAAAGCTCCCTGATCTGTATATTCCTGAACCAGACATCATCACCGTGGTCCTGCAGGGCTATGTAGCCTTCTGTGGCAATGTTCGCCCAGTCAGGATTTTCAGCCGGCCATTTGCTGTCCAGAATAAGTGCGTTGAACTCCGGTGTCCAGAGGTGATACTCAAGAACAGTCTCGCCGTTCTGAATATGCCATACTGAACCCTTGTACACCTTTATCTCCGCGGTGTTCCACTCCCCTGCCGGCTTTGCGTTCTGCGGCACTGCGGGTATCAGGTCATAGAGAGACCCGGCCTGCCGGTTGCCGTTCTTTCCTGCCTGGGCATCAGGATGACGCTCATTGTCGAGGATCTGCATCTCTGGACCTGTTTTCCATGGTTCAGGCCATTCGGGACTCTCCTGGACAAGGTACATAACGCCGCTATTGCCGCCTTCTGATATCTTCCACTCCAGCTTCAGGTGGAAATTTGAAAACTTTTTGTCATAAAGGATATCGTCGCCTTTACCCCCTGCTTCGCCCCTGCCGGAGCCGATGCAATGAAGTGCTCCCTCAACGATCTCCCATCCCTGCTCGGGAAAGGTCTCCTTGTTGTAGTTGCGCCATCCCTGAGTAGTGGTGCCGTCAAACAGGAAGGTCCACACTTCGGCGTCAGTGGTTTTCTGCTCAACCTCCTTCTTTGATTTTCCCGGTCCGCAGGAGACAAATGCAACTGCCACAACAAAAACAAACATTAACTTCAATACTTTCATAATCGTCAGATATTATTTGGTTAGTTACTGATTAACATTTATACAGGCATCTCGGGAAGCTGCCATCCGTCACGGTATGAATGCCTGATCATCTCATTTGCAAACTGCTTTGCCTTAAAGGGTTCGGTCCACTTCTTGTCGAAGGTCGGGTGACCGTCAGTGATGCTGAAGTGATCCTCAATGCATATCTGTATCTCATCGCTGTCACCGATATTGGTAAACTCCATCTTTTCACCATCCCATTCCAGCTCCTTGTTGAGGGCCTGGAGCCTGACGGCCAGCACACCCATCACCACCATCTCATTGAATGGTCCGGCCTCTGAGAAATCAGATTTGGTAGGCACCCTGTTTTCGGGGCTCTCCTTGCATGCCCGCACCCAGTCCATCTCATGACCGCCGCGGGTGGCATTCTCAACACGCCTTTCCGTCTTCGGGGCATTTGGTACGCGTCCCGACAGCAACCAGGGGTTGATACCGTAACAGCCGCATATAAGTTTATCCTTGGTTCCATGGAAGATTACGCCACCTCCCTGGTCATTCATATCCTTGCCTGCAGGCCAGCCTTCGGGTTTCATGGGCTGAAGTCCGCCGTCAAACCAGGTCACCTCCACCTCCGGAAGGTCTATCTTGTAATGTGAAGGTGCCGTTCTTGCAGGATAAACCAGTTTTACCATCTGCGCATTGGGAGCACAGTCGGTGAGCAGCAGTGTTGAGCTGGCCTGCACCCTTGTCGGATAAGTAAGCTTGAGCGATTTGAAAACAGGATGAAGGATGTGGCATGCCATATCACCGAGGGCGCCTGTACCGAAATCCCACCATCCCCTCCAGTTCCAGGGATGATATATTTCGTTGAACGGTCTCACCGGGGCAGGGCCAAGGAAGAGATCCCAGTCAAGGGTCTTCGGAACCTTGTCGACTTTTGTCGGCGTGTTCAGTCCCTGAGGCCATATCGGCCTGTCGGTGAAGGCTTCCACCTTTGTCACCTCTCCAATCTCCCTGTTCTGTATCCACTCCTGGACAAGATCCACCCCGATGGCAGAAGAGCCCTGGTTGCCCATCGATGTGGCTACCCTGTGCTTAGCTGCCAGCCTGGTCAGCAGCCTTGACTCGTAAACACTGTGGGTAAGAGGCTTCTGCAGGTAGACATGCTTGCCCATGGTCATTGCCTGTGCTGCAGTCAGGGCATGGGTGTGGTCTGCCGTCGCAATGATCACGGCATCAATGGAATCACCCATCTCATCGTACATCTTCCTGTAATCCCAGTATCTTTGTGCTGCCGGATAAGCGTCAAACACTCTCTTTGAGTAGCGCCAGTCAACGTCACAGAGCGCGACGATATTTTCCGTTGCTGCAACGTTCCTCAGGTTTGTGGCGCCAACGCCGCCAATGCCTATTCCCGCAATGTTAAGCTTATCACTCGGGGCACGGTGGCCAAGGCCGCTGACAACATTGCTTGGAATGATTGTCAGACCGGCAATTGCAGCACCTGTAGTGCCAACAAATGAACGTCTTGTAAACTTTTTTGTCTCCTCTTTCATAATATGTCAGGTTAAGTTCTTCAGATATTAAGGAATAAAAATAGAAAAAATCCGGAGAATAATACCGGTTGATGCATGGTTATTCCGGTCATTAATATGATGACCCGGACCAGCGTGGTCAAAATAAGAGAGGGTGCTGTCAAACATAGCAATACGGTCATTTAATTGCTAATTTTGAGTCCTTAAATTATGAGCTACACTAAAACATTTATAACGGTATTCCTTCTTCTTGCAGGATCGGCACCATCTTTCAGCCAGTATTTCACAAAGCTTGGCATTAGCCTGGACACCAGGCTAATGGCAGACATTCCGATTACAATCGCTGATCCCAATGAGCCCGGACTGTCCGGAGAGCTTCTGGCCAGCCAGTACCCCGGAAGGCAAATACCGACCGATGCAATTGAGCTTTCCTTCCCTGAAATGACCGGCGCCACTGATACGTTGGCAATCTTGTGGTATCTCAAGCCCGAAGAGATTACTGCCGTTGACGGGGAGATTAACGTTATACTGGCAGGCATCTTTCCTGACAATACAGTTAAGTACTACATCGACAGCAACAACGACCGTGTTTTCAGCCGCAGTGAAGCTTCGTTCGTTTTCAGAAGCGACGAGAAGAGCAGGCTGTTAAGAATATTGGTAGCAGGGTCTTACAATGAGTACACCCTGATGAATCCCAACTACGTAGTGCCCGTAACCCCCTCTGAGGCCATAAAGGCCAGTAAAAGCAGATGGGTGGCCACATCAAGAAAACCGTCAGTTGCCATTGACATCTCGACCTCCTTTGGCAGGGGAGATGCGAACCTCTCCTTTGCGAAGACGGTAAGGCCATCAAACACGATTACCTATTATGCTGATATTCCCGGCAGCTTCAGACCGTCACTGGCAGTTGACTTCTCCTGGTTTAACTTCCATCTGCTGGTTAGCGGCGGATATGAAAGAATAGAATATACCAACAATATCATTGTCTCGAGTGACGGCGACAACAGCACTACCTACTATAACCGCGGCACCTGGCCCAATTCAAAAATCTTTGCCTCCCTCGCCCTTGAATACGATATAAGTGTCGGAAGGCATCTCTATCTGACTCCATACGGCTCTTTTTCATTATTCAGGAATGACACCAGGTATGACTTCGACAGCTGGATTGGGGCGCCTCCCGATGCAGATTATACTGATATGCATTCATCTGAATACGGGGCAAAGGTCAAGGTGCCTGTATCACCCTCACTGATCATGTATGTGAACCTGGCTTACTCGACAGTTTACTATAATGCCGAACAATATTTCGAGAACGTAGTCCCCGGATCATACAGCATGCAACAGGACGGGTTCTATTACGGGGTGGGGTTCAACTTCAGGATCACCGGCAGATAACTGCATTGTTTGCGAAGCCCTTACCGTTGTAATCAAAAATCGCTAATTTGCAGGAAAATTTCCAATGGAAACCCGCAGGTTCAATCTTGATCTAAGTGAGAATAACAGTGTTAGCCGGATCCTGAAATCGATATCCGGGATCATCTGTATCGCTGTAGCACTTACTCTCGCCCTGATGATGCACAGATCAGGCCAATCGACCGGGAGCACATGGATTGCTGTTGCATTCCTCTTCTTTTTCGGCGTATGGCTTTTACTGAAGGCAACGGGTCTGACTGACCGTTATGTCATAATATCAGCAAGTGAGATATTCCTGAAAGATAAGTTCTACTCTCCTGCCGTCGTTATCAGAGCCTCAGATCTCGAAAAGACCGGATTCAGCCAGCTTAAGATTTCTTTCTTTCTCAGTTCTGGGAAGGTTATTGCCCTGCGCCTTGGCACATATTAC
>JAVEXM010000072.1:0-13805 GCA_034004025.1 Bacteroidales bacterium
TTCGAAGGATCTTCTCCATTTTCCTCCCTTTGGCAAGCTCATCAACCAGCTTATCAAGGTACCTGACATTCCTGATCAGGGGATCCACGATCTCCTCCACCCGGTAACCGCAGATGACCCCGGTGATTAACCGGGCGTTGGGATTCAGTGAGGCCAGCTCAAAGAAATTTTCGAATGTCACATTTTCATCTATCAGGTCCATGAGTTTCTTCTTCCCGAAACCTGTCAGCCACTCAATGACCCGGTGCAGTTCCTCTTCTGTCCTCCCTTTCTTCTGCACCTTCGCAAGATAGAAGGGATATACAGATGAAAAAGTCATTTTTGCTATTCGTTGATTCTGGGTATCCATATTCTGTATTTCATTATTCATGGCCCGGTTAACCATATCAGGAGCCAGACTGATTTGGGCCTGATCACCTGACAAACATACCAATAATCCTGTTCGGCTTCATTCCATGAGGTTGTTAATGGCATATCTTATTCTTTCATCAGTGGGTCCCTCTGCATACCCCTTAATTATCTCCCTGATTACACGCTCCTGATCAAGAATGAAAAATACCGGATAGGACCCGATGGAGTAATTACCCAGTACTTCCTTGTCTGCCTGCAGAAACGTGTAATCAAACTGGTTCCTGCTCATGTAATTTCTGAGTGAATTCAGGTTTTTGCTGGTACATTCAATTGCCACAAGCGCGAAATCATCCTTTCCGTATTCCCTGCTTATCTCTTTCAGGAAGGGAATCGACGCCCTGCATGGTCCGCAACTTACACTTGTGAACTGTATAAGAACCACCCTGGCAGTTATATCAGCCAGCGAGACAGTTTGATTATTGGCTGACTGAAGTGTCCACTCCGGAGCTTCACGATTTAAGAGCTCACTCTTCTTTTCATCTGAAGTTATGAGGCCATACTGCCTTTTTTCGTAATCAGGAGGAAAGAAATCCACAGCACTGAAATCATTGATATCAAGCTTATTAAACTCAGGGTCTATGGATGTCGAAACCGAGATATCATGAGACATCTCGCGCCTGACCTTATATGGAAGATCTGTCTTCTTATCTATCCACAGTTCATAAATCGAAGTGTTGTCACCATAAGTATAAGGTGACGGAGGCATATGGACGGCTTTACCGAAGAACTCAACCTGCTCATCCTCATATATAGTCAAACGCACAAACACATCCCTCTCCCGTTCTTCCATCTCAAGGGCAATACTGTCACCAGTAGTGATGGCATAATTAATTATACTGGTCACATAGTTATAGAAGGGAGCTCCCACCGGTCTGAATGGCAGCGATCTCACCCTGAAACTGTCAATCACTATCCCCTTTTCTTCGTCATAGAAGGTCGCCCGCATGTGACCATCGTAACAATAAGATGCTTTTGTCCCTGTCAGGGAGTCAAGTGCCACAAAGCTTGACCCTATTGCAGTATCAGACGGATTCCTGTACTCCCTGAAAAATCTCCAGAAGACAAAGGAAGCTGCTGTATCACCGGGACTCCATGATTCCCCGTAATCATAGTAAGATGCCGTTTCTATCCGGTTGAGTCTGCCCAGCACCGTTCTCAGGTACTCTTTTGAAGTGTATTCCCTGCCGCACGAGGCAAGCAGCAGCATTAGCATTGCAAGGCTGAAAATCTGTCTTTTGATCATGATATGGTTGCTTAATTCAATTCTGCTGTATAAGTTTGTAGTTGTCGCAAAACGAGCCATACCTGCCTGTAATCAGTTCATAAATATTGCAGATGCGAAAACCCTCCTGATAGCTCACGGTTTTCAATTCCAGAGAAATCAAAATGTAAAAATAGGCATTCTGACCTCCTATAAAATTAACTGGTTAATATGTTTTTTGAAATAGAATAAACATCCTTATTTTTATAGGAATAGTTATTTGTTCTGATCAACGCTTGGATTGATATGAAAAGATTAAAAAGTTTCCCGAAAAGAGAGTATGTGATTTTTCTGTGTATCGCGGCAGCCCTGTTTTTGTGCAGTGGATTTATTGGAGAGACCGGTGCATCTCAACAGCATAAAAAGGGTCATAAGTTTGTCCATAACGGGGCAGGAAATCCCTACCTGCCGCTCTGGGAACATCTGCCTGACGGCGAGCCACGTGTATTTGAAGATCCCGATAATCCCGGTAGATACCGCATCTACATCATCGGTTCACACGACGTGAGATTTACAAGCTACTGCGGTCCCGATATCAGAATGTGGTCAGCACCTGTGGAGGACCTCTCACGATGGCGCGACGAAGGGCCGATCTTTACTTACCACCTCAATGGATACTGGGACGTCATGTACGCCCCCGACCTGGTGGAGGTAAAAAAAAGGGACGGGACAAAGGAGTACTACCTCTATCCGCACAGCCGCGGACCGCGCCGTGAGGCGATGGTGGCCAAAGGCAGCCGGCCTGACGGTCCTTTTACCCCCGTCAACCTGACCGAAGACGGAATAGGCACCGTTCCGGGAAGTATCATGGGCTTCGACCCGGCCGTCTATATTGAATATGTAACCGATCCGGACGATCCGGATTATGAGACCGGATTCAGGGCATACGGATACTGGGGGTTCCAGAGATCGATGGCAGCCGAACTTGATCAGCAGACAATGTATTCACTCAGACCGGGAAGAGACGTAATAGATCACTTCCTGCCTGCCAGCTCCAGATACGGAGTGATCCGCGATCCGGAGGGAACAACCTATCCGCGCATCTATCCGGATCAGGATCTGAACACATTCAACTTTTTCGAAGCATCGTCCATCCGCAGGGTGGGCAACAAGTATATCACCGTCTTCAGCGGCTATTCAGGGCCTGAGTATGGTGTGGGCAGCTCCAACTCCACTTTACGGTATGCCGTGGGTGACTCACCCCTGGGTCCCTGGAAGAGTGGTGGCGTGCTTGTCGATTCCCGGGCTCCGGTGCTGAACCGTGACGGATCTGCAATAGAGACATCCTATTCAGGTCACAATACCCATGGCAGCATCGAACTAATCAATGACCAGTGGTACGTCTTTTACCACCGACCCCCGAGAGGGTTTGGTTTTGCGCGCCAGCCGATGGTGGCTCCCATCAGGGTGGAATGGGATGAAAAACCGGTATCGGAAGGTGGTACGGTCAGAATCAGGGCGTATGATCCGTATGCCGCCGACAATATATGGACTGCCAGGGACAGCGACGGAAGAGAATACAGGGGAGCAGAGGTGACCTCAGAAGGTTTTCACATCTACGGACTCGATCCCTATCGATATTACTCCGCCGGATATGCCTGCTATCTTTCCGATGTCAATACCCAGCAGGATTCATGGGATATCTGGGACAACAACATGCCGATCGGCAATGTTAAAAACGGCCATGTAATCGGGTATAAGTACTTCGGCTTTGGCGGACTCAAACAGGACACCAAAGGATTGAAAGCCTTCAGGGGAACCGCGAAAAGAAACAAAACGGCATTCAACCTGTTCCTGATACCAAAAACATCAAATTCCTTTAAGGTCAACGTCTGGCTCGATGGCCCCTGGGCAGATAAACCCTGGAGCGGGACGAAAATCGGGGAGATTGTTGTTCCGGCTAATACTGCCAAAGAACAAACGCAGTTCACAATCGACGTATCCCGGTTCGTGGATCACCTCGATCAGAAACACGCAATCTTCCTGGTAGCAGAGGGCGAAGAGCCAGCTGAACTTTTCGATTTGATCGGACTCGGTTTCAGCTCAAAAAGGAAGAAAATTGCCCCTCCGGTGGTTCAAACGGTTTCAATCGCCGCCAACGGCAAAGAGGTGGATCTGCCTCAATATCCCGTGAGATCTACAAATGCCAACGGAATAGTGGGTTATAACCTGTACGAGACCACATTCAGGCTTCCCGCAGGAACAGTAACAGCACCAGTAGTATCTGCCTGGTCTGATCAGAAGAACGTGAAAGTGACTGTAACCCAGGCCGACTCGCCTACGGGTACGGCAAAAGTTGAATTCGACTTCAACGGTGTGGTCAAAACATACAGCATTAAGTTTGAGACCCGGGAGGAAGAGATGCATGTCTACCTCTGCCCTGCCAGTCGAACATTGAATTGTGCAATGAACCTCTGATCCGAAATGTCACCTTATCAAACAGTATTGTTCCTTCTCCTGCTCCTTCACCACCCTACGGCTGATGCCGGCGAGTGGCAGAAAACGAGCAACGGAGCCAGGATAACCACACACAACAGCATCGTAGAAGTACAGTTCTACTCACCAACCATCGTGCGTATAATGAAATGGCCCGCCGGAACTGAATTTACGACTGAGAGCCTCGCGGTCATCAAGACAGTGAAAAAGTGCCCACTCAGTTACGGGAAGAGGGGTGATCTGATTACCCTAAGAAGCGGCAGTCTGAGCGTTGAAGTGAACAGCATTAATGGGCAGGTGCTGTTTCACACCACCAGGGGCAGGCATCTGTTGGCGGAAAAACCTTCAGGGAGCTCCTTTACCCCGTTCAACGATGCCGGGAGTGAGACCTTCAGCGTGGGACAGTCATTTCTGCTTGAGGAGAATGAGGCTATCTACGGACTGGGGATACAGCAACAGGGGAAAATGAATCAACGGAACACACGCCTCCGCATGATCCAGGGCAACACCGATGATTACATTCCCTTCTTCCATTCGGTGAAGGGTTATGGCCTCTTCTGGGACAACTATTCACCGACACAGTTCACCGACACACCGGAGGAGACCTCCTTTGTCTCGGAGGTGGGTGACGGCATCGATTACTACTTCCTTTACGGGGGCAATGCCGACGGTGTGGTTGCCGCGATGCGCGACCTCACCGGGGATGTGCCGATGTTCCCCCTCTGGAGCTACGGCTACTGGCAGAGCAAGGAGCGATACAAGAGCCAGGATGAGACGGTGGGTGTGGTGAGGAGGTACCGGGAGCTGGGTGTACCGCTCGACGGCATCATCCAGGACTGGCAGTACTGGGGCAACAATTACCTATGGAACGCCATGGAGTTCCTCAATCCGGAGTTCTATGACCCCCGGAAGATGGTTGAGGATGTACATCGCCTTAATGCACATATGATAATCTCCATCTGGTCATCGTTCGGACCCATGACCAAACAATACAGGGAGCTGAAGGAGGGTAACATGTTGCTGGATTTCGTCACCTGGCCCCAGTCAGGTTCGGAGAAATGGCCGCCCAACCCAGACTATCCCTCGGGAGTGAAGGTATACGATGCCTTTCACCCCCGGGCAAGGGATATCTACTGGCAATACCTTAACCGCGGCTTGCTCTCCCTGGGCATGGATGGCTGGTGGATGGACTCCACCGAGCCGGACCACCTCGACCAGAAGCCGGAGGACTTTGACAACCCCACCTACCTGGGCTCCTTCAGGAAGGTACGCAACGCCTATCCGCTGATGAGTGTGGGCGGGGTCTACACCAACCAGCGCAAGGTGATGAGCGACAAACGGGTATTTATCCTCACCCGCTCAGCCTTCGCGGGGCAACAACGATACGGTGCCAACGTCTGGTCAGGCGATGTGGTTGCCTCCTGGGAGGCACTCCGCAACCAGATATCGGGCGGACTCAACCTGACCCTTTGCGGCATCCCTCATTACAACAGCGATATCGGCGGCTTCTTCCTCTGGGATTTCCCCCGGAAGTTGCAAGACCCTGAATACCGGGAACTCTATGTACGCTGGCTGCAGTTCGGTGCCTTTTCACCGATGATGCGGTCCCATGGCGCCGATGCCCCGCGCGAGATCTATCAGTTTGGTCAGAAGGGTGACAGGCAGTATGATGCCATCGAGAAGTTCATCCGCCTCCGCTACCTCCTGCTGCCCTATGTCTATTCAACTTCCTGGGATGTGACACACAACCGCTCCAGTATGATGAGGGCATTGGTGATGGACTTTTCAGATGACAGGAGGGTACTGGATATCAACGATCAGTACCTGTTCGGCAAATCGCTGCTGGTGGCTCCGGTTACCCAATCGATGTACACGAGGGAGAACAGTGAGGATTACTCAGTCACGGGAACACGGGAGCTCTACCTGCCGGCAGGTGCGGACTGGATCGATTTCTGGACGGGAGTGACGCATGCCGGTGGGCAAACCATCCGCAAAGAGAGTCGTATCGATATCATGCCTCTCTATGTGAAGAGCGGCTCCATCCTGCCCCTCGGTCCGCAGGTGCAGTATGCTGAAGAAAAGCCCTGGGACAGTCTGGAGATAAGGGTCTACCCCGGTGCCGACGGCACCTTCACCCTCTACGAGGATGAGAAGGATAATTACAACTATGAGGAAGGACTCTATTCCACAATCACCTTCAGCTGGGACAACGACAAAAGAAGCCTGACCATCGGTGAGCGCCGGGGACAGTTCCCCGGTATGCCGGAGGAACGTACCTTTCATATCACACTGGTGTCGCAGGAGAAAGGAAAGGGTATGACCGCGGGTCAGACAAGCGACAGGAGCGTGGTCTATACCGGAAAAAAAATGATCGTGAAACTATAATATGATGAACATTAGAAATTCACAGTCTATAATTAGTAATAGAAAAGTAGCAATGCGAATGAATATCCCTGTTTCGAAGTCAGGAAATCTGCTTCTCTTCCTCCTGATGAAGCATTTGTTTCTTATCCTCTTCATCCTGTTCACCTTTACCACAAATATCCTATTTGCGCAGATTGCCACGGTGGCCGGCCCTGACGGTAAGCTGGAGTTACAGCTCTACCTCGAGGAGGGGCAACCCCAATACTCGGTGGAGTATGCAGGCAATACCATCCTTGAAAAATCACCGTTGGGAATCATCACCAACGAGGGGGACTTCAGCACCAACCTTATATCTACCGGTAATGAGACATCATCGGTGGAGAAGAGCTACACCCAGGAGAAAATCAAGCGGTCGAGCGTCCGCTATGAGGCCAACAGGCTGGTCTGTACCTTCGAGGATGACAGGCAGAGATGCCTGAAAATCGTGTTCCAGGTGAGCAACAACGATGTGGCATTCCGCTACGAGCTACCGCAATGGGACGAAAGAAGGGCCTGCGTGGTGGAGAGAGAAGCAACCGGCTTCAAGTTTCCGGAATTCACCACAACCTTCCTCTCACCGATGATGGGGGCCATGGGTGGTTTTGCCAGAAGCACACCCAGCTATGAAAGCGGCTATACCAACGATGAGCCGGTGGGGAAGCCGGCCCATGGCAACCTGGGATATGTCTTCCCGGGCCTCTTCCGCATAGGCGATAACGGCTGGGCACTGATCTCCGAAACCGGGGTGACCAGCCAGTACTGCGCTTCCCACCTGAATGACGGTACAAAAGAGGGACTCTACAGGCTGGAATATCCCGATATGCGGCAGAACAACGGCTTCGGGAGCAGCGGTGCGCAGCTCCCGCTTCCCGGCGCCACCCCCTGGCGTACAATCACCGTGGGCAGCAGCCTGAAACCCATCGTGGAGACCACCATTCCATTCGACCTGGTGGAGCCGCTATACGAAGCGTCGCAGGAGTACCGGTACGGACGGGCTACCTGGAGCTGGATCGTCTGGCAGGATCAGAGCATGAACCAGGAGGACCAGATCAAGTACATCGATCTGGCAGCGGAGATGGGATATGAATACATCCTGATTGATGCATTGTGGGATTCCAACATCGGTTATGAGAAGATGGAGGAGTTGATCAGCTATGCCCACTCAAAGGGTGTGGATGTCCTTCTATGGTATAACTCCAACGGAGGTTTCAATGATGCACCGCAGGGACCCAGAAACCGGATGAACACCTCAATCGCCAGAAAAGAGGAGATGAAATGGCTGAAAAAGGCAGGTGTGAAGGGGCTGAAGGTGGATTTCTTCGGTGGGGACAAGCAGGAGACCATGCGCTTATACGAAGATATCCTCTCCGACGCCAATGACAACGGGTTGATGATCATTTTCCACGGTTGCACCCTGCCACGCGGGTGGGAACGGATGTACCCCAACTATGTTGGCAGTGAGGCGGTGCTGGCATCGGAGATGCTGATCTTCTCGCAGGATGTGCGGGAGAAAGAGGCATTCTATGCCACACTGCACCCCTTTATCCGCAACAGCGTTGGGAGCATGGAGTTCGGAGGAGTCTTCATGAATAAATTCCTCAACAGGGGAAACAGCAGGGGTCAAAAACGCCTCACCACCGACGTGTTTCAGATTGCTACCGGCATCCTCTTTCAAAACCCGGTGCAGATGTTTGCGCTCACCCCCAACAACCTGACTGACGCACCTGTTTTTCTGATCGATTTCATGAAAGAGATCCCCACCACCTGGGATGAGACATTGTATATCGACGGCTACCCGGGTAAGTATTCGGTCATTGCCCGCCGCCACGGTGAGCAGTGGTATATTGCCGGGGTGAATGCCCTGGAGGAGCCTATGGAACTGGAACTGAACCTGCCCATGGTTGCCGGAAAAAGAGTGGCCGTCTACTCCGACAACAGCGATAGAGAGCCGCTCGTCACCGACATCACTATCAAAAGAAACGGCAAGGTGACCATCACTCTCCAGCCCGGGGGTGGTTTTGTCATCAAACAATGAGGGATTGCATTGGTGCCATCTGTCCGGAAAGATTGACTGTTTTTTTCTCAGGAATCATCGAACGGACGGAATAGCTGAGCGCTTTTAGCGAAAAATAAACGAAAATATGCCATAATGAAACAACAGACAATATCCCGGGGTCTATTACGTGAAGCTTAATGAGGTTATGATTTTCTGCTCGGGAGAGATCACGCAGGATCCTGTCACTCCCGGGAACTACCTGGAAGGACCCTGGGTTTGAAAGCGTGAGGAGATGTATTATATGGCCTATGCTTCATCCTGTGCTATTAACCAGATAATGTTTGCAGGACAGATAGCAGTTAATCAGCCTTTTCACCTTTCTTTCCCGATTTAAAGAAGGAAACATTCTTGTAGGGCTCGCCAGAAACGACTCTTACCGTATTAATTATTGAAATTACAGCGTTAAACAGGAATACCATAATCAATGGGATTGGAACATGTGCCCTCCAGTAGATCCACAGCCCGGCAAGGATGCCAACCCAGACCATCAGCTGAAAGCTGATAACATCACGGTAATGAGCAGAAATACCCTTTACCTTATCTCTTTTCTGGTGCCATATCAGGACGGTCGGGAAGATAAGCGGGATGATACCGCTAAAGTGCAACAGTCCCAACCAGGTGCTGGCATTGGCCTGCTCTATCTCCTGCTCTTCATCCGGTTCATTTTCAGTGAAAAGGGAATAATCGACCTCCAGCGCCCTGGCAATCATCTGAAGGGTATAGGCCCGGGGATCCACCTCTCCGTTCTCAATCCGCTGAATAGTCCTTGAACTGACTTCTGTCCTGTCAGCAAGCTCCTCCTGGGTCATCCCCTTCTTAAGCCTTAATTCCTTAATAAGTTTACCTGTTTCCATTTTTAATTTTTGATCCAAATTTCAGGATGATCAGGGTAACAGTCCAACTACAAGGATACGACATTTACACGACATTTGGCTCTCAGATCATTGTCGCTCACCAATTTCGGGTATAGCTACCAAAGCCTTTCCGAAACGTGCATTTCTTCATCGGGGAAAGGTAGGCTGATAAATTAGGTGCATTTTCTTATACGCTTAATCGTATGCCCGTCAATTCTGCTTCTTCTCGCACTCCTGCTTTAACAATGCGAGCCAGTTATGCATACCCTTCTCCAGGTTTCTGTTGAGCGACTTCCTCAGGAGGCTGGCAACGATACCTTCCATACTCTCCTCCACCGTGACAATTGTTTGTCCGCTTGTCTCCATCACTACCCAATTATGTACCGCGAACAGTCCAACTGCCTTGCCTGTCCAGCCGAAGTAATTGAACGGTTCCACCGTATGTATTGTTGAGAGAATGTTTGCTCCCCCGGATTTCCAGTTAAAAGTCCTGCCCGGTTTCAGATCTCCGTGAAGGACCGATTTGCTGATGTCTGTCTGCCAGGCTGGCCAGTTGCTTATGTCTGTCAGAACTGCCCATACCTTTTCACTGCTTGCGTTGATGATTACCGTCTTGCTGCATTTTACCGGTGCCTTGCTGTTGATTCTTTTCATGATTGTCATGTTTTTGCAATCAGGGCTTCCTTCAAAGGGGGTCCGACAACAATCATGTCGTGGTCGGCAAATGTCTTTCTGATCAGTTCCTCACCCGGAGGAGCACTCCATGAATCTGTTGTTTCGAAAAAGCCTTCCATCTTGCCGGCTGGAGAGTATGAAACCAGCACCCTGGCTTTCTCAGTCAACTGAATGAAGGCATGCTGAATGTTTCTGGGAAGGAATATGGTGTCTCCGGCACTTAAATGATACCTGGCCTGGTCAACCTGGAACTGGTATTCTCCTTCGAGTATGTAGAAATATTCATCCTGATACGGATGAACGTGCAGCGGAGGACCACCCCTGGAAGCAGATCCTGTCTGCTCGAAAACTGCCAGATTACCGTTTGTATCTTCTGAGGATATCTTCAAGTCGAGAACATTCAGGGTTACCCCTTTCATTTTCAGATGTCGTCCCGTTCTCGATTCGCCGGCCTTGATCCTGAACCCCTTTTGAATATCCTGAAATGTATCACCAGCTCTGGCAATAAAGGGAGCAAAGAGGGTTGAAATAGCGGTTAGAATAAATCTTCCACGTCTCATATCTCTCCTGAGCTTTCTCAGAAGAACAAATCATTCTTCCATTTGTTTGGGCCAGAGGGAGAGACTGCTCATTTTCTGACATTCAGAGACTCTTCGACAATGACTTTCGTTTTATATTCCCTTCGAGAGTATTGATTTGTTTACCAGTCAGGTCTGACAGCAATGAAACTAAATGTTTTCGTCTTGACAGTAGCGAAGACCGGAGTGATCAGGTATTCAGAGTCAGATGCATTTCTTATATCAGCTTGTTGCCACAATTATGCTGGTTATCAGCTGGACAAGGGCAACAGGTGAGCGGGCTGGCTCATGAGGCCAGGAATCAACAGGTGAGCGGGCGGGCAATATGACGATGGCCCGACAGCTGGCGGGCGGAGTCACGCCCTGCCCCGTACCGGACACAGTGAAGGTCGGTGACACAAGGAGGGAGTCCACGGCAGGAGCCGTAGCAGGCTGTGGCGCCAGCCACAAAACTGACTCTTTAGTTACCCATTTATCGCGACACGGAGCGGCAATTATCTATACTGCTTGTTATGGGGAGTTTTTATTCCACATTCACATAATTACTTTCAACAGGACCTAAATAACTCGGTCTTAACCCTCCCGTATTAATCACAAATTTCTGGAAAACAATCCCCGGGTCAATTGCCCATATCTTTAATACGTGTCTTCCCGGTGCCTCAACATTATGTGATGAAACCTTTATTTTTATGTGGTCTCCAACCGATTTTGTCCACCAATCGGCATATTTATAATCTGGCATTATTTCCCCTTCGTTCATATTGATGATTCGAGGCTTCTCGTTATCAATGGCAATGGCATATTTCAATCCTCCTTGCCTTTTGTAATCCTGCGTTGGCGAAAGGTAGGCCTCTACTTTAAAATCGCCTGAGCTGAATGATGTAAATTCATATTCAACTCCTGGAGAATTCTCTGATATAGCTTGACTCTCAACTGTTACTGGTTCAATAATGAGTGACGAACCTGTTCGTCCAAGGTTTGGGATTACTGTCCAATGAATGTCTTTATTGTCAATTTTTCTGGTGAAATGATCTGCTTCGAATGCTATTACTCCTTCGTTTTCGATAAACCCTGCGACTTTTGGCATCTCATTGCGAATAGGTACCTGCACTGTATATTCCTTTCCAGCTCCGGTAATCAGTATTTCTCCCGTAACGTCTCCTTTGGGGGCTCTGGCCCAATCAATGCTTACATATACTTTTTCATTGAACCGTGTAGTGCCTTCTTCCGATGAGAGTTTTATCCAATCTTCTCTGCCCTCAACAGTATATTTAAGTTCATCCTGACCACGGTTAATAATATCGATATAATAATTTTGATTATTAACAGGGTCGAAAACCGGCATTCTCTGACTGAAAGACCAGTCTGCCTCAACATCGAGCCAACCCCATACTGGTGTTGCACCATATTCAATAAAGTAACCTAATTCGGCAGGTTCAGGAACCTGAACACAGGAAACGGCAGGCATCATATTTAAAGGTGGGTGATTCCAATACGTATAACCAATATGTGTTTGCGACATCATGTGATTCCACTTGCCATCCTCCAGTCCATGATATTTTTGCGTGAGCTGGACATCTTTTTCAAACAACTCTTTTACTTTACCGGCATAATAATTAGCAGAGGCAGCTCCCCGAACACCATAATATCCGTTCTTTCCTGCTGCTACATACATTTCGTTCAGGTTAGCACACATTTCGACAGGGGACTGAACCAGCTGATAATAGGACGATTTATATTCCTCTGAAAGCTGTTCATATATCGATGAGCTTTTTTCCAATAGTTGCCTGTACTCTTCAACAATCCGATCAGCTTCTCTGTAATTCTCAGTACTATATGTAGTAGCAGTCAGCATTTCGGGAGTTCGGCGCGCATTATATTTAGTGTAAAGCGAAAGCATTCCGGCAATTTCCTTTGCATGTTCGCTTCCAAATTGTTGCTTCGCCCAGCTAACATAATAGCCTGGCAAATCTTCAGCTTGAATAGCATCGGGATCCCATGCGAAATCCAGAAAAAAACTAATGGGTAATTCCATGGGCTTGATATCGCCGACATTTGCTATCCAAATTTCATCAACTCCATGCTCATAGGTGAGCTTCATTTGTTCCCATACTCTTTCGATCTGGGTTACGTTTAGCCACCGGTAAGATATGGGAGCTCCCACGTAATCGAAATGGTAATACATTCCATACTTTGAAGAAGAATTACGTTCATTTTTCTTTGGGAGGTAACGAATATTTCCCCAGTTATCGTCGCTGAACAGAACAGTGATGTCGTCGTTAACGCGCATTCCTTTGTCGTAATAGTCCTGCACTTCTTTATAAATAGCCCACAGCTGGGGTGTTTCTTTGGCTGGTTTTCCGGTTACATCGGAAATAATTCTGCGCTGGTCATTAATAATGGTTTTTAAAAGATCAACCACCGTTTCTTCTGACATACCTTCATCACCATCACCACGCATACCAACCGTCACTATAGTCTCATAATTTCCTACCCTTTCAAACCCTCCGCGCCAAAACTCCTGCAATTTCTCCTTATTGGTTTTGTAATTCCACTCACCGCCATCAGATATACCCCATTCGTTATGTGCCCTTGTCATAGGTTCGTGGTGCGATGTTCCCGTTACAATTCCGTAATCATCGGCTGTTTGGGGATTCAACGGGTCATCAACATAAAACATAGTAGGGAGCCACATGGAAGGCCATATATAATTGGCTTTATTTCTTAAAAGCAGTTCAAATATTTTTTCATAGCATCTATGATTAATACCTCCGAATTTTTCTTTAGCCCAATTTCTGAATGCAGGAGATTCATCATTGATAAAAATACCACGGTACTTCACTGAAGGGCTACTCGAAATGTAATTGCATTTTTCTACATAAATTGCATCATGTTTCTCAACCGGAACATCGGCCCACCAATACCAGGGAGAAACACCCATTTTTTGCGAAAGAGTAAATACACCATAGGCAGCTCCACGCCTGTCGCTTCCAACAATAACCAGCGCCTGCTTCACTCCCGGAAATGGTTTTTCTATTGTTTTTATGATGAATCGTTCCCACTGACCTTTGAGGGCATCAATATTTAGTTTCTTTTCTTCTACTAATTTATTAATCAAAGGATTCCTGCCT
>JAVEXM010000073.1:0-13800 GCA_034004025.1 Bacteroidales bacterium
AGTACCCGTTACCTGTACGGTCTGCCCGAGCGAAAGCGCTGCAGTGGCAAATACCAGTACAAAAATAATCACGATCTTTTTCATAAACGATTTAGTTTAGGTTAATATGGGTTCTTAGAACAGATTATACCGGCAAATTTAACATTATTTATGAAGTTCCAACCTTTTCCGACAACTTTTTGTAACTGCTTAATTTTTATAGCATCATGATCAGTTGATGCTCCATCTCTGCCGCCTTACCCTCAAGTGCACTCCCCTCCTTTAACAGAGAATCCGTAAAAATACTGTCTTTTAGTCCTTTAACATTAATCTGAACATTCAGGAAGGCACCCCTGATGCAGGCTCTGGTAGCCAGTACCCCTACTGCTGCGTCAGTTACTGAATTGGGATTTCCCTTTCTGATCATCTCTTCCAGAAGCTCAAAGTTTTTGAAAGCCTCCTTCATCACCGTCAGCGGCACCAGTGATGCCTGCTTCGTCGCCTCCTCCACGGCAGCCGCCCTGGCAGCCTTCTCCTCCTCACTGCCTTTGGGCATACCGAAAGCACCAAGGATGGCATTATAGGCATCAGTGTCCTCGTCAACGAGCTGTAACAGCCGCTTCTGCATCTGTACACCCCTTTCGGCCCAGGAGGCAAACTCCTCCCAGCGGTCGTCCCAGCCCCGCTTGTGACTCGAGAGATTGGCCACCATTGTCCCCAGCGCCGCGCCCATGGCTCCCATGGCAGCCGATACAGACCCTCCGCCAGGAGCGGGTGACTCAGATGAGGTCTCCCGGACAAATGATGCAAGGGATAGATCGACAAGCCTGTTGACGCTCCTGTCGCGCAGTATGTACTCTATTATCTTTTCATCGGGATTGAACGGTTTCAGCTCCGAAAGACCCATGGACCTGACGGCTGTATCTATCAGTTCAGCATCGGAGACACCTGCCGAGCGCTGCTGCTTATGCAGGAAGTACCTTCCGGCATCCAGCATGGCCTTAAGGGGAATCAATCCCACCAGCTCCGAGCCTGTCACCCTTACTCCCCTGGCATCAGCCTTGCGGCACACCTCATCAAAAGCCACATGCACCGGCGTCACGGATATATTGGTGAGGTTCATGGATATCTGTGCAAAGCGGTACTCTGGTATATACCATCCTATGGCCTTGACAGACTTCAACGATCCGGGTATCATTACAGGTGCACCGTCCGCATCTCTTACCACCTTTCCGGTAATGGGATTCCCTTCACGCTTCTCGCGTCCACGCTCCCTGACATCAAAGGCAATGGCATTGGCACGGCGTACCGAGGTGGTGTTGAGATTGACGTTGAAGGCCACGAGGAAATCACGTGCCCCCACAATGACGGCACCGGCACCGGCATCAAAGCGCGCCGGCCCGAAGTCGGGCTTCCAGGAAGGATCCTGAAGCTTCTTCCTAAGCCCCTCATATTCACCTGCTCTCACAGTGGCCAGATTCCTTCTCTTTTCTTCAAGGGCGGCAGCCTCGTAACAGTAGACCGGCAGCGAGAGCTCCTCTCCTATCCTCTTTGCCAATCCGCGTGCCAACTCAGCCGTCTCCTCCATGGTGATGCCCGCTACAGGCACCAGCGGACATACATCAGTGGCCCCCATGCGGGGATGAGCACCGGTGTGCTTTGACATGTCGATAACCTGAGCTGCCCTCCTGACAGCCCGGAAGGCAGCCTCGCAGACCGCTTCAGGCTCGCCGACAAATGTCACAACCGTACGGTTGGTGTCGCGGCCGGGATCAACATCAAGGAGACGCACACCCTCAACGGATTCAATCTCATCAGTTATCTCTCTTATCTTTTCCATATCACGCCCCTCACTGAAATTGGGCACACATTCTATAATCCGGTTGCTGTTCATTTTATAATAAGGTGTTTGAGATTTGCGATTTGCGATTTGAGATTTGCGATTTGCGATTTGAGATTGCGATTTGAGATTTGCGATTTAAATTTTCGGACTGGACGACTATAAGACCTTAGACATCAGACCTTCAGACATCAGGCCTTCAGACATCAAACATTCACTACTGCCTACTCCCCACTGCCTGTACGACCCCATCCAGTATCACTGTCTCCACCAGATTACTTCCATAAGCATAGGGCATATACTCATATGACGGTATTTTTTTGGTTATGAATAAGTTTGCTTTCTTGCCAACGGTGATTGAGCCGTGTGTCTCCGACAGTCCCATTGCATATGCGGAGTTGAGGGTCACAGCGTTTATCGCCTCCTCCGGCAGCATACGAAGCCTGATACAAGCCAGTGACATCACCAGTTTCATGTTACCCGAAGGGGAAGAACCCGGATTGTAATCGCTTGCCAGTGCGACTGGCAGCCCGGCATCAATCATCTTCCTGGCCGGCGGGTCTGTCATGCCGAGGAAGAAAGCAGCACCGGGGAGCAGTGTGGGCATGGTACCGCTTCCTGCCAGGGCAGCAATCTCATCATCACCGGTAAATTCAAGATGATCCACAGAGAGAGCCCCGTGCTTCACTCCTGCCTGTATGCCTCCCGAATAATCCAGCTCGTTGGCGTGTATCTTGGGTACCATGCCGTGGCGGGCACCGGCTTCCAGGATACGCTCCGTCTCCTCCACCGTGAAAAAACCCCTGTCGCAGAAGACGTCTATGTAGTCAGCCAGCTTCTCCGCAGCTATCGCAGGAATCATTTCCTCAACTATCAGGTCAACATAGCCGCTCCTGTTATCACGGTATCCGGCGGGAAAGGCATGAGCCCCGAGGAAGGTAGATCTTACGGTCAGGGGCGACTCCTGCTTTATCCTCCGTATTACCCTGAGCATCTTGAGCTCATCCTCCGTCGTCAATCCATAGCCGCTCTTTATCTCTACGGCGCCGGTGCCAAACGAGATTATCTCCCGGACTCGCTCCATCGACTGCCGGAAGAGCTCATCTTCGGATGTTTCATGCAACAGCTTCGCCGAGTTGAGAATACCGCCTCCCCGCTTTGCTATCTCCTCGTAAGAGAGACCCCTGATCTTGTCGGTATACTCTTTCTCCCTGCTTCCCGCATAGACCAGGTGAGTATGCGAATCGCAAAAGGCAGGAAAGAGATATCCTCCTCCGGCATCAATTCTGATTATTTCGCTTCCAAAAGAGGGCATGCTTTCAGGAGGCCCGAAGCCGGCAATGATGCCATCCTCAATCAGCAGCCATCCCTTTTCAACGACGGGCAGCTGTGACATTTCCCTGCCCGCCACGAAAGCAACGGGTTCTTCCCTGGTCTGAACCAGCATTCCCGTGTTGTGTATCAGAAGGCTCATGGCACTGGTTTTTAGAGTGCACTAAGGTAGCAATATTAAAAATATTAGTTTATGAGCATCATTTTTCTTTATTTTTACATCCGCGAAAACGAACCCCGATGGCCCCCGCCTGTTCCAGAGACACAGACAAACGTCAGTTTTCTTCCATGAAGAGGCAGGTACTCCCGACGGGCAGGACAAGCCACATCAACTTACAAATCCAAATCATCTGAAAATGAAAAAACTCCCAATCATTCTGATCACCCTCATGGTTGCGGCATCTGCCGGAGCCCAGGATGTCAAGACCGGATGGAACTTCGGTGCACTGCCGGCAGTCACCTACAGCACAGACCAGGGCTTCCAGTACGGGGCGCTGGTTAACCTGTTCGACTACGGTGACGGATCAATCTACCCCGAATACTATCACAGGATCTACGTCGAAGCCTCGACCTTTACGAAGGGCAGCTCAATCCTCAGGATAGCCTATGATTCAGACTATCTCATAAAAGGAATAAGGTATGCCGTTGACCTCAGCTACCTGCCTGACTTCGCGTACGATTTCTACGGCTTCAACGGTTACGGTTCAATCTATACTAAAGAGTGGGTGGATGACGAGACGGCCACAGATTACCGCAGCCGCCTCTTCTATGCCATGAAACGTCACCTCTTCCGTTTCAAGAACGACTTCATCGGCGACATAGGCGAAAACAACTGGCACTGGAATGCCGGGCTGAGCATACAGCAGTTCAGAACCGACAATCTCGACGTGACGAAATTCAATAAAGGTCGGGAAGAGGGAGATCCCAAGTATCTTGATCCTGCAGAGCCGACACTCTTCGAGTATTACAAGGGTGCAGGCATCATATCTCCTGAAGAGGCCGACGGCGGGTGGATAACGGGCGTCAAGGGAGGCATCTCCTATGACTCGCGCGACCAGCGTGCCAGCCCGATGAAAGGCATCTGGGCCGAGACCGGGGTGGAAGTGGTGCCCGGTTTTCTTGGTGCAGAATCTACCTTTGGAAAGCTCTATTTTACATGGAGACAGTATTTCACTCTTAAGGAGAATGACCTTAGCTTCGCCTACAGGCTGGGATACCAGACCACACTGTTCGGCGACGTTCCCTTCTACTACCAGGGACAGGTGATAGTGTCCGAGCTGAGGGGCTCATCCTCCGAAGGTCTAGGAGGCAGCAAGACGCTCCGTGGCCTCCTGAGAAACAGGGTCGTGGGCGACGGATTTCTCTATGGCAACGCGGAGCTGCGCTGGAAGATGGTGCGATTCCGCTTCATCAACCAGAATTTCTACATCGGCACCAACTACTTCGTCGATGCCGGGATGGTGACCTCTCCCGTTGATGTTGACATGACCGCCTTTTCAAGTTATCTGTCTGCAAACCACCCCGGTGAGCTGGTCGGTGACTACCTCCAGGATGTGAAGGACACACCCCACATCGCTGCAGGTCTCGGTCTTAAGATAGCAATGAATGAGAACTTCATCATCTCCGCCGATATCGGCAAGGCCCTGAAGGCTCAGGACGGCGATATGGAGTTCTATATAGGGCTCAACTATCTCTTTTAGTCGGCAGTCGGCAGTCCGCAGTCGGCAGTCAAAACCAGTCCGCAGTCCGCAGTCGGCAGTCGGCAGTTAAATCAGTCGGCAGTTGGCAGTCGGCAGTTGGCAGTCAAAACCAGTCCGCAGTCCGCAGTCAAAACCAGTCGGCAGTCAAAACCAGTCGGCAGTCCACAGTCGGCAGTCGGCAGTTAAATCAGTCGGCAGTCGGCAGTCAAAACCAGTTGGCAGTCGGCAGTCGGCAGTCGGCAGCCAGGACTTCTGACTGAAGACTGTGGACTATAGTTTGCCCAGCCACATGCCGAAGGCAACGCCAATGTAGTTGCCGAGGATCCATCCTAACATACCTGTCGCCAGCCCGGTGAGGATGATATCCTTGTTCTTCAGGGCGGCGGCAACCATCGGTACGAAGGGAGGTGAATAGACAAACCCCGTTGTCGTGATCAGGTAATCATCAACTGATATCCTGAATACCCACGAGAGAAACAGGTGCAGAAAGAGAGATCCGAAGTAGGCATAGGTGACGAAGAGGAGAAGATTCAGGTACCTGGCCTGAAAGATCACGCTCAGGTCGCACCTGGTGGCAATTACGATGGAAAAGGCTATTATGAAGTACATGCCCAGCTGAAATGTCTTCCTGATATCCCTGATCCGTCTTATGAAGGAGGCAGCAACACCCAGGGTCGTTATCGCCAGTATCACCGAGATAGTCATTGGCACTTTTGGAAAAAGAAAACTGACACCAATCCCCATTGCCAGTATTACTATCGCAATCCCCATTGCTCCAAGAAGTGGCAACACCGTCTCCTTTTTGAAGATACCGGTATAATCGTCAAACTCTTCAGCCATCTGCTCACTCACCGCCTTGAAGTCAGCCTGTTTAGCGGTCAGGGATGCAGGCGCCTTGAAGGGTGGAAGGAATAACCTGAAGAAGGCCGGCCCGGCTGATATAAAGAACAGTATGACCACGGCTCCTACAATCATATCATAGGTGTTGGTCATGATGAAGGCATTCGGTTCAACCTTCAACGCCAGCGCAATGGAGGCCAGGTTGACTGAACCGCCGGTGTACAGGCCTATCAGCATCCCTCCTATCTTATCGGATCCTTCGACCTTGTCCCTGAATATCAGATATCCGGTGGCCACTATTACCATAACAGAGAAGAGTGCCAGCACCATCGATAGGAAACCCTTGCCGGAGAACCTCAGCCACCTCCTTACATTGAGAGAAAAGAGTATCAGGGGTATGGCCAGCAGCACCAGTGCCGTCTGCATGTTGTCCTGTACGGCAGCAATGCTGTTGTATCGCAGGTCACTCTGCGAGAGGGTGCCTGCTGCCACCATCTCTACTGCCTCTGATTTGGGGATGTACGACCTGTCATGTCCGATTGTAGCTTCACGGAAAGCATCACTGCTGCGGGGCATGATGCCCACATTTGCAATGATGATACCAACGGCATAGGCAAGTAATATCGCACCGAGCTTCCTGAAGAAGGCATATTTTTTGGTGAGCCAGATCAGGAAAGCGGGAAAGATAAGACAGAAGAGGGCCAGGAGTATAAGTGTCAGCATGGCGGTCAGTTTTAGTGCGTCTAAAATAAATAAAGCCCCCAGCACGAAATGCAGGGGGCTCACAAAAGAGGTCTTTATACCTAACGCATGTAAGTATTATTACTTATCCGGACACTCCTCAAAGCTTTTCCTGTACTGCTCAATAGCCCGCTGGCTCATACCCATGCTTGAGAATCCTCCATCGTTGAAGATGTTCTGCATGGTGATCTTCCTGGTCAGGTCGGAGAAGAGTGTGACGCATACGTCAGCACAGTCGGAGGCATCGGCATTGCCCAGCGGCGACATCCTTTCGGAGAAGTCGACCAGGGAGTCAAAACCCGAAATACCGGCACCGGCGGTGGTGGCAGTGGGCGACTGCGATACGGTATTGACTCTCACATGCCTCTCCTTTCCGTAGATATATCCGAAGCTTCTTGCTATGGACTCCAGCAGTGCCTTGGCATCACCCATGTCGTTGTAGCCTGCCAGGGTACGCTGGGCAGCCACATAGGTGAGTGCCACCACAGAGCCCCATTCGCTGATGGCGTCAAGCCTGTAGGCTGTCTGCAGGATGCGGTGAAAGCTGAGGGCGGAGATATCCAGCGTCTTCAGCATGTTTTCATAGTTTATCTCGGCATAGGGTATCCCCTTGCGAACATTGGGCGACATCCCTATCGAGTGCAGTACGAAGTCGATCTTACCGCCGAAGTATTCCAGCGACCTGCCGAACAGCTCATTGAGATCTTTCATGCTGGTGGCATCAGCTGATATCACCTCGCTGCCGGTCTTCTCAGCCAGTTCCCCGATGGTGCCCATCCGAATGGCAACAGGGGCGTTGGTCAGCACCAGGCGTGCTCCCTGGGCATGTGCTTTCTCCGCCACGTGCCACGCGATAGATTTGTCGTTCAGGGCCCCGAAGATAATTCCTCTCTTGCCCTCAAGCAGATTGGTGATCATGATCTGTTTCTTTTGTATGTTTCCTGTATGACTTAATTGCTTCCGAGAAGCTCCCGGGCATTGCGCACGGCTGCCTCTGTGACTGTGCTTCCGCTCAGCAGCCTGGCAATCTCCTGTATCCTCTCTTCGCTATTCAACAACCTTACACGGGTATTTGTTGAGTGGTCACTCTCTTCCTTGTAGACATGATAGTGCAGAGTGCCCCTCGAGGCCACCTGCGGAAGATGAGTAATATTGATGACCTGCATGCTCCTGCCCATCTCCTCCAGTATGTCTCCTACCATGGAGGCCACCTCACCCGAGACCCCCGAATCTATCTCATCAAAGATTATTGCAGGCAGTCCTGAACTGCTTGCCAGCACAGACTTGAGGCAGAGCATCACCCTCGACAGCTCTCCGCCGGAGGCACAGCGTGACAGCTCTTCCGGCGCCACCTGCCTGTTGGCGCTGAACATGAACTCAGCCTTCTCCAGTCCTGACGGTCCGGGCATATCAGAAGGGATGAGTTCTGTCTCAAAGCGTGCGTGAGGCATCCCCAGTTTCCTCAGCATGGCGGTGATCTCACGGGTGAAAGGACCGACTGCCTCCCGTCTGGCAGCTGAAAGCCGGCCGGCGAGCTCCGTTACGGCAGCATAGGCTTCATCTGCTCTCTTCTTCAGGTCAGTGATCCGTTCATCAACACCGGCAGTCAACGACACTTTCCCTGCTATCTGCTCCTGTCGTGCCAGCAGCTCACTGAGGTCCCGGCACCTGTGCTTCTGCATGAGAGACCAGATAGTGTCAAGCCGCGCGGTCACCTGTTCAAGCCTGCCGGGGTCGTCTGCCGTGTTGCCGTTGAGTTTCTCCGCCTCGTAGGATATGTCATTGAGATCGATAAGCTGGGCATCGATCCTCTTCTCCAGGAGGGCAGCCCCGGGCAGCCATCCCGATATCTTCGCCAGACTGTTGCGTACCGTCCTCAGCAACGAGAGGGCCGAGGGACCGTCACCCGACAGTGCCGTGGTGACTGTCGTCAGGGCCTCCCTTATCTCTCCGGCATTGGTGAGCCTCTCCTGCTCCTGCTCCAGTGCCTCCTGCTCACCTTCCGTGAGCCTGGCAGCCTGCAGTTCCTCAAGCTGATGTGAGTAGTAGTCGTAGTCAGCCCTCTCCCTCTCCGCATCACCGGCAGCATCATCAAAAGCCCTCTTTGCCCTGAGATAGCGGCCCCATGCATTGCGGTACTCCCCTGAGAGGGCAGCGGCACCTGCATAGGCATCAATGACGCGCAACTGGAACATACTGTTACCCAGCAGCAGGGTCTGATGCTGAGAATGCACATCGATGAGCCTGGTGCCAAGCTCCTTCATCACATTAAGGGTCACAGGGGTATCATTTATGAATGCCCTCGACTTGCCGGCAGGAGTTATCTCGCGACGCAATATAGCATCGTCTTCATAATCAACTCCGCTCTCCTCGAAGAGAGTCTCCAGATCATATCCCCTGATATCAAAGTCGGCCTCAACAATACACTTTTCATCCTGGCTCAGAAGCACCGACGTGTCAGCCCTCTCCCCCAGCGCCAGTCCCAGTGCTCCCAGGAGAATCGACTTACCGGCCCCGGTCTCACCGGTAATAACGGTAAAACCCTCACCAAAGCCCATGTCAAGCTCCCGGATGATGGCATAGTTTTTAACTGTCAGTCTGCGAAGCATGATCAGTCCGTTAACCCGATGGGGTGAGAATCTTCTGGTATTTTGAATCGTTGGCCGGATCTATCTCGGTGAGTATCTGCACAACCCGGTTCTTCTCCTCGGGGAAGGCCTGGGAGAAGACATTGACGATCTCATCGGCCTTGGCATCCAGAATGATGGTCATATAATACATGAAGGGATCGGGACGGCGGCGGTAGACCTCCTGCAACTGCCTGAGGCTCTCGTATATCTCTGTGCGGGCCCTGGTTATGTCCGACTCCATGCGGTCCAATCCCCTCATATGATACAGGTAAACGAACTGTCTGACGCCTGAATACTCGCTGTCAAGTATGTTCTTTACAAGCCAGTACCGGTTCCTGTTACGTGAACCGTCATAAGGCTTCCACCCTGCCTCCGGTGCATTCTGTGCATTGGTGACGATCTTTTCCGCAATCTGGAAATATGGCGTGCCGCCATTGGGCGAAAAAGTATCAAAGTCCATACCTATCAGGAGATAGGCATAGTATGCCAGCACTGATACCAGGTTACTGGTGTGGCTGTTGGGATTGAACTCCAGCGGCTGAAATTCAACATACCTGAACTGAAAATTATTGTCGACGAAGTTCAGAACGGTCGATTCGTATGTGGTGTTGAAGACCGGGCGGCGGAGCTGCACCTGCAACGTACCCCTGAACTCATCAGCGGAGAGCTGATCATCAAGGTTGATGAGAATATTGCACTCAATCCTCTCCGAAAAGCTGAAGAGATTGTCCGTCCAGACCATACTGTTCATGAACTCATAAATGTCGCGCTGCATGCTCTGGAAGACCTCCCTGTTCGAGCCCTGGATCTTCTGTGCCGAGACCTGCACATTGCAGTACAACTCCTGCGATACCACGCCGGACACGGCGAACAGCATAGCAACAGCCGTTGAGAAAATCCTTCTTCTGATGTTCTGAGACATTTGATATCAGCCTGTCAAAGAGATGATTCTGCGCAGTATATCCGATGCAACCTCACCCTTTGATTTCAACTCAAATTTATCAATATTATTGTTACTGTCAATGATGGTGATCCTGTTGGTGTCATAACCGAATCCCGCCCCTTCATCCCTGAGTGAATTGAGGATTATCATGTCAAGGTTCTTGCGCTTAAGCTTACCTGTGGCATTGGTTATCCCATTGTCGGTTTCCAGGGCAAAGCCTGCGAGGAACTGGCCACTCTTCTTAACAGTGCCGAGATAAGCTGCTATGTCCTCCGTGGGCTTCAGCCTGATGACCATCTCTCCCTTGCCCCGCTTGATCTTTGTTGCAGAGGTTGTTTCAGGGGTGAAATCAGCCACTGCGGCAGCCAGGATGGCGATGTCACTATCACGGAAGGCAGTGACGGAGGCCTCCATCATCTCAGCTGCCGTACTCACAGCGACGGTTTTTACATCAGGGTGTGCCGCCGACAGGCTCACCGGACCCAGCACCAGCGTCACCTCCGCACCCAGTGCTGCAGCCTCGTCGGCAAGGGCGATGCCCATGCGGCCTGATGAGTGGTTACTTATAAAACGAACGGGATCAATGGGTTCTGCCGTAGGACCGGCATTGATGAATACCTTTTTGCCCCTGAGAGGCAGTTCAGTTATTTTTTTTTTTTGAGAGGAACGTTTCGATCTCTTTGACAATAATTTCCGGCTCACTCATGCGGCCCTTGCCTTCCAGGCCGCTCGCCAGCTCGCCGGTGTCGGGCCCTATAAAATGATGTCCGAATGACCTCAGGGTCTCGATGTTTCTCTCCGTCGCCGGATGGTTGAGCATGTCGAGATCCATGGCCGGGGCCAGGAAAACAGGACAGCGTGCAGAGAGAAGAGTTGTCAGCAGCAGATTGTCAGCTATGCCGGCAGCCATCTTACCCATGGTGTTGGCTGTGGCAGGTGCTACAAGGAAGAGGTCGGCCCATATACCAAGATCTATGTGACTGTTCCAGCGCCCGTCCTCCGGGTCAAAGAAGTCAACCAGAACAGGATTTTTGGAGAGGGTGGCCAGCGTCAGGGGAGTAATGAACTCTTTGGCAAGGGGAGTCATGATAACCTTCACCTCCGCCCCTTCCTTAACGAGCAACCGTATAATGGCAGCGGCCTTGTAGGCTGCAATGCCACCGGTGACACCCAGGAGTATCTTTCTGCCTTTCAGCATGATGTGATTTACTTCTTCAGCTTCTGATCCTTGTCGGGATTGCGGTAATAGATCTTATCCTCCTCGAACTCTGCCAGGGCGATGAGGGTAGGCTTAGGCAGCCTTTCGTAGAATTTTGAGATCTCAATCTGCTCCCTGTTTTCAAAAACCTCCTCCAGGTTGTCATTGAACGATGCAAACTCCTCGAGCTTGGAGTTCAGCTCCTGCTTCATCTCCACGCTGATCTGGTTGGCCCGGCGGGTAGCGATGATGACACTCTCGTAAATGTTCCCCGTTTCCTTGTCAAACTGGTCCACATCCCTTGTTATGGTAGTGTACGATGCCGATGTCTTTTTATAATCCATAGTTATTATGCTGTTGTCAGTTACTTTCTGTCTGCGGAAGCGAAGTATCAACCTTAAGGAATCTTGCCGTCGTGTTGAATATTCTCGCCACCTCCCTGGAGTACCTGCTCTCAGGAAACTCTTCAATAAAGGAATAATACTCGTCGAGCGTAGTCTGATAACGCTCAACCTGCTTCTCCGCAACGCTCCTCTCAGCGTAGAGAAACAGTGCATCAAGCTTCAGATACATAAGCTCCTCTCGATATTTTGTATCAGGATATTCCTTGAGGCTGTTGGCCAGTGAGACCGTGGCTGCACGGTACTGCTTCAGGTCATAGTAGAGCCTGGCACTCAGATATGATTTCTCCACCAGCTTCTCCTGAAGCTCCAGTATCCTTGCCCTGGAATCTTCAATCCGCGTACTGGTAGGATACCTCTGAATGAAGATGGTAAAACTCTCTATCGCCTTCCTGGTATTGGTCTGGTCCAGTTCAGGCCTGGGGCTCATGTAGTAGTCACAGAGCGCTGACAGATAGGCAGCCTCCTCTGCATTGTTGCTTCCCGGATAGGTGTCGGCAAAATTCTGGTAATAGGTGCCGGCCATCATGTAATCACGGATCCTGAAGTGAGCCTGGGCATTGATCCAGTTGAGCTGCTCTGCCTCTTCCGTGGCCCTGTACCTGGGCATTATCTGCGCAAGCAGCTCGATCGACCTTGTGTATTTGCCGTCGTCAAAATAGTCGTAGACCTTCTGTTTCTTGAGCTCATAATCACTGCTCTTGAGAAGTTTTTCATACTCACCGCACGATGTGACGGCAAGTGCCAGAATGATATATATTAAAGGCCTGATCCTCATAACCGGAAATGTTGCGCAAAATTACTCTTTTTTTTCATTCATAGTCCCACCACGATGCAAAAGTGCTCATTTAAAAGATGTGAAATGGTTAAAGGAGTGTTAATTTACCGGCATAAATGGGTATAAATAGGTACTCCAGCTGATTAATGTTTTATAATTTTGCGGACATTAATCAAAAAAGAAACAGACGTGGACATTTTCGACAAGATCAGAAGGAACCGTGGTGAACTCGGACAATACCAGGAACAGGCTGACGGATATTTCATGTTTCCGAAGCTGGAAGGTGAGATAGGCCCCAGGATGAAATTCATGGGCAGGGAGGTGCTGAACTGGAGCCTCAATAATTATCTCGGACTTGCCAATCATCCCGAGGTCAGGAAGGTTGATGCCGAGGCGGCCGCGCAGTACGGCCTGGCTTATCCGATGGGCGCCCGCATGATGTCGGGACAGACCACCATGCATGAGAAATTTGAGAGCATGGCCGCGGAATTCGTCGGCAAGGAGGCTGCCTACCTGCTGAACTACGGCTACATGGGAATGGTGTCAATAATTGACGCACTGGTCGGAAGAAAAGATGTGATAGTGTATGACTCAGAGTCGCACGCCTGTATCATGGACGGACTGAGAATGGTGTTTGCCAAGCGGTTCGTCTTCCCCCACAATGACATGCAGGGATTTGAAAAACAGCTTGAGCATGCACAGAAGATAGTCAATGAGACCGGCGGAGGCATTCTGGTCATCACCGAGGGTGTATTCGGCATGGCCGGCGACCTCGGTGCGCTCGATAAAATAGTACCCTTTAAGAAGAAATACAACTTCCGTCTCCTGGTTGATGACGCCCACGGTATAGGTACCATGGGAAAAACAGGTGCAGGTACCGGTGAACATTTCGGTGTTCAGGACGATATCGATGTTTACTTCGGCACCTTCGCTAAAAGCTTTGCAGGAATAGGCGGATTCGTCGCCGGAGACAGGGATGTCATCAGCTACCTCAGGTTCAACCTTCGCTCACAGATCTATGCCAAGGCACTGCCGATGGCAATGACAATCGGGGCAATCAAACGGCTGGAGCTGATAAGGGACCATCCCGAGCTGCGCGAAAAGCTGTGGACCATAGCAAGGGCACTGCAAAAAGGATTCAGGGAGGCAGGCTTTGACCTGGGAAGAACTGAATCCCCCGTTACTCCCGTGTTCCTCAAAGGAGGCATTCCGCAGACGACACAGATAATCAAGGACCTGAGGCAGAACTACGGCATATTCTGCTCGGTGGTGATATACCCGGTGGTTCCAAAGGGTGTCATCATGCTACGCATCATCCCCACGGCTGTCCATACGATGGATGACGTAAACTATACAGTGAACGCCTTCAAAGAGGTCAAGAAGAAACTTGAAACCAACGCCTACCCCAACGAGATAGC
>JAVEXM010000074.1:0-13773 GCA_034004025.1 Bacteroidales bacterium
GACGGTGGTGGCCTTCCAGCTGGGCGACGGTTTCACCAATATGATCACTCCCACTTCGGGCGTCCTGCTTGGTGTGCTGAGCGTGGCACGCATACCCTATGAAAAGTGGTTCAAATGGGTACTGCCCTTCATTGTGCTGCTGCTGGTACTGGGTTTTCTCCTGCTCATACCAACGGTGTTCATGGAACTGAAGGGATTCTGAGGAAAATTAAGAATTAAGAAGTAAGAATTAAGAATTTGATAATTAGTGAATTGTACCACTGATTACTGAATAGTGATGTCAGGAACATAAAAAAACCGTTCGCCTACTACGAACGGTTTTTTTATGCGTGTTAATGCAGAATCAGAAGTTATAGCCTGCGGAGATACTGAATCCTGTATGCCGCAGCGTTGACTCATAATCCCAATCCGGAATGTCCGGAATCATATTCAGTAATCCGAGCTGTGCATTGAGCCTTACAAAAAACCCCATAGCCAGCTCATAACCCGCATAGATGTCAGCACCGGCATCAAAACGACGGTAATAGGCATGATCTATGTCCCAGGTCATGGACTGCTCAATCTCACTCTCGAATTTTATCTTCTGCTCATACGAGAGGCTGCCCATCTCCACATTCTGCTTTCCAGCAATGCCCATGGCAACATATGGACCAAATCCCACCAGTATGCGGCCGTTGCCAAACTCGGGCCGGAACAACAGGTGCAGAGGCAACTCAACATATGAGATACATGTTGTGGTATTGTATTCATCACTTGCTGCTTTCATTGGAATCAGGCCCTCATTGTTCTTTGATCCCTTCTGCGAGAAAAGCAGTCCGGTCTGAAAGGAGAAGTCGGGCGAGATGGGAATGGCAGCCTGAACCCCTGCATGGAACCGGACAATGAGCCCGTTGGTAATCTTGTCGCCGTCAGCATCCTTTCCTGTCATATTCTGAAAGTTGGGCCCGGCAACAACTCCGAAATTCACCTGAGCCTGAAGCGCGGCTACAGACAACAGTGCTATCGCAACTACTGAAATTATTTTTGTCTTCATGGTTTAACTATTTGGTTAATGAAAATTTTCTTTGACAATTTTTTGATTTCTGATGATTACTATGACGTCTCTCAATCAGTGATTTTCTGACTAAAGCCGCTGCCGTAAATCAGTTCTTCTCTGCTTCCGCAGCTGCCTCGGCCACCATCTTTTCATTGGCAGTGATCAGGAACTCAACCCTGCGGTTCTGTGCACGACCCTCTTCCGTCTCGTTGTCATACTCGGGCAGGGTCTCGCCAAACCCCTTGGTGGTGACACGCTCAGCAGTGATCTCATGGGCCAGCAGATAGTCTGACACCGTCTGTGCCCTCTTCTCAGAGAGCGTCTGGTTGTAGTTTTCGCTCCCCTTGCTGTCGGTGTGGCCCTGCACCTCGATATTCGTGTCGGGATATGCATTCAGGACCTTAACCAGCTTGTCAAGGCTCACGGTGGCATCCGCCGAAAGATCTGACTGGTCAAACCCGAAGAGCACGGCGCTGCTAAACTCAACAACGATACCCTCGCCCACGCGTTCAACCTTTGCATCAGGAACGGTCTCCTTTATCTCTTCGGCCTGCTTGTCCATCTGATGACCGATTACTGCCCCGGTAGCTCCGCCGACAGTTGCTCCTACAATTGCACCCAGGGCTGGATTACCCGTGGCCTGACCGATTACTGCTCCCATGGCTCCGCCCGCAGCGGTGCCTATGGCAGCACCTTTGGTTGCCTTGTTCATTGATGCACACCCTGACAAAATCAGCGATACTGCAAAAACGATGATAATTCCGAATCTCATTTTTTTCATACTCATTCTTTTAATTAAACAAATCTGGTTTACTGTTTCTTCAGAGAGTCACTGCCCTGACTCTCAGTAATATTTTTAAATTACCTTTTCCTCAGGAACCGGCATACATTCTGGCTTCATGTTTGTCCTGAAGGATATGATCATTTCATTGCCTTCGACAGGATACCCATCACACCGCGTATGAAGGTTGCTGAAGTAAGCACCTTTACCACCGGATGGGTCGTCCTGCGCCGTGTGGTTGTCGTACGCGAACCGCGACCCGTCTCCTTATCCCTTGCCTTTCTCTCCTGAGCCTCTTTCCTTTTCAGTTCGGCTGATGATATCTTCTTCTCGAGTATCTCTGCCGCACTCTCAGGGTCAACAACCTTCGAATACTTAACCACCAGCGGTGAAGAGCTGTTAATTGATGCTATCTCCTCTTCCGTGAGTATATCCATCCTGCTCATCGGGGCACGGACAACCATGGCTGCCAGCGGCGTGGGTATCCCCTTCTCATTGAGGGCTGTCACCAGTGCCTCACCTGTCCCCAGTGATGTGAGTGCTTCCTCTGTGTTATACCATGTGGAGATCGGAAAGTTCTCGGCAGTCAGCTTGATATCCTTCCTGTCACTTGCAGTAAAGGCTCTCAGGGCATGCTGTACCTTCAGACCCAGCTGGGCAAGCACCGGCGCAGGCACATCCATCGGATTCTGAGTGATGAAATATACTCCCACACCCTTGGAACGAATGAGTTTGACAATTGTTTCAATCTGCTCAAGCAGCACTTTACTCGCCTGGTTAAAGACAAGATGAGCCTCATCAATGAAGACCATCAGTTCCGGTTTGGGCTGATCGCCTTTTTCCGGCATGGTGTTGTAAACCTCTGCCAGCAGTGAGAGCATGAAGGTGGAGAAGAGTTTGGGCTTATCCTGTATGTCTGTCAGCCTGATGATGTTAATATAGCCGTTGCCGTTGCTGTCACGGCGCATCAGGTCCTTAATGTCAAAGGACTCCTCACCGAAGAAACGCTCTGCCCCCTGCTGCTCCAGCTCTATAATCTTACGCAGTATGACGCCTGTAGATGCCGGCGACATCGCCCCGTATTCCTTCTCAAGCTCAGCCTTGCCCTCACCCTGAAGGTACTGGATCACCTTCCTGATATCCTGAAGATCGACCAGCCCAAGCTTGTTGTCATCACAGTATTTGAAGATTATTGACATTATCCCTCCCTGGGTGTCATTCAGGTCGAGTATCCGGGAAAAAAGCACCGGTCCGAATTCTGACACCGTCGCCCTCAGACGTACTCCATTCTGTTCGGAGATCGTCAGCAGCTCTACCGGGAAGCCCATTGTGGAATAGGGCAGATTGATACTCGCGTGCCTGTTGGTGATGAACGGGGTCTCCTGCCCCGGTCTTGCCAGTCCGCTGAGGTCACCCTTGACATCCATAACCAGCGAGGGTATCCCCTTCAGCGAAAGCTGCTCGGTTATCACCTGCAGGCTCTTGGTCTTTCCGGTACCTGTTGCTCCGGCAATCAGCCCGTGCCTGTTGAGTGTCTTCAGCGGTATCCTGATATGGGCATCACTAACGGCCTCACCGTCAAGCTTGGCACCGCCAAGAACAATAAAATCGCCCTTGCAGGCATAGCCCTGATTCATGTAGTTCAGAAATTCTTCCTTCTTGCTCATTTCCGGTTTTTATTTGATGAAAAGCCGCTGGAGAAATGCTCCCCCAACGGCTTCCTAAATTAGTTATTTTTTTTGATATTATTTAGAGCCGAGCAGTTCTTTTACTTTGGCAGCAAGAGCCTCTCCCCTGAGGTTATGACCAACTATAACTCCCTCACCGTCAAGCAGGAAGTTGGCCGGGATGCCCGTTACGGCATACAGTTTTGCAGGAGCACACTCCCAGTACTTCAGGTCAGAGATATGTGTCCAGGTCAGTTTGTCATCCTCGATGGCCTTGAGCCAGTCCTCCCTGTTACGGTCAAGCGAGACACCCAAAACGTCGAATCCCTTCTTGTTATACTCCTTCCACACTTTTACCACATTGGGGTTTTCCTGGCGGCACGGCGGACACCATGCTGCCCAGAAATCAACCAGCAGCAGTTTCGTATCCCCGCCCAGCTTCGAATAGAGCGACACAGGATTCCCTTCAGTATCATTCAGCGTGAAATCGGGAGCCTTCTGTCCAACGGAAACAGCCTTGAGCTTAACAACTCTCTCCTTCAGGGTGACAACCGACTGAACCTTGTTGAGCGATGTGTCAAGCTTTCCGAGAAGGCTCTCAAGCTCATCAGCCTCGAGATAGTATGAGATATCGTTCAGTACTGTGGGGGCAACGTATGATGCAGGGTTGTTGACAATGAACTCCTTTCTCATCCCGGTCTGCCGGGCATCGAGTGCCTCCAGCTCCGCCTCAATGGAGGCTGCAAGCTCATCATCTCCCGCCATCCTTGCTTCACGGTAACGGTCATAGATCTTTGACATCTCGGCATTCGACTCATCAAAAAGTGCCTTGTAAGTGTCAAACTCGCCCTGGGTAAGGGAGCCGGCTACTGAGGCCAGCCAGAGTGAGTCGGCATGGCCGTGCACTGTGATATCGGAATTCTCAATAAAGAAGCCCAGGCCTCCCCGCTTGTCTTTTATAGCAAGGTTTACCATCTGAGGATACTCAATGGTGCCGGTCATCTCAAAGGAGCCGTTCTCGAGGGTGGCAGAGTCAATTACCTCATAGCCCCCGGGGATACGTTTCTGCAGGATTACGACCTCACTGCCCGCACCGTCAATGGTGCCCGTGATCCTGTATTGCGGTTCCCTTGAACATGATGCCGCAATTGCCACTACTAAAATAAGAATAGCTGTCTTTTTCATTTTTACAATTTTAACAGTATAACACTCTAATTTTTCGAAGGTTCAAACATACATAAAAACCCCCGGTTTTAACACAGGCAATAAAAAATCTGCAGGATTTTCAGAGGTAAGAGATGAATATTTGATTACCGGCAATTACTGCTGAAATATTTGTCGAGCAGCATCAGTGCAGGTTTGTAGGATGTCACTTCGCCTTCGCGTAGCTGCTTCTCCAGCTCGGGCAGCAGTGCCATCACCTCCGGATGGTTGTAGAATGAAAACTTGAGAGTGTCTATAATGGTTTCGTGCATTCGTGTGACCGCCTGTTCCCTCCTTCTCTCCCAGAACCAGCCGTTGCCCTTGGTCAGACTGACATAGTCGCGCACCGTCTCCCAGACATCGGTTATCCCTCTCTTCTCAACCGAGGAGCAGGTCATCACCCTGGGGCTCCACCTGGAGGGTGCGGGAGGAAACAGATGCAGGGCATTTTTGTACTCCACCCTAGCCATCTCGGCCTTCTGCATGTTGTTGCCGTCGGCCTTGGTTATGATTATGGTGTCTGCCATCTCCATGATCCCGCGTTTGATACCCTGCAGCTCGTCGCCGGCGCCGGCAAGCATGAGTACCAGGAAGAAATCGACCATGGAGTGTGCGGCAGTCTCTGACTGTCCAACGCCCACCGTCTCTACAATTATCGTGTCAAACCCGGCGGCCTCGCAGAGGATTATGGTCTCACGCGTCTTGCGGGCCACACCGCCGAGAGTACCTGCTGCCGGTGACGGCCGTATGAAGGCGTCAGGGTCAACGCTCAGCTCCTCCATCCTCGTCTTGTCGCCCATGATGCTGCCCTTGCTCTGCTGGCTGCTGGGGTCAATGGCCAGCACTGCCAGGCGCCTGCCGTAATGACGCGTAAGCATGGTGCCAAAGGTATCGATGAAAGTGCTTTTGCCAGCACCGGGGACACCGGTAATACCGAGCCTGACAGAGCGGGAGCTGGCAGGCAGACAGCGTTCCACCACCGCCTGGGCAAGATCATAATGCTCCGGCAGTGAACTTTCTATAAGCGTTATGGCCTGACTGAGAATGGTGCGGTTGCCACGCAGGATGCCGTCGGCATAATCATCGGCAGTAAGCTGCTTTCGCCTGTTTCGCCTGAGACGGTTGGCCATGTCGGGATTGATGCTCGGGGGCTGCACAACTCCCTTCTGAACCGAAAGTGCTCCGGCCTGACCTTTTTCCCTGCTCATCTGCGTCCTGTCCCCTGGCGGTTCTTTACTTTGCTGAACTCTCCTCCACAAGAACCTGACCCTTGATCATCAGCATTACCTCCGAATTCTTCGGATCATTGGTGTAGATGAAGATATTCTTGTATATCTGTCCCTTGTACCCGCCTGAATTGAATTTGGCCTTGACGGAACCCTGAGTCCCCGGCTTGATCACATTCTCGGTGGGCATCAGTGCCGTGCATCCGCAACCCGACTTTACATGCCTGATTATCAGATCACTCTTGCCCTCGTTGGTGAATTTGAATTCAACATCGGCAGACGATTTCTGCCTGATGGTTCCGAAATCGACTGTGTTCGACTCCAGCTTCAGTACCGGCGCATTGGCCAGTTCCTGGCTGCTCAGTCCTGAAAAGTCCTCGACAAGGTTTGCAGAAACGTAAAGGTAAATGTTCTTCTGCAGCTCCCCGTTAACCTTAAGACGTATCAGGTCATTGACATTGCCCCAGCTGCTGGTGTTGAGTTTTGCATCATAGCTGCCCTCTATCACCCCTTTCTCGCCTGGCTTCAGTGTGGCCGGGTTCATCTTCAGCGACAGGTGTCCGGGGACACCTTCGAATTCAATAGTTGCCGGCTCCTTAGAGGTGTTGATGACGGGCATCACCCTTATCTTCTTTTCGTTCTTTTTCGTGGTTGTGAAAGCCAGATGGTTCGACTGGAACCTTACAGGCCCTACGGCAAAGGTGAAGAGCTCTTCCACGGTCTTCTCGCGGGGCACTACCTGACCCTCAATGATGAGTACGGTGACAGGTGGCTTGGCGTTGGTGTAGACCGAGATGCTCTTGGCAAAGCGGCTGTTGTAGCCGCGGGGGTCAAAGACCGCCGTGACAAAGCCCTTGCCTCCGGGAGGAACAGGCGCCCTGGTATACTCAGATGCCGTACAGCCGCAGGACGACTGTACCCTGGTGATGACAAGAACGGAATCACCGGTGTTGGTGAAGTTGAAAACAGCCTCCTGCTTGCCTGCCTCCTCCTTTATAGACCCGTAATTGTGACGCGTATCTTCAAACTTAATCCTGGGCTGCGCCCATAATCCGGCAGCAAGCAACAACAAAACAACAGCTGAAAAAATCCTTTTCATATTCAAACTCATTTTATTACCTGGTCAGACTTCAGGTTGATTTCTGGTTACATTTAACATAACAAAGATCAAGCCAGTTATATTGCATCAGAATCAGCCCCAAAAATAATAAAAATCGACAAGGCTCTGTTTTTTTATTGGTTATTCCATTAGTTTTGCCGTACGGATGCCTGCCTTTGGAACAGATTTTGCTGAAACCGCAAGGTGCAGTTCCGTTTTGCCTATGCGCTTGAAAAGTCCCGTCATACTTGCACTTGCAACCCTCCTGTTGCTGACTGCCATGCCGGCATCAGGACAGTTCTACAACGGTATGCAGATGACCTTCGGCAAGAACCGTGTGCAGCACAGGGACTTCTTCTGGACCTATTTCAGGTTTGATGACATAGACTGTTATTACAATGAGTTCGGCCGCGAGGTGGCCGAGTATGCTTCAGTGGTGGCGGAACAGAAGCTGAACGAGATAGAGGATTACTTCGACTATACCCTCGACAAACGCCTGATACTCATAGTCTACAACAAGAAAAACGATTACCGTCAGAGCAATATCGGACTTATCTCAGCCGAGGAAGACTACAACGTCGGAGGCTACAGCCGCGTCATCAAGAACAAGGTGATGCTGTGGTTCAACGGCGACCATGAAGAGTTCAACAAGGTGATCGCATCGGCAATAGCCGAGGTGGTGGTATACGAGATGCTCTACAATGCCGATGTCCGTGACAGGACCACCAGCAGCTCCCGGATACAGATACCTGACTGGTACATCAAGGGACTTATCAACTATGTGGCCTTCGGCTGGGACAGCGAGACCGACAACCGTGTCAGAGACGGGTTTGAGAACGGCAGATACAGGAACCTCGATAACCTCGAGTACGAAGAGGCAGTCTTTGCCGGCCATTCATTCTGGAAGTACATAGGCGAGACATACGGCGATGCCATCATACCCAATATCATCTATCTGTCAAAGATATACAAGAATATAGAGGACGGATTCCTATACGGGCTGGGGAAGAGCATAAAAGATACCTACCGCGACTGGAAGGAGTTCTATACGGCATACTACAGCGTCAAGCCGGGAGAAGAGTACAGGAAACCGCCCGAGATCAGGAAGTCAAAACCCCAGGAACGCTATACCTCGGTGAAGATCAGTCCCGACGGACGAATGATAGCCTATGTCTCCAATGACTGGGGCAAGAGAAGGATATGGATTCACGACACCTCCACCGGCAAAGCAAAAAAAATCTTTACAGCTGAGCCAAAGTATGAACAGTCGGTTGACCACACATACCCCGTGATCACCTGGCACCCCGGGGGTCAGATACTTACCTTTGCCAACGAGGAGAAGGGCGGCGTGGAGCTCTACTTCTACCGCACCGACCAGAAAAACATCGAGCAGCGAACCATGCCCTTCTTTGAGAAGGTACTCTCACTCTCCTATTCACCCGACGGCACCCGCCTGCTGGTCTCTGCCATCATCAACGGCATGACCGATCTCTATCTCCATACTATCATCAGTGGCACCAACGAGCGCATCACCTATGACGTGGCCGATGATTTTGAACCCTCATTCATAAGGGGAAAGGATGAGACCATAATCTTCTCTTCAAACAGACTTACCGACAGCCTCACCAACAGGGGTGACCCTCAGGAGGAGACAGGACTTACCTTCAACCTCTTCACCTATGACCTCAGGACCCGGGGCAACATGCTCACGAGGCTTGACGAGGGCACTCTCAACGATTACCTTAACCCGATGCAGGCCTCTGCCCTCTCCACGGGTTACATCAGCAACGGCAACGGTATCCTGAATTACTACGATGCCACCGTAGACAGCTCCATCGCCTTCATTGACACAGCCCTTCATTATATGTACTTCATCGACGGGCGCCAGGCAACAGATTTCCCTCGAAACCTGGAAGCCTTTGACAGGAACGGAGGGCAGGATGCTGCCGTGATCTTCGACAACGGACGCTACCGGCTCCATACAGGTGCAACGGGTGACGCACCCCAGGTCAGGGACAATGAGATACTCACTACATCATGGCGCGAGGAGGAGTCAGCCATGCTGAGGGCCGCCGACAGCATCAACCGTATCAGGGACTGGCTCCTGGCTGAACGGGCACGCATGAACGACACTCTCGAAAAACCACTCTACGAGTACTATGCCGCTGACGAACCCATAGACTTCCGCAATTATGTGTTCGAAAAGGAGAAGGAGAATTTCTACGAGCTGCAGTGGCGGAAGGATTACATGGACATAGACCTTGACACTTCCAGGATGCCTATGCCCACCGCCCTGGTTTACAGGCCTGCCTTCTATAACAACTATACTGCCACGCAGATCGACTTCAACTTCCTGAACAACACCTACCAGGCATATAACGGCGGAGCCCCCTACTTCAACCCCGGCCTCAACATGCTCTTCAAGATAGGCACCATAGACCTCTTTGAGGACTACCGCATTACGGGGGGATTCAGGTTCTCCGGCAACTTCGACAGTAACGAGTACCTGGTCAGCCTTGAGGCTCTCAGGGGAAAGTTCGATAAGCAGGTACTTTTTCACAAGCAGTCGTTTGACAGCTACAATGACACTCTCTATTACAAGATAAAGAGCTACACTACATATGGCTCTCTCAGGAAGCCGCTGAGCGCAGTGCTTGCCCTGAAGGGAACCCTCACATACCGCTATGACAACTACATCATCCAGTCGACGGACCAGGCCAGCCTCATGGCTCCCTCATCAGACCGGCACTGGGCAGGATTGAAGGGCGAGGTGATATATGACAATACCCGCAGGCGTACTATCAATATCTACTACGGCACCAGGTTCAAGGTATTCGGAGAATACTACCGGGAGATAACCGAAAGAAAAAGCGACATGTTCGTTTTCGGTGCCGATTTCAGGCATTACCAGAAGATCCACCGCGACCTGATCTGGGCCAACAGATTTGCGGCAAGCACCTCATTCGGTCCTTCACGACTGATATATTACATGGGCGGCGTCGACAACTGGATGGGTTACCTGTTCAACAAGGTACCCATGTTCGACCAGACAGTCCCTGTCAATCCCAGTGTCAACTACGGATTCCAGGCACTGGCGACCAATATGAGGGGCTTTACCCAGAACATCCGCAACGGCAGCAACTTTGCACTGATAAACAGTGAGATCCGCTGGCCGGTGGTGAGATATTTTGCAGGTCACCCCCTCCGCTCCAACCTCCTCAACAGCCTCCAGATTGTCGGCTTCTACGACATTGGCATGGCCTGGTCAGGATGGGATCCGTGGGGCAATGAGAACTACTGGAATGACAAGGTGGTGCGCAACGGTCCCGTGGTTGTAAGACTCGATGCCATGCGCAATCCCCTGGTGCAGGGTTTCGGCGGGGGCCTGAGAGCACAGCTCTTCGGTTATTTCGTCAGGGGTGACATTGCCTGGGGCATTGATAACGGATACCTCCTCCCGAAAATATTCTACCTCTCGTTCAGCCTCGATTTCTGATTCCTGAAAAGATCCGGCCCCTCAATTCAATGCCCGAAATCCCTGAAAAAGAGACGTCAAAAAATCTCATGCAGGTGGTCCGGCCGGTTCCGTCACAGCAGACGGGTAATGAATGGCATCATATTTGAATGGCAGATATGCAAGGGTGAATTTTATCAGAATTTGGTTAGGAACTTAATAAAATAAAAGATAATTTTACGCCCGTAATCTTTAAAACAAATTTAATAATGGCTTACAAAATTTCAGATGACTGCACAGCTTGCGGAACCTGTATAGATGAATGTCCGGTTGAGGCTATATCTGAGGGAGACATCTACGTGATCGACCCTGATATATGTACCGATTGTGGTGCCTGCGCCGACGTATGCCCTGTAGAGGCAATTCATCCGGCTTAACCCGCATTCGCTTTTTAGGAAAACCGGAAGCTGTCTGAAAGGGCAGCTTCTTTTTTTTGCATCAGTCGGGATTGTACCTGGCGCCGCTCAGGATAGCCTGGCAGTCGTTCATGCTCATCAGCTCCTCCATCGTGACCGAGGTGTTTGCGTTCATGAACTTCTCGATTATCCTGAAACCGATCCAGACTATTGCCCTGCCGGGCGACTCCTCCGAAAAATAGGAGGTAAACGGCGCCTCACCCGTAAACTTGCGTATCAGGAAACCGTCAGTGGAGAAGAGCAGATCATTCCCGACGAGATACTCCCACATCTCACTCTCCCTCTGCTTGCAGAATCCGAGCTGGGCCTCCGTATACCCGTGAAGAAGCGTGTCTGCAACAGAAGGCATCATACGCTTTGAAAAATAGACAAGCTTGGCCTCATGCAGCATGGAGTTGAGAAGATTCCTGGTACCGTACCCGATCTCCCTGTAATCCCACTCCGTCGACGCCCACGCATACATACAGTCGGTGGCAGCATGGGCAGGTGTCATCTTGCGGGCCTGGTAACTGTAAATTCCAAGAGAAGGATAATATTTGGAATCAGCACCCAGGTAACGGTCGAGACTGACCATCAGCAGTGAGTCATCAACGATAATGCTGTTGTTGAAAACGGAGATGCAGGTGATAACCTCGGGTACCAGCCTGTCAGGAAAGTAATATCTGTAGTGCCTGAAGGCCTCTTCAAGCTCCTTCTCCAGATTTTTATTGTCAGGAAAAACGCGCTTCACATCATCCCACAGCTCCAGGTTGCGCAGGTCGGTGGCAAATAGGATAAAGGACGAGGGCCATCTCTCGTCGGAGATATCTCCGAGTCCGATGACACTGCTGTAAGTGTTCAGGGCACTGCCATACTCCTGCCTCAATGACTCAGCCCTGGCAGCCAGCTCATTCGGCGGGGTCTCAAAAATGGCACTGCCAAGATCCCTGACTTCCAGGTCACACTCAATGCCGGAGAGATCAACCCTGTAAGGATCACGGTGGCATGAACTCAGGGCAGCCAGTGCCAGCATGGCGGCAAAGAGCAGGGGCAAGAACAGTCTGTTGGTCATATTCAACGGAATAAGATCATTTTTCGCAAAATAAGGACAATTATTTATAATTTTGAGCGGCAAACTACGAGAAGATGAACAAAACAATCAAACTGTCGGTTCTCAGGGCTCTGGCCCTTGCGACCCTGATCACTGGTCCTGTATGCCTTTCGGCCCAGGAACTGGAATTCGCCGTTCATGCTGACCCCGTTATCTCATGGATGGGCTCAAACGAATCGGAATACAGGGGAGAAGGAGCAAAAGCCGGTTTTGACATCGGACTGAATGTTCTTCATTTCTTTGCTGACAACTATGCCATATCATCAGGCCTGAGCTTTCTTTCAGCAGGCGGGAGGCAGAGCACAGATGAGGAACATACACTTGTCTTTACCAACTTCAACGAGACTCTGGATCCGGGAACTGAGGTACGGTATAACATCCACTACCTGAATATCCCTGCCGGAATACGGCTGCAGCCCGACCAGGTAGGCTACCTGACATACTTCACTGACCTGGGATTCGATATCAGGATGCGGATCAAGTCGACCATTGATGTGCCGGCTATCGATATCAGGCACGAGAATGCCAGGAACGAGCTATACGGCCTCAATGCCGGATGGCATATAGGCATAGGAATTGAATATGAGCTGGCTATGGACGCATCTATCGTTGCTGGACTGAGCTATGCTCAGGACTTCTTCGATGTCACCAAAGACCTTGAGGATGTATACCAGCTCGACGACAGGTCGGGGTTAAGGATGGTGAAGATCAGGCTCGGATTTAAATTCTGAACCCCGGGCAATGAGGGTCGCACTTGCACAGCTGAGTTATATCCCCGGAGACATCTCCGGCAACAGGGAGAAGATCATCTCCTCCATCGGCATTGCGAAAAGCGGGGGAGCCGATCTCATAGTCTTCTCCGAGCTCGCCGTCACCGGCTACCCGCCCCTCGACCTGCTGCTCCGGAGTGATATTGTCAATGCCGCAATGGCATCAGTAAAGGAGATCGCCACACACTGCACGGGGATAGCCGCCATCATCGGAGGTCCATCACCCAACACCGGCCTCAGCGGCAAAAGCCTCCACAACTCCGCCTTCTTCCTGCAGGACGGCACGGTGAAGGCCGTGACCTCCAAGACCCTCCTGCCTACCTATGACATCTTTGACGAAGACAGGTACTTCCAGCCGGGGAGCATCTTCAAGCCCGTTGAACTGAACGGCACCAGGATTGCGATTACAATTTGTGAGGATATCTGGGACGAGCAGCCTTTCGGCGATAAGGACCTCTGGCGGCTCTACAACGTCTCGCCACTCGATGAGATCATGAAGGAGAATCCCTCCCTGATAATAAATATTGCCGCCAATCCATTCTCTCATAACAGGATAAAAATCAGGGAAGAGGTTTTCTCCAGAAATGCCCGGGAGTACGGTAAACCTCTCATATCAGTCAACCAGGTCGGCGGTTATACCGAACTGATCTTCGACGGATCATCAGTACTGATCGATTCTGACGGTACCGTGCTCGAAAGACTGTCATTCTGTGAGGAAGAGGTAAGGATTGTCGACGTGCCCTCCCCGGGAGACAATAGGGAAAAATACTCCTGCCCGGCAGGTTTCCCTGAAGATATGACCCCGCATGTGCACCGTGCACTGGTGACGGGCATCAGGGACTTCTTTGCAAAGAGCGGACTCAAAAAGGCCATAGTGGGACTCTCAGGCGGCATTGACTCGGCTGTGGTCCTTGCCCTGGCCGCGGAAGCACTGGGAGCTGAAAACACCCTCTCACTCCTGATGCCCTCAG
>JAVEXM010000075.1:0-5140 GCA_034004025.1 Bacteroidales bacterium
TGGCGGTAGGTATAATATTCATCTACCTGACACCAGGGTATGCTCCTAATCTTATGAGTTACCTTTTTGGCAGCATATTGACCGTAACATACGGGGATCTCATCGCACTGGGAATCATATCACTGGTGCTGATAATCTATACGGCGCTCTACTACAGGACCCTGCTTTATATATCCTTTGATGAGAACTATGCACGTACCTTCACAAATCATGTTGATCTCTTCAAGTATATCTCGGTGGGTCTGACAGGGCTGGCAATTGTTCTGAACATAAGGATGGCAGGGGTGATAATGATCATTGCACTGCTTACCATCCCGGCCAATATAGTGATGCTCTTTACAAGGGAGTACCTGCGGATAATAGTGCTCTCAACAGTTGTCAGCTTCATTGCCATCAGTGCCGGTTTCGCTATCTCATGGTTCATAAATCTGCCGACAGGCGCAACAATCGTAACGGTACTGGTGTTGTTCTGGTTGACAGCACGGGCTGTGCGCACTCTCCGTAGCAGCCTCAGTTCTGACAAAATAAAAAAGTCGATAACATGAATGAATTTGATATTCTGATCATTGGAAGCGGTCCCGGCGGCTATGTGGCTGCTGTAAGAGCTTCACAGTTGGGTATGAAGGCAGCGGTGATAGAAAAGGCTGAGACCGGGGGCATCTGCCTAAACTGGGGTTGCATACCAACGAAGGCGTTGCTAAAGAGTGCCCAGGTGCTCGATTATGCCCGTCACGCATCCGATTACGGAATCAATGCCGGTGAGGCGCCGGCTCCCGACTTCGGTGCGGTGATTTCCAGGAGCAGGGGGGTGGCCGATGCCATGAGCAAAGGAGTGCAGTATCTTTTCAAAAAACATAACGTACAGGTCATCAACGGGTACGGACGACTGAAGGGTGCAGGTGCCGTTGAGGTGGAGGCCGCTGACGGCACAAAGGAGAGCTACGGCGCAAAGCATATCATCATAGCCACCGGAGCACGGTCGCGCGAGCTGCCGAACCTGAAGCAGGACGGCAGGAAGATCATCGGTTACCGTGAGGCGATGAGCCTGTCCGAACTGCCTGCCTCGATGGTGGTTGTAGGCTCGGGAGCCATCGGCAGCGAGTTTGCAGGCTTCTACAGGTCTATGGGCACCGGGGTGACGCTGGTAGAGTATATGCCGCGTCTTCTGCCCCTGGAGGATGAGGAGGTGTCACGCACCCTGGAAAGGTCATTCAAAAAGGCAAAGATGAAGATCATGACCGGATCATCGGTGGAAAAGGTTGACACATCAGGTGAGCGATGTCTCGTCACCGTGAAGACTCCGAAGGGAGAGGAGCAGATAGAGACTGATATCGTTCTGTCTGCCGTGGGCATCACTCCCAACATCGAGGGAATCGGACTGGAGGAGTCGGGCGTGAAGACCGACCGCGGAAAGATAGTGGTTGATGAATACTACAGAACCTCCCTGGAGGGTGTTTATGCCATTGGCGACGTGGTGCCCGGCCCGGCACTTGCACATGTGGCATCAGCCGAAGCCATAGTCTGCGTTGAGAAGATCGCGGGCCATGACCCCGAGCCTGTTGACTACGACAACATCCCGGGGTGCACATACACCACTCCGGAGGTTGCCTCCTGCGGTATGACGGAGGAGGCTGCCAGGGAGGCAGGCATTGAGACCAAAACAGGCAAGTTCATGTTCATGGCCTCCGGCAAGGCCTCGGCGGCGGGCGCCCGCGAGGGCTTCGTCAAGCTGGTGTTCAACGCTGCAGACGACAGGCTCATCGGCGGCCACATGATAGGCATGAATGTCACCGAAATGATCTCCTCGATAGTGACGGCACGCAGGATGGGAGCCACGGCTCATGACCTGATGCGCAGCATACACCCCCACCCGACGATGTCTGAAGGAATCATGGAGGCGGCAGCGGCGGCACTCGGAGAGGCCATCCACGGATAGGCTGCAGTCGTGAGGGCGGCAGCAGCGGCCACGGGCGAAACAATCCACGGCTGAAAACAGCACGGAATATTTTTTAGGTAACGCAACCTTTGATCCCTTTTTAACATCAATCTGTTGACAGGGTCAGATATTATTTCTTATCTTTATAACTCCAGAAAAAGGCGAGTTTGCAGAAGGAGAAAGACATAATTGACGGCTGTCTGTCAGGAAGCAGGCGCGATCAGGAGCTCCTTTACCGCAGGTACGCACCGAAGCTATATGCCGTATGCCTTCAGTATGCAGGCAACACGGAGGAGGCCAGGGATGTCCTGCAGGAGGGTTTTATCAAGATATATGATAACCTGTCGCGCTACAACCATGAAGGTTCTTTTGAAGGATGGATGAGGAGGATCATCGTCAACACCTCGCTGGAGAGGTACCGCAACAGGTACTACCTGAGCAGGGTTGATGACATCGAGGATGTGCCGGAGCCGGAAGCCGAACCCGACACAAGTGATTTTGCAGGGCTGGAGGCCTACGACCTCCTGAATATGATCATGGAGCTGCCACCGAAATACAGGATGGTCTTCAACCTCTATGCCATAGAAGGATATTCCCACAAGGAGATTGGTGAGATGCTCGGTATCTCGGAAGGTACCAGCAAATCGAATCTCTCAAGGGCAAGAGTTATACTTCAGAGAAAGGTAGTGCTTCTGACAGGTGTCACAAGGAAAATGGTAAATGTTTAACAGGGAGCCAAATATTGATGTTGTTTTCCGTAACGGACTGAAAGATCTGGAGGTCCTTCCGCCGTCTGATGTCTGGGAGAATATACCTCCCATGCCCTTCAGGCGCTCGGCCTTCAGGACTGTCACATCCATTGCCGCGGGCATCGCTGCACTGGTGTCGCTTGCGCTGATGGCCGGCTGGTACCTGCGCAGCAATGACCCCGGACCACAACTGGCTGAGATGGCAATCACCAGCGGAGAACAGCAGGCTGTCAGGGTGAGCAGCTCCCCGACAGACGCCATGGAGACAACCACTGACCGCACTGTGGCTCCCGGCGTTGCAGTGACAGTCTCCCGTGATCTTGATGAAGGCATTGTAGCCGCTCCCCCGGCTGTTGCGGATGATCAGCAGTATCTGCTGGCAGACCTGACCGATTACGGCAGGGAATCCGACGAATCGCTCCCCTTTTCATCAGATGATATTACGGTGATAACAGCAGGACGACTTACCGGAGCCGGCAGTACGACATTGCCGGAAATGGCTGCGGTAAGCAGCAGGTCTGCAGGGCAACGCTTTATGTTAGGTGCCTCACTGTCTCCCTCCGTGGGACTCTCACCGCAGGGACAGAATGCCAGGCTGGCTGAACTGATGAACAGTGAGAGAGCAAGGCCTTCATATACAACAGGTCTGACAGTCGGGTACAGGATCTCCGACCGCCTGACGATCCATTCCGGTATCGGACTTGCATCAGTAGGTCAGACTATCAACGAAGTCGATGTCTTTGCAGGCCTCTCCGATTTCTATTCCGTCAAGAGCAACTACCTCTACTCCGTTGAGACGGCCTCCGGTATGATACGTGCCGGCAACACCGACCTATACCTTACTGATGCCGGTAACAGGGTAGGTTCACTGGTCCAGGGCGCTGACCCGTCAAAATATAACCTGACACAGGTGGGCAGTGAGATCAGGCAGGTGTTCCGCTACCTTGAGCTGCCACTGCTGGTGCGCTATAAGGTGATCGACGGAAGAATGGGACTGAACCTCTCCGGAGGAGTGGCCTACGGCCTGCTGGTTGACAACGCCGCCTACACCGGACAGGGTTCCGATATCGTACGCGTAGGCCATACCGAAGGAGTAAATCCCTACAACATCAGCAGCCAGCTGGGTCTAGGGATGGAATATAACATCTCAACCAAAGTCTCCTTTAATTTTGAACCGGTGCTCAGATACTACATGACACCCCTCAGTGACATCTCCGGAGCACTGTACAAACCTTACTCACTGGGCATCTATTCAGGTCTCTTCTTCAAATTCTGAATTCCCTCAATCAGGTTACTCCGTCACATCTCCCCGGACTTCTGTTGAGTCCTCCGCCTCAGATTCTGAATTCCCCCGTTTCGCTTCTGCTTTTCCTTCCCTGTAAGCAATAATTTAGCTACTTTTGCAGTTTCAAAATTAACGTCGGGAAAATGAAATTTACACCAGGAAAGGCCACTTTTGCGATTCTGCTGCTGCTCAGCGCAGGCTTCATTTTTACTTTGCTTGTTTCAGCAGGTGATCAGCAAATGGAATCGATTGATAATGAAGAGAGTGCACTTACAGCTGCTTCATGGGCCCTGCCTGAAACCGTCTCTTTTGCCGGAGAGGAGATGCCCCTGCAGAATTTCGATACCCGTGAGAGCCTCGACAGAGAGCTGAATGCCACTGCCTACAGGCACGGCTCCACGCTGCTGACCATAAAGAGGGCAGGAAGATATTTCCCGGAGATAGAGAAGATACTTGCAGAGAATGGTATCCCTGATGACTTTAAGTATCTGGCCTGCGCCGAGAGTGACCTGGCAAATGTGATCTCACCTGCCGGTGCTACAGGCTTCTGGCAGATAATGGAGAATACCGGAAGAGAATTTGGTCTTACAATCAACAAAGAGGTTGACGACCGGTACAACCTTGAAAAGTCAACCCGGTTTGCCTGCAGTTATTTCAAAAAGGCTTACGAAAGATACGGCAGCTGGACCATGGCAGCGGCATCATACAACAACGGCTTCAGCGGATTAAGCGAGCAGGCAGGGATACAGAAGCAGACAAACTATTATGATCTTCTGCTTAATGAGGAGACGGCACGATATATCTTCCGCATCGTGGCTCTGAAGCTTGTGATGTCCGATCCGTCCGGATATGGCTTCCAGGTTACTGAACTGGATCTCTACCCGCCTGTCCCTTACAGGGAGGTAGCCGTTGACAGTGCAGTCACCAGTTTTGAGCAGTTTGCCAGGCATTTCGATACAAACTACAAAATTCTCAAGTTCCTCAATCCGTGGCTTCGCAAGCCATTCCTGACCAACAGCAGCGGCAGGGAATATATCATAAGAGTTCCTGAGAAGGACGCAAGAATCATCACCGGTTTATAACATGCTCTATGCCAGGGCAGAGCGATGAGATAAAGGTCTTCGGTGCGAGAGTTCACAATCTGAGGAACATCAGCCTCACGATCCCGCG
>JAVEXM010000075.1:5240-13739 GCA_034004025.1 Bacteroidales bacterium
GACGACGGCACCCACCGTTATTTCAGCCGCCATCTGATGTGCCCTGTAACGGGAATATCATATGATGAGCCTGCTCCTCACACCTTTTCGTTCAACTCCCCGCAGGGCGCATGTCCGAAGTGCAACGGGCTGGGAGAGATCTCCGAGGTAGATATAAAGAGGATGATGCCTGACCCTTCCCTCAGCATCCGCAGGGGCGGGATAGAGCCGCTGGGCAAGTACCGCAACATATGGATCTTCTGGATGATAGAGGCCCTCGGTGAGAAGTACGGCTTCACCGTTGACACACCGGTAGGGGAAATCAGTGATGAGGCTTTGAACAAGCTTTTCTTCGGATCGGATGAGGTACTTAAGCTGTCAAACACCCCGCTCGGCCTCACCTCCAACTACTTCATGACCTTTGAAGGCGTCGTCAACTATGTGGGCAACCAGGAGGCGGCCACCGGGCGCAGGGTAAACGGCAAGGGGAAGGAGCAGTATGTAGAGTATCAGACCTGTCCGGAGTGCGGTGGCACCCGCCTGAAGAAGGAGGCACTCTGGTTTCGCATAGCAGGTAAAAACATCGGTGAGCTGGCGGCTATGGACCTGGCTGAGCTCGGCCTCCTCATCGACAGGCTCCCGGACGGGATGTCAGAAAGGCAGCTGAAGATAGCCTCGGAGATCCTCAAGGAGCTGAGGTCAAGGCTCGGCTTCCTCCTTGACGTGGGACTGGATTATCTCTCGCTGAATCGGGGGGCAAGGACCCTCTCCGGGGGAGAGAGCCAGCGCATCAGGCTTGCGACACAGATAGGATCAAAGCTTGTCAATGTGCTCTATATTCTCGATGAGCCGAGCATAGGACTGCACCAGCGCGACAACCGCCGCCTGATAGAGGCGTTGCGCAAACTTCGCGATGAAGGTAACTCTGTCATTGTAGTGGAGCATGACAGGGATATGATCCTCAGCGCTGATCATATAATAGATATAGGTCCCGGTGCCGGCGTCCACGGTGGCACCATCGTCGCCCAGGGGTCGCCGGAAGAGATGCTGGCCGCCGACACCCTCACCGCTGATTACCTCAGCGGGCGCATGGAGATACCCGTGCCGAAGGAGAGGAGAGAGGGCAACGGCAGTTTCCTGACCATCAGCGGCGCTACGGGAAACAACCTGAGGAGTGTCACCATGACCGTGCCTCTCGGAACATTCACCTGCGTCACAGGAGTGTCGGGAAGCGGCAAATCGTCGCTGATAAACCATACCCTCCACCCGGCGCTGGCAAAGAAGCTCCATGGCGCGGGGAGGGTGCCCCTGCCTTACGGTGACATTAACGGGCTGGAAAACATCGACAAGGTTATAGAGGTTGACCAGGCACCCATCGGGCGCACTCCAAGGTCGAATCCGGCAACCTACACCGGTGTCTTCACCGATATCCGCAAGCTCTTCGCCATGACTCCTGATGCCAAAGTGAGGGGTTTTGGTCAGGGTCGGTTCTCCTTTAACATCAGGGGTGGCAGGTGCGAAGGCTGTGAGGGAGCAGGAGTCAAGACCATCGAGATGAACTTCCTGCCTGACGTCTACGTGATGTGCCCCGACTGCGGGGGGAAGCGGTATAACAGGGAGACGCTGGAGGTCAAATACAAAGGGAGATCCATCAATGATGTCCTGGAGATGACCGTCGATAATGCAGTGGAGTTTTTCAGGGGGATCCCATCGATACATCATAAGATAAAGACACTGCAGGATGTAGGACTGGGATATGTCAGGCTTGGGCAGCCGTCGACCACGCTGTCGGGAGGCGAATCGCAGAGGGTCAAGCTGGCCACTGAGCTCGCCAGAAAAGATACCGGCCGCACTCTCTATATCCTTGACGAACCAACAACAGGACTGCATTTTGATGATGTCAGGGTGCTGCTGGAGGTGCTTGACCGCCTGGTCGACAGGGGTAACACCATCATCGTCATTGAACATAACATGGATGTGATCAAGATGGCCGACTACATTGTGGACCTGGGGAAGGAGGGAGGCCGCGGAGGAGGTGAGATAATGTTTTCCGGCACACCCGAAAAGATCATAAAGATCAAGGATAATTATACGGGCATGTTTCTTGCGCCCCTGCTGAAATAAGAGAAAAGAGTATATTTGACGACTAAACAAAAACCAATGGACGAAGCAAAAGATAAGGACCTGATTAAGGATGCGTTCGAACCGAAGACATGGCATGAGATACATACAATGGACTCATGGAGGGTCTTTAAGATCATCGCAGAACTGGTTGAAGGATTTGAAAAACTCTCGCGCATCGGCCCCAGCGTGGCTATCTTCGGCTCTGCCCGCACCCATTTCAATAATAAGTATGCCAGGCTTGCCGAGGAGATCGCCTTTCAGCTTGTGAACAAGGGCTACGGTGTCATCACCGGTGGCGGTCCGGGTATCATGGAGGCGGCAAACAAGGGAGCCAAGAGAGGCAACGGCAAGTCGATAGGCATAAACATAGACCTGCCTTTTGAACAGAAGGCAAACCCCTATATTGACCGTGATAAGCTGATCACCTTCGACTACTTTTTTGTCCGCAAGGTAATGTTCATGAAGTATGCCCAGGGGTTCATAGTACTGCCCGGCGGCTTTGGTACCTTTGATGAGCTCTTTGAAGCCATAACGCTGATACAGACCAAGAAGATCGGCCGTTTTCCGATAGTGCTGGTAGGCGAGAAGTTCTGGTCGGGACTCTTCGACTGGGTGGTTGAGGTGATGCTCAACGAAGAGAAGAACATCTCTCCCGAGGACATGAATATTTTTCGGATTGTTGATACCGCGGAGGATGCGGTGGCCTATATAGACCAGTTCTACTCGCGGTACCTGCTGAGTCCCAACTTCTGATTTTTCATTGGTTTTTTGCAAGGCCCGGGACTACAGGTTTCTCCCGCCTTATCTTCGGGTGGGGGGGTGAGAATTGCAGAAGGTTTTACCTGCTTCTCTCCTTCGTGTGGTGGTCCATCTCGCGCTCATGGTCGCGCTTCTTGAGGCTGTCGCGCTTGTCGTACTGCTTCTTGCCCTTTGCGAGTGCAATCTCAGCCTTGGCCAGTCCGCGCTCATTGATAAACACTTTGGTGACGATGATAGTCAGTCCGGTCTCGTTCACCTTTCGTTCCCACCTGCGGAGCTCCTTCCGCGTAAGCAAAAGCTTTCTTTCACCCAGGGGATCGTGGTTGTTAAGGTTGCCCCAGTAGTACTCCGAGATATGCATCCCGGTGACAAAGAGCTCCCCGTTACGAAAGGCACAGAATGAGTCGGTGAGTGTCGCCTTTCCTGCCCGGATCGACTTGATCTCTGTTCCTCTCAGCTTGATGCCCGCGATGAGCTTCTCGATGAATTCATAATCGTGGGAGGCCCTGCGGTTTTTGATGACGATATTGCTGGTACCGTTTTTCATTGGCGGCATCAGGCAAAGAATGAAAAGTATGCCGTTTCGGCGAGCTTCGAGAGGATAAGGTGGAGGAGAAGAAACACGATGACCGTTACGAGTACCGTTGCTATCATAAACGGGATCTTTTTGTGTTCCGGGGGGTTGATCATCACCTCCATTCCTGTCCATAAAAGGTAGAGGCTGTATAGTCCCAGTACGTTTATGAACAGCATTGATTCAAATGTCCGGCTTATTATCAGCACCAGAAATACCGGTGACATAGAGTAGGCAACCAGCTTGAACGCAACCAGGAAGTCATTTCCCAGGTCAAGCGCTTTCAGTATCTCCTTCACAAGCCAGGCTGACCCGTACACCCCGAGATACAGTATCAGGAATGTGTTCAGTGCCATCAGCACCGAGTACATCGGTTTCAGGGTGGTATTGATCAGGAACATCGAGCCAAAGAAGGCGCTTGCGGCGACGAGGAGGATCAGCGGCATGAAGAAGCTGCCCCTGACGAACTTCATGGGCCTGTTCTCACGATGAACTGCATCCCATGCCTTTACGGGACTGATTATAAAATACTTCGTTCGATGATAAAGAAAGGGGAAATCCATAACCTCTTTTCAGTTTCGACCGGCAAAAATAAGCAAAATAGCATTACTGTGAACCCTTTATGGCTATCTTTAATTTCTGATGGACAAGCCGATGCACGATATTGTGGTGATTACCGGTCCTACTGCGACGGGTAAGACGAGGCTGGCGGCTCTGTTGGCTGACCGGCTGGGAGGGGAGGTGATCAGCGCCGACTCGCGGCAGGTTTACCGGGGGATGGACATAGGGACAGGAAAGGACTTGTCTGATTATGCTGTTGACGGCCGGAGGGTGCCGGTGCACATGGTGGATATCGTTGATGCCGGGTACAGGTACAATGTATATGAGTATCAGCGCGATTTCCTGAGGGTTTATGAGGAGATGGCTGCACGGGGTGTGTTTCCGGTGGTCTGTGGCGGCTCGGGTATGTATGTCGACAGCATCGTGAGCGGTTACAGGCTGATACAGGTGCCTGTGAACGGTCACTTGCGGGCGCTGCTTGCAGGACGGTCGCTGGAGGAACTGACGGAGATTCTCTCGCGGTATAAGAGCCTGCACAACAAGACTGATGTCGACACGGTTAAGAGGGCAGTAAGGGCAATCGAGATATCAGATTACTACACACATCACCCTGTTGACGAGACGCCTTTTCCTGTTAAGAACCCGCTGGTGACGGCGGTTTTCTTTGACCGTGAGACCAGGCGGCAGCGGATCAGCTCACGGTTGCGCAGCAGGCTGGAGGGCGGGATGATAGAGGAGGTGCAGCGGTTGCTGGTTGAGGGTGTGCATCCTGAAGATCTCATCTACTATGGGCTCGAATACAAATATGTGACCCTTTATCTTATGGATCAGATGAGCTATGAGGAGATGGCCCGGAAGCTGGAGGTGGAGATCCACCGTTTTGCCAAGCGTCAGATGACCTGGTTCCGGGGCATGGAGCGCCGCGGCATCACAATTAACTGGATAGACGGCCAGCTGCCTGACAACGAAAAGGTCGAATCATTACTAAAACTATTGAACCACTAGGCCGCAGGCCAAATTCGCAAATCGCAAATCGCAAATCATCAGACCTTAATGCCCATTTTCTTCATCAGCAGCGAGGCGTTGAAGCTTGAGCATATGCCCGGGGTGAGCCGGTAGTCGAAGAAGAGCTCTTCATCATTTACCTTCACATCAAAATGGTAGTTCTCTATGGCGTCAGGAAGCTCCTGCTCCAGGCCGGCCAGGCGAAGGTCATGCGTTGCCACCATGGCCACGGCGCCATAACCGGTAAGCTGTTTTATGAGTGCCACTGAGCCGGTATACCTGTCGTCGGAGTTGGTGCCCCGGAGTATCTCATCAAGCAGCAGGAATACCTTCGGATCGGATTCGGCCCCGCTGATGATCGCCCTCAGGCGCCGCAGCTCAGCATAGAATGATGAGATATTCTCTTCAAGAGAGTCTGATATGCGCATGCTGGAATGGAGTCTTAACAGCGAGACCTCGAACGCTGAGGCACAGACCGGCGCTCCGGTAAAAGCCAGCACGGCATTCACCCCGCAGGTGCGGAGGAAGGTGCTCTTGCCAGACATGTTTGATCCCGTTACAATGATTGCTCTCCCGGCTCCGCTTACGGCAAAATCATTGTTTATCCGCCTGCCGGCAGGAATGAGCGGATGACCCATCTGCTGTGCGCTGAAGACAAAATAGTCTTCGGTCACTTTAGGAAAGACCCACCCGGGGTTGTTGAAAGCCATATTGGCAAGTGAGGCCAGAACCTCGAACTCCGCCATCGCGGCAAACCAGCCGGGTATTCGCGAGGCATGTTCACGTTTCCATCTCTCCAGGGCCAGGCAGTAATGAATGTCAGTAAAAAACAGTAAGTTGAGTGGAATGGAAACAAGCACGTTGAGCCTTGAGTCGAGCCTGCCGACAAGCGTTGAAAGCTGCCTGATACAGGCTGATGCCTCGATCTCATCCCTGAAGGCTGACTGCAGCTTTTGCAGCAGGGGAGATGTTAAGCGGCAATTTTCAATCAGCCGGATGATCCCGGAGTATGCCTTAAGCAGGTCTGACGACCGGCTCACCTGTTCCTGCAGTTTTGAGATCTTCCTGAACCGCGTGAAATAGAAGAGGAAGTTAGTTCCGAACACAGGGATGAGTATCCCTGGCGGCAGTCCCGCTATTACGGCTATGACCGCTGTGAGCGCAAGGAGGCTGAGGCTTACCGTGATTATTTTCTCGCGACCTCTCTTCCGGAAGAGATCATCACTTTCGAGCCATTGCATCAAGGGCGCAGGGTCATTGCCGGCTCCGGCATTCAGATACCCAAGGGTCATCAGCTCCTGACGCCAGTCGGTAAGCGGCTGCAGTTCTGCAACAGCCTCCTGCCGTAACAAAATCTCTTCCTTTGCCGCTGGCTGTTTCAGGTATTCTGCCAGCCGGTCAGAGGCCGGCCTGCTCGTGGTACGGCATATGTATTGAAACAATGATGCCTTTCCGAAGATGTCAAGGTCATATGAATAGGGATGGTCTCTCTCTATCTGTTCTTCGCCGGTTTTATATCCCGTAAAATCGCCGTCGATGCACATCATCTCCAGCCTGTTGATCTCCGCCAGGTGCAGGTACCTCTTCCTCTTCTTTTCTGCAGTCTCATATCTGATCACCAGCCAGGCGAACAGGATAAGCGCTACTGTCAGGGTTGTGACAGCAGCAATGAAAGAGAGTGACAGCAGGATTGCGAACATGATCAGTCCACCGGCAAATGAGGCCAGCCGGTATATCGACAGCCGGTCCGATATCTTCCGGAGCCTTTCTGCTAATGCGCTGAACTCTGCCTCCCTGGATTGATATACTTCACGAGGTGACATCCTTGTCAAATCAAGGTCTAAAGCTAATCAAACTGAGCTGAAATTGAAAAGCAGTCGAAATTTGCATGTGCCATCCGTATATTTCGACCAGTTTTGAGCATTTCACCAACAAAATTCGACTTCACTATCCCGCCTCTTTAACTACCTTTACACCCAATAAACAAAAACAAACCAGACCGCACGACCGCAGGACTGCACGACTGCATGACAGCCGCCAAAGGTGGCAAGACCTTCAGACCTTAAGACATGTTTAACATCGACACCATCCTCTTCGAACTCCTCGGCTACAGAATGAGCCTCATTGAGTTGCTCGCGGTCATCACCGGGCTGGCAGCAGTCTGGTTTGCAGCCAGGGCCAACATCATCACATGGATTTTTGCACTCGTTAATGCAGTACTCTTCTTCATGCTGTATTACCAGGTGAATCTCTATTCTGCAATGGTCCTGCAACTCTTCTTCTTTGCCAATGCAATCTATGGCTGGTTTAACTGGAAAAGACAGAGAAGCAACGGTGACGAGCCCGTGACGCTGTTAAGTCATAAGGGAAGGGTTTTTTGGATTGCCGGTGTGATTGCAATGGCGCTGGCCATGGGCACGGTGATGGCCCGGATTCATCTCTGGCTGCCTGACTTTTTCCCCGTTCGGGCGACATTTGTCTATACCGATGCCATGATAGCAGTGATGAGCATCGCGGCATCACTGCTATGTGCACGACTGAAGCTTGAGAACTGGGTTCTATGGATACTTGTGAACATAATGAGTATTGCAATGTACGCCATGCGGGGCATCATGCTTGTTTCAGCACAGTACATCATTTTCCTTGCAATGGCTATTTACGGCTTCATACTGTGGAAACGCAAAGTCACATATATTAATGAGAAACAGGCCAATCAATGAAAAAGCAAATATTTGTTCTGATGGTTGCACTTCCTGCTCTTCTTACATCGTGCAACATGGGTGACAATATGTTCATTGCATCAGGTTATTCAGGTGACGGTAGTGATGTGCTGCTCTGCCGGCTGAATGTCAACGGCAATGTTGAGAAGGTATCGGAGATCACTGTAGGGAATAACCCTTCCTATTTTACCTTCGGAAGGGGAGGGCTTATTTACCTTGTCAATGAGGTCGACACCTTCGACATGAAAGCCGGGGGAGGGATCACCACGTTACGGTATGATAAGAAAAGCAAAAGCCTCGAAAAAGTCGGTTCGATGAATCAGGGAGGGGGAGGACCATGCCATATCACTCTCTCAACCGACGGCAGGCACCTGATCACTGCTAACTACGGCAGCGGCTCCGTCTCCGTGGTAAAGCTGAACAGCGGCGGTATACCCGAAAAGGTTACCGATGTAATAAAATACGGGGAGAGGTCGCACCCCCACATGACCCTCCATAATCCGAGGCTTCACACATATTATATATCCGACCTGGGTCTTGACAGGGTGCACCAGCTGAAACTCGATACTACCCTGGGGCTCCTGATGAATGCAGATATAGCCTGGTTCACCTGTGACCCGGGAAGCGGCCCGAGGCATATGGCAATAGACAAATCCTCTGCAAATCTTTTTGTTATCAATGAACACAATTCCTCGGCATCAGTATTCAATATCCTGTCAGATACAGTAACAGTGAAACAGACTGTCAGCACCCTGCCTGATGGTTACACGGGGAAAA
>JAVEXM010000076.1:0-13713 GCA_034004025.1 Bacteroidales bacterium
AGCAGCATCGAAATCAAAACTGTACGGCCACAACAGAAACGATACACCGTCACCACCCCGGCACGGGTGTCAAATCTTCGGCGGGTAACCGGTAACCTCCCTTATCTGCTCGTAGAGAGGCTGGAGGTGTTTGTACATCTTCGAATAGACCCTGTCAAACAGCTCGCCGTAGATCTCCACATTCTTCGGGTCAGGCACGAACTCCTCGCCCGGCCTGGTCATGGCAGCCGCTGCTGCGGTGAAATCGCTGTAGTACTTCATCCCCACCGCAGCATTGACAGCTGCCCCCAGTGATGATGTCTCATAGGTGTGGGGCCTGTAGCTGTTCATATTGAAGATATCTGCTGTCATCTGCATCGCCTGCCGGCTCTGTGAGCCGCCTCCTGATACGACCACCGAGTGTACCGGCACTTTCGTCCGGCGGACAGTACGCAGGAGACCATCCTTGAGAGAGTAGGTCAGCCCTTCGAGTATCGCCCTGTAGACATGTGCCCTGGTGTGTACGTCGCCGAATCCAATGATGGCCCCCTTGGCCTCCGTGCCGGGCACCTTCACCCCGGGCGACCAGTAAGGCTGCAGGATGAGCCCCATGGATCCGGCAGGCACCTCGTCGACCATTGCGTCAAAGAAGGTCTCCGGATGGCGTCCGGTCTGCTCAGCCATCTGTATCTCCTTCAGCCCGAACTCCTTCTTGAACCAGCTGATCATCCAGTAACCCCGGTATATCTGCACCTCGGTATTATAACAGTCAGGCACGGCGCTGGGGTATGAGGGAAAGAAGGGTATCACCTCATGATACCTGCTGTGCGTCGTCTGCACCGTGGCCGTGGTGCCATAGCTGAGGCATGCCACATCGGGAGTGATGACACCCGAGCCCAGTACCTCACAGGCCTTGTCGGCAGCCGCAGCAATGAGAGGCAGCCCCTCCGGAATGCCCGACAGCTCTGAAGCCTCGCGACTGATATGGCCAAGCACCTCCGAGGGCTTGACAAGATCAGGCAGCTTATCCCTCTCAACAGGAAACATCCTGTAGTTCATGTGGCTCCTGTCAGTCCACTGCTGCTTCCTGTAATCAAAGGGCAGATAGGCCACTGTGCACCCCACCGAATCACGGTACTCACCCGTCAGCAGCCAGGTAAGATAACCGGAGAGCAGCAGGAACTTGCTGGTCTTCTCCCACACCTCCGGAGTGTTCTGCATTAGCCAGTTGCACTCGCCCTGCTTGACCGTATGCATCACCGCCTCCCTCATACCCACTACCCTGAGGGCAATCTGTGTCAGCCAGTCAGGGTATTTTCCCACAGCACACAGCCTCTGGTCGAGCCAGCTGATGGCCGGCCGCAGCGATTTGCCCTCGCTGTCGAGATTGATCAGTGTGGAACGCTGGGTGGTGAGCGTGACAGCCTTTATCCGATCTTTACTGAACTCCGTCTCGCGGAACAGTTGCTGCAGTGTTTCGAACATCCTGTCGCGGAAGTATTCGGGATACTGCTCGGCCCATCCCGGTGCCGCAGAGAAATAGGGTTCAATTACAGTCTTGGTTATCTGCAGGACATTGCCCTCCAGGTCGATCAGCACAGCGCGTACAGATTGCGTGCCGAAGTCTATTGCCAGTATCAGCTCATCGGATAATTTCATCATATAATAATTTATTTCATCTGTATGATAGCCTGTCCCGGTTTATCGGGAGAACCTCCATGTGTCATATTATTATGTACTTGCGTTTGTGTGTGCTTAAACATGGAGGGTTCATAATCTATTTGTTACAGCCCCAGCATACCGCCGGGGTTCATGATATTGTCAGGGTCAAGATGCTTTTTTACTGCTGCCAGCAAGGCCATGGAGCTCTTCCCGAGGTGCCCCTCCATCCACGGTGCCAGCACCCTGCCAACTCCGTGGTGATGGGATATTGAACCCCCGTTTTCGAGGATGGTATCAACCAGTCCCCGGTGGAACGATGTGAAGTCCTGCCTCTCATTGCCCTTTTCCATGGGACTGAGGAAGGTGAAGTAGAGGTTTGCACCGTTTTCGTAGACGTGGGAGATGTGTATCATCATGAAGGCTCCCGGCCTGCGGTTGACATACTCATGAGAAGCACTCCACACCTTCAGCAGCTTATCCCATGTCACCGCGGTCTCGAGCGTGTCGGTCATGATGCCGAGATCCATCAGCGGGTCACGTATATAGGCGCTCGAGTATCGCTGGGCGAGCCACTTCCTGACAGGACCGCCGCCAATGAACATACCCTTGCCCCGCCGTACCGTCCTCCTTATCTTTTTCATGACGAAGCGGGCATACTCCTTCTCACCCTCTGCCGCCACGAACATCAGGCAGCGGCTGCCGGTCTTAAATCCTAGTCCTTTCAGCAGCCTGTCGGCTGCGCTGCCGTCGAAGCCGGAAGTCCTGAAAGCTATATCCGTCTCAGCAGGGTCGGATATCCTGAACAGGTGAGGTTTTCCGTACTCGCTCTGCATCACCGTACGCATCGCCTCCACCGCCTGTTCAAAGCTCCTGAAGATAAATCCTGCAGAGGCGGTGTTTGCCGGTGCATGGTTGAAGATGTGCAACGTCGCTTCCGTTATCACCCCGAGAGTCCCCTCGGCACCTGCAAAGAGCCTGTGGATATCCCATCCCTGTGCCATCCGCGGGAAATCCTTCGTCTCTATCACTCCTGCCGGTGTGACCGCCTTCAGCGCCACCACCATGTCTTCTATCTTGCCGTATCCCGTGGAGGCCTGGCCGGCACCCCTGGCGGAGATCCATCCGCCGACGGTTGAATACTCAAACGACTGCGGAAAGTGACCGCAGCTGTAGCCGTGCCTGTTGAGCTCCTCCTCAAACACCGGGCCCATGATGCCGGCCTCGACACGCACAGTCTTGTTGATGCTGTTGATCTCTATGATCCTGTTCAGGTGCTTTGTCAGGTCGAGGGCTATGCCTCCGTTCGGGGCACGAAGGGCTCCGGTGACTGACGACTGTCCTCCTGCAGGAATGACTGCGATCTTCTCATCGCTGCAGTATTCAACGATCTTCACCACCTCATCATGACTGCGCGGCGCCACCACGGCATCGGGAGGGTCAGGCACCAGACCGAGCCTCAGGTCAAGCAGCTCACCGTAGAACTTGCCGCAGGACCACCGTGCGCGGGAGAGATCGTCAGCAAGCACATTCTCACTGCCGCAGACACTCCTTAGAAAGTCAAGCTGGGAAGGTTGCAGGAGGGAGGGCTTCTCAAGTCTCACCTCCTCCGTTCCCGGGAGATGTTTTCTCGATAAATCTTCATCTGTGAGGCCGAATTTCTCCTTTATCAGTGTGATCATGTGGCGGTCGACCGCCTCTTCCCTCTTGTCTCCCCACTTGAGGATATGACGGTAGGTATTATCTCTCTCCATGCTTCTAATATAGTTCATATTCCTTCAGTATCGAGGCTGTCTCCTCCTCCCGGCGCTTTTTGTCCCAGCCCAGAAGCTCTGCCGCCACCGTGGCGATCCTGTCGATGATCTCCCTGCCCGGGTTGCCCAGGGTGCCCGTGCCGGTCCTGCGCAACATGATGTCCCTGAGGGTGCGTGCGCTTTCATAGATGACGGCGTAGACCACTTCGGCGAGTATCTCTCCGTCATGGCTTATCACCTCTGCATAACGTGGTTCATCCCTGGCGATCTGGAAAACAATCCTGCTCTCGGTACCGTAGTTCCTGCTGACATATTCCACCGTATTTCGACTGAAGTCCTTATAATTGAGATGCTGCCTGATCATGAACTGCCGCATGTCTCTTATCTCGCAACCAGAGAGATAGAGGTTGTCGGAGACAGAGTCGGAGAGGGTCCTCTCAAGCTTCGCCGAGATCTGCCTGAGCACCTCACGTGCCAGGCTCCTGCTGGTAGTATATTTACCGCCCTCGACGGTGATCATCCCTTCAATGCCGTCAGCAGCATTGTCGTAGACCTCATACTTCCTCGATGTCTCATACGATCCCTTCGTCTGGTCGTCAACCAGCGGGCGCAGCCCACCGTAGGCATGGATGATATCGGACCGTGAGATCTTATGACCGAAGTTCTCATTCACGTTGTTAATGATCTCTTCTATGCTCTCCTCTGATACCCTGTAGTCGTCAGGGTCGCCAAAGTACTCCTTGTCGGTGGTGCCGATAAGCGAATGATCGCGCCACGGCATGATCATCATATGGCCGCCGTCGCTCTTCTGCAGTGAGACCACATGGTGGCCGGCAATTTTCTTTGTTATTATGTGGATGCCCTCCGAGCGCTTCACCTTGTGTTCCGGCATATCCTTCCCGGCAGCAAGATTGAGTATCTCATCGGCCCAGGTGCCGCCGCAGTTGACTACCAGCCTCCCTCTGACCTCCTTCCCGACCCCGGTGAAGGAGTCCCTGACCTTCACTCCGGTGATCCTGTTTGCTTCACCGAAGACAAATCCCTCCACAGGTGAGTAGTTGGATACCTTTGCTCCGTACTCCGCCGCCGATTTGATAAACGCCAGCGTGAGTCTCTCCGGGAAGATGCTCTGATAGTCGAAGAAGTAGAAGGAGTTCCTGAGATTCTCCATCCTGAGGTTCGGCTCCAGCCTGACGGTTTTCCTGCGGGGGACAAGCCTGTGGTTCTGCAGTTTCTTGCTTCTGTCCCAGGTATCTTTCTTGTCGTACGACAGGGCATCATAGAGGTACATGCCCGCGAGCATCTTCCAGATGTTTCCCTTCCACCGCTTGTACATCGGCAGCAGGAACGGCAGCGGGTATACAAAATTGGGGGCGATGTTACCGAGGATCCTTCGCTCGCGCAGTGACTCGCGGACCAGCTTAAGTTCACCGTTGGCGAGATACCTCAGCCCGCCGTGTATCAGCTTGGAGGTGGCGGCGGAGGTGGCACCGCCGTAATCCTTTCTTTCAAAAAGGGCGACGGAGAGGCTGCGTGCGGCAGCGATATAAGCCACCGCCGCTCCGGTGATGCCGCCGCCGACGATTACCAGGTCAAATATCTGGTCATCATCCTCTTCAATATACCGCTTGAGTATCATGTGAGAAGCCGTTTTTATACAACCCCGTAATTTACTTCAAAATCATCAGAATGCATAATAAACACCCAATACCATTTCACCCCTCCCCCGGGAGCGGAGGAAGGGTGAGGCAAGGGGACTCCCCTCCGTCAGAAGGGATGAGTCCGTCAATGTTATGATTACTCCTGCAGAACCCTGTGCCAATCCGCCATCAACGGCAGGCTTCGCCATGCACAAAGTGTATTCATCCGCCACAGGATGCAGGCTACTCCCGGAACAGCCTGTACTTTGCCGAGACCAGCATCAGCACGGCCAGCAGCACAAACAGCCCGATATTGCCGGCCAGGAAAGCATAGTCCTTCATAGCCAGCAGGAAGAAGATGAAGAGGTACAGCACCGTCAGCAGTCCGCTTATCAGCAGTACCATCCACCGTTTCTTCAGCAGCGATCCGAAGAAGGCTGTCAGCAGCCCTATGGTTGCTGCGGAGGATATCAGGTATGCAGGATTGAATCCGATATGTTCGCTGAGTGCCGTCAGAAGCGAAAAGAACAGAATCAGGGCCAGGGCCACCAGCAGATAATAGAATATATGGACCCTCTTTTCAGACCGCAGCTCAATTATGATCAGCACCAGGAATGTCAGCGCAATGAAGAGCAGCCCGTACTTGGCACTCCGCTCTGCCTTCGTATAGTGGTCTGACTCCATTATCAGGTCTACGCCGAAGGCATCGTCGGACGGGACATAGTTCTTTCCTGTCCATACCTGCGGAAAGCTCCTGTTCAGATGGGTGACCGTCCATGAGGCTGTGAAGCCTGTGTCAGTCACATCCCGTTCTGCAGGGAGGAAACTGCCCGTGAACTTCGGGGCCTCCCACTCCGAGGTCAGGCTCACCCCGGTGCTCTTGCCCACCGGCGCGAAGGCGATGCTGCCACTGCCCCTCAGGCCGAGTCTGAGGGTGAAATCACCCCTGAACTCATTGCTCTGTGAGGCATCAACAGGAAGTGGGAAGGAGATGCCCTTGTCAAACAGATCCGTCTGAACTGCTCCCGGGCGGGCACTGATGACCTTGCCACCGATGGTGATGTCAGCCCTGTCGCTGATGCCCTTGTTATCTGAGACACCCAGTGAGATATAGGCTTTGTCCCACTGCCAGGTATATTCATTGAACTCGTCGTAGCCGGTCAGTGAGAAACTGCCGGAGAGCTCCAGTTCAGAGGTATATACCACTGTCTCATAGATGCCCCTGTAGCGGATCTCAGGCACAAGCACACCGTTCACCTTAAGATCGTCAGGCAGTATGTGCAGTGTTGTTGTTACATACCTGCCGTCATCAGCGATGACCTTTGTTCCGGGCACATTCAGCACCGGACCGGTGACCGTCTGCGCGGAGGCCCAGAGGCTGCCAATTTCTGCACGGGCACTCTCCGCATTCTGTGAACGCTCCCTGATCACCTCCATTATCAATACAAGCGGGATCATAAGCATGAGTCCCAAAATTCCAAGCAGGACCATCTTGACGGTCATCGACTGGTACCACTTTTCCTGTGTTGCATTTTCATTTTCCATTTCAGTTGTTTTTACAAAAGTACTTTGTATCTCAAAGTTATGTATTAAAAAAAAATCATTTTTTATTTATCAGTTCCTCCAGTGCCTGGAGGTGGCTGTTGAAGCTGTCGAGTCCTTCTTCCGTTATTGTATACCGGGTATTTGGCTTACGGTTTATGAAGCTTTTTTCCATAATGATATATCCGGCATCCTCGAGTGCCCTGAGGTGGCTTGCCAGGTTGCCGTCGGTCACCTCCAGCGTCTCCTTCAGCCCCGTGAAGTCCATGCTGCTGTTGACAGCCAGCACGGACATGATGCCTAGTCGCACGCGGCTCTCGAAGGCCTTGTTGAAATTTGCAAGTATCGTCTTCATCCCCTGTATCTGAGATGCATGAAGAGGCCGTAGCCTATGTGAAGGAGGCCAAATCCAAAAGCCCATATTATGATGCAGTATTGAGGCAGTGCCAGGCATATCAGGCCTGCCATCACCATGATCACACCCAGCCAGTGGATCTCCCCGAAGGTAAATTTTCCGGCGCTGACCACAGCCAGCCCGTAGAATATAAGCGTTGAAGCCACCGTCACAGCGGCAGGCACTGTAGCTGCTGTAAGGAGTATGAAGAAGCCGCCTGCACCCAGGGGGATGAGCAAACTTGCCAGCATCCTGCGGGTTACAGGCGTCCATGCCCTGTGACCGCTCTTCCTTGCCTTGCGCGACGAGAAGAGCACGGCTCCCGAAAAAGCCATCACCAGTACCGCTGCCATCACTGCCAGGAGAGGGAGAAACTCACGATACCCGTCCGGTCCCTCGGCAAACGGCCTCATATACCAGTCGGCCGGTGCAGGAATCTTTGTGATGAGAATCTGTGCTGCTACAGCCCCCGCCAGGCCGAGAAATCCGGCTACTATGCCCGATAAGCCGCTGAGCGACAAAAACCTGGATGAGGCCTCCATCAACTTCCTGATGGCCTGGATATCTTCAAGATGCGGATCTGACTGGTTCATGATATTACTTTGTAGTACTTTGCAGTACAAAGTAAATATTAATAAATCAGTTTGCAAAATAATTACGCAAATTTTTTACAGGGCGGTAAGAAAAAGCAACATGGCGAACTTGCGGGCAGATCCGTGCCGGGCTAATAGTGTGAGACAGGTCATTGCAGCCCGGTGCTGCAACCGGCCCTGAGCGGTAAGAACGGCGGCATTTCTGTCTTGAGGTTTGATCACGACCGACACGATAGGGTAAGACGAGTCTGGCCGGGCAGGTTTAATGATCCGGAACCTATTTATAATAGTAATATTCCCGGAAGTCGTAATAGATACCCTCCACCGGGAACTCACCTGCCTTGAGTGCGCCGGTGGAAACCGTCTCTGCTCCTACCACCCCCAGTCCGCCCGTGATGTTTGTATATACGGGTACCGGCTCAGCAAGGAAATTGTCTATCGTCTGCCTCTGGGCCGAATACGACTGCAGGTAGAGGTAGAGGTCCCTGGTGATAGCATGGAGAGTGAAATATGCATGGATGAATTCATAATAATCCAGTGCAGGAGGCCCCGTGTAGTTATAGCCGAGAGTAAGGCTGTACTCTTTACCGTCAATCAGTTCATCCATAAACAGGTAGAAATCATTTCTCAGGTACATCCCGAACAGGTCATCCTCCTGCTGGGGTGCAATAAGGGGTTCGCTGAGTGCCCCGAAGCCTATGTCACTGTTATAGACAGTCACCGGGAATGAGGGGTCGTAGGGCTCATTGAGGTTGCCGAGATAGGTGCCGGTCAATGCCCTGGCTGTCAGCCTGTAGTGATTATCTGTGTCTGCCGGGTCACGAAACTTCACCTTGATTTTTACCTCTCCGGAATACTGCTCAAGAATCACGGAACCGGTGTCAACGCTGATTACAGGCACGGGATCCGGTAAGCTGGTCTCACCCCAGGCACTCTCCAGCCCGTCAACATCAACCTCTATGCGGTAGGTACTTCCATGAGCAGGTTTATGGCTGAGCGACACGTACCGCGAGAAACGGTCGGCAGGATAATAGTCAGGCAAAGTCGTAACAGGCGCATATGTCAGTGTCTCAATCAGCTCGCCGTCACGGTAAAGGCGCACCGAGGCATCAGTGATCTGCCGTGGCTCGTAACGGGTCTCGAAGACAGCATGGCTCTCGGCAATGGTTACGGTAACCAGGCTGTCAGGATTGAGCAATGAGTAGATAACTATCTTCGGTTCAACCTCCGACCCCTTGAATTTTATCTCACTCTCGCAAGCTGAACCCGCGAACAGCATTAATGCAGCAATCGGTATGTATAATCTCAGTCTCTCCATATCTCCGTCAGAATTTAAACGAGTATGATACTGAGGGTATGATCGGGAAGACGCTGATCTTCTTGAGGACAGGCTTGGTGTAGTAAAGCATCTGGCCGGGATTGTCGGGATCGGGCTCCTCGTAGTATTCAGACCCCCAATATATGAAGAAGGGGTTCAGGCGGCAGTACGCATTATAGACTGAGAAGCTCCACGTGCGTGTCCCTCTCTTCTTCTTTTTGTGCAGGTTGACGCCCAGGTCAAGCCTGTGGTATGAGGGAGTGCGGTAGTTGTTGCGTCCCGGGAAATCCGTTATGTTCGTATAATAGTAGTATGCGTCCGTGAACTCCTGCGGAGGATATTCCGTGACGCCCAGTGTGGCGGCGTTGCCGGTGCCGAAGACCCATACCAGCCCGGCATCGACCCTCTCGCTGAACTTGTGCGTGAGCGCCACGCTGATGTCATGTCTGCGGTCATATTTCGCGGGGAATGTTTTTCCGAAGTTCAGGTTGTCAAACTGACGGTAGGTCCACGACAGTGTGTAGCCGATCCATCCTGTCAGCTTACCGTAGTTCTTCTCCAGCAGCACCTCTGTGCCATAGGCCCATCCCCTGCCCTTCTCCACCTTCGATTCCCATCCTGCTCCGGTGCCCCCGAAGAAGGCACCCTCCTTATATTCAATGAGATTATCCATGGTTTTATAGAAGGCCTCGACCGTCATCTCCAGGTCGCCGGGAATCCTGAAGGCAGAGCCGGCAGCCATCTGGTGGGATATGGGCGGCTCGAATCTGCGTGTCACCGGTAGCCACAGGTCTGTCGGCAGGCTGATGGCCGAGGTTGTCAGCAGGTGGACAAACTGCGCCATCTTGCTGTATGATAACTTGAAGGAGAGGTCATCCGTCGCCAGATAACGCAGCGAGACGCGCGGCTGGAAGACAAAATAGCTGGTATCCTGCACGTTGAAGAGCGACAGGCGTATGCCGGCGTTCATCTTGATGCGCGGTGAGATGTCAAAGTTATCCTCTGCATAGAGGATGAGCTCGTTAGCCCTGACCCTCATGTCTCCTATGATCGTATCGATGCCTTCGTCGTCATACATCGAATCATACCTGAAGGTCGTTACCCCCGGTTTGAAGTGATGCCATGTATACCCTGTGCCGAACCTCACCGAGTGGCCGGCGGCGGGATACCAGTCAAAGTCGATCTTCGCACCCAGATCCTCAATCCCGGAGAAATACTTGAAATAGTCCACCTCCTTTTCCTTTTTGGTCAGGTTCTCGGCCGACGACTCGATGGTAACATCGAAGTTGTACTTGCTGTAGGTAAGCGTGGTGTTGCTGAAGAGCCTGTTGGTAATGAGGTAGTTCCATCTGAGGGCGTTGATGATGTTTCCCCATCCCAGACCATAGCTCTCTTTGTATCGGTACCTGTCGGAACTGCTGTAGTAGTAGCTGGGCTCTTCGGTGCTCCGTGTATAGGCTCTGTCCCTGCCGAGGTATGAACTGAGATAGAGACGGCTTCGCTCAGAGAACTCATGGTTGATCTTTGCATTGAGGTCATAGAAATAGTACCCGCCGGTGGTCCACGAGTTCTCATCCTGGTTCATTGCAATGATGAACGGCTGTGCCAGCACATCGTAGTAGGTGCGGCGTGCCGAGAGGATAAACGAGGTCTTGTCCTTGATGATCGGTCCCTCGAGCGACAGCTTCGATGATATCAGACCGATGGCGAAGTTGCCGTGCAGCTCTTTCATGTTACCCTCCTTCATGCGTATGTCAACCACCGAGGAGAGACGTTCACCGTACCGTGCCGGGAATCCGCCCTTGTACAGCTGCACTGATTTTACGGCATCGGGATTGAACACTGACATGAACCCGAAGAGGTGGCTGGCGTTGTATACCGGCACGCCGTCGAGCAGGAAGAGGTTCTGGTCGGGACCTCCTCCGCGGACATATATTCCAGTTGAACCTTCGGTGCCCGACTGCACACCGGGGAGCAGCTGAATGACCTTCAGCACGTCGGCTTCGCCGAAGATCACAGGCAGCTTTATGAACTTCTCAACCGGTATATCTATCATGCTCATCTGCGGACTCTCTATCACCGACTGGCGGCGTGAGGCCGTGACGGTGACGGCGTCGATCTCGCTCGACGACATGGTAAGGCTGAAGTTCATCACCGTGTCGCCTGTGAGTGTTACTTCGTTGGTGACGGGGTCATAGCCCAGGTATGAGACCACAATCAGGTTTTTTCCCTCGGCAAGTGTCAGGCTGAAAAATCCATAGCTGTTGGTGACTGTCCCGGCAAAGGATTCCTTTTCATAGACCGTTGCGTCAATCATCCGCTCACCGCTGGTGGCGTCGGTGACATATCCGCTGACGGTCACCTTCTGTGCAGCAGTTGTCACTGTCAGGAGGAGCAGAAGAAGATGGAGGGAAAGAGTTGTGCGCATATGTTTCAGAATCCCGTTGTCTCTTTGAGGAATTTGCGCACTGCCCTTTTCTCATCGAACTCAAGCATGCCGGTCGGGAGGCGGATGATTCTGCCGTTTTTCAGGATGATGCGAACGAAGTTCTCGTTGGCGAGTATCTCATCGATATCATGAATCGGAATAATGATCCGTGCGGGTTTGGTGTACCATCTGACTGTAAGCTCTCCCTTGTCGACTGTCAGTCTGTTGACGAGCGTTCCGAAGTTGAGGCTGAGGAAAGCAAGTCCCAGCATCAGCAGGAAGATAATCTGTACCCAGAACGGCCACTCTGATTTGTCACCTGTGAGGATAATCACGATGACCATCACCAGGCATACCACCCCCAGGGAGCGGTATACTCTCTCATATATGGTATTACGCAGTACCAGTTGTTTCATCAAATGATCGTTTCCCTGATGCAAAGGTAATTAAAATGTGCGAACAGGATGCGGAGTGCAGGACTGGCGGGTCACATGCCCGTATTCTCCTTCAGGAATTTGCGTATAGCCCGGCGTTTGTCGCGGTCGAGCAGGCGGACCGGCAGGCGTAGGCTTTTGCCGTCGGTTTTAATGATGCGGATAAACCGCTTATCCTCTGTTATTTCCGCTATCTCATCTATGCGAATATGCTTTTTGAAGATCTTTGTGTTCCACCTGATGGTCAGAATGCCACGGTCGACTGTCAGTCTGTTGACGAGGGCTCCGAGGTTAAGTGTCAGGAAGAAAATTCCGGCCACGATGAAGGTCGCGACAAGGATCCAGAAGAGGGCTTTCCTGGGGCTGCTGGTAAACAGCTGGATCCCCACTGCGAGGAGTGTCAGTCCGCCCAGGAACCGGAATATGTACTCCTGCGCCTTATCTCTCAGCACAAGCTGGTTCATAAGGTGTTTCTTGGTTACATCGCTAAAGGTATAAAAATGTTGGCAGATCGCAAGGCTGGTCTTCTAACGCAGGCATTTGGTCTCACGGCTCATTTTGCTTTAATTGCGAATAGAGGCTCAGACCAACCAGCAATGCCGTGATTCCGGTCAGGATCATTGCCGTTCTGCCGGGGGTGCCAGGAGGGATTTGCGTGAACATGACTACCGAACCCATCAGGCATATCACACTGAGGATAAATCCTGTTTTTCTGATCTTTCTTTTTACACTTTCTGACATATCAGGAGCTCATTTATTCTTTTCTTCTCCCTGCAGCAAATTCATCCCTGTTACGACTGTACCAGATGTAGGCAAGCACAAGGTTAGGAGCAGATACGATCAAGAGACCCTCCTGCCAGAAATTTTCATGCACCGGTTTATTCCATAAGATCACGGTTGTCAGGCAGACCATAAAAACGACGGCCGATATTGAGGTCAATTGGATCCAGGCTTTGTGCATGATCCTTACTGTTAAGTGTTAGGCAGCATAGAGCTCATACCGTTCCGAACAAATCTGCAGGTAACAGAAGGAATACTACTGCGATAATCAGAAATATCACGCATCTAAGGATGATGTTCCTGTAGAATGTATTATTATCCCGGCCATTGATTATCAGGGCCAGTATGATCATTATAACAGCCAGCACTATCCCATAGATCAGAATGGTGTCAGCCATTGGATAGCCAAGTATGGAGAACATGAACCCAACGGTCAGGGTTGAGAGGGCTATTCCTGTTCCGATGGCGAGGGCAATTCTCCAGGGGCCAAGGCCTTTAAAGGATTCAGCTTTAAAGATGTTACGGAATCCTACATTGTTGAACAGTGCAAAACCCAGGTAGATGTAGAGCAGTGCCAGTACCAGGAAAAACAGTGACACAATCAGGGTGTTCAGCGGGATGTCAAAGAGGGTCATCAGAAGCCCGACCACGGCTCCGGCGATGAGGATCATTTCAAGCTTTTTCATTATTGCAGGTTTAGATGTATTGAACTTTCCTTATCAGAAGCTTTAGCTAAAGCCTCATTAAAGTTCGAAAATCACATGCATTAAAACAAAACTATGGTCGAAATATTTTGGTCCTTAAGAAACCGAAAGATTACCAATCTAGTCTTCCGCGCTGCCCGCAGGCCTAAAGCCCATTGGCTTACGGGTTTTCTGCTCCAGCTCTTTCGCTGTTTAGTACACTGGCCAACATTAGAACACCATGCTCAGTAAAAGCCATTGGCAAATACCTGGCTCCTCCCCAACTTGAGGTGCCAAATTGGCTCCTCAAGTCCATAAATTCATCTTTATTCAGCTCGAACATGAAGTCTTCCGGAAACCTTGTTATGTTTCGCCTGACGGCTCTTTTTAGTTGTTTGGTTTCAACACCATATAATTCTGCAAGGTCTTTATCAAGCAGCACTTTACCCCCTCGTATCAGATAAATTTTACCCATTATTACTTCATCCGGAATGCTTACTGATTTAGCT
>JAVEXM010000077.1:0-13709 GCA_034004025.1 Bacteroidales bacterium
CATTTTTTTCACGGTCCCTGTTTTTCTCCTCGGCATCGTAAGCTCTCACTATCTGCTTGACGAGCCTGTGCCTTACTATATCGCGTTCATCAAAGCGTATGACCGAGATACCCTCTATGCCCTCAAGCAGCCTGATGGCCTGAAGCAGTCCTGACTCACTCCTTCGGGGCAGGTCTATCTGTGTTGTGTCACCGGTAAGTATGAACTTCGAACTTACTCCCATGCGGGTGAGGAACATCTTAAGCTGGCTTACCGTGGCATTCTGTGCCTCGTCGAGTATCACTATGCAACTCTCCAGCGTGCGTCCCCGCATGAAGGCAAGCGGTGCAATCTGCACCGTCCCGTCAGCGAGCCACTGCTCCAGCTTGCGAAAGGGGATCATATCATTCAGTGCGTCATACAGCGGCTGCAGGTAAGGGTCAAGCTTGTCTCTCATATCACCCGGAAGAAACCCCAGTCTTTCACCTGCCTCCACAGCCGGACGCGTCAGCACTATCTTCTTGACTTCATGGTTTTTGAGTGCCCTCACGGCCAGTGCTATGGAGGTGTAGGTCTTGCCCGTGCCGGCAGGACCCTCGGTAATGATCAGGTCATTAGCCCTGTACTCATTAACCAGCAGCAGCTGGTTGACAGTACGGGCCCTCACTGGTTTGCCGCTGGTGCCGAAGACAAGCGTCTCCTCAAACTCACCGCCGGAAGCACTGCGCATATGATCATCGTCAAGCATCAACCGCTCCAGGTCACTCTCATCCAGCCTGTTGTAATGACGGTAGTATTCTATCAGCTCAGACATTCTGGCGGCAAAGAGGTTGACCTCTTCAGCCTCACCGATACATTTGATCTCCCCCCCCCTGGCAATCAGCTTTACCTTCGGATAATAACCCTGTATCTGTTCAAGCAGCCTGTTGTTGGGTCCGAACATCACAACAGGGTCAATATCTTCAAGCAATATCACTCTCTCTGTCATTAACCTTCTCGCTCCCTTTTACTCTTTCAGCTCTTTTTTTGAATGCCTCTCTTCACAAAGTAAACTTATTTTTTTCAGAAGACTATCTTTGCTGTAACAAATTTGGAATGGCACTGATCACACTGACCACCGAGTGGAGGGAAGATGATTTCTTTTACGGCATACTGAGGGGCAAGCTCGCCTCTGGCTGTCCCGATGCCACGGTGGTGAACAATGCCGGCGGCATCCCCCCCATGAACATCATGCACGGTGCCTTCGTCATCAGAAACACCTACAGCCACTATCCCGAGGGTACCATCCACCTTGTCTTCGTAAGCAGCGAAGGTACAGGGAGCCAGCCCCACCTCCTGGTAAAGGCACGCGGACACTGGTTCATCGGTGCTGACAACGGCATCTTCAACCTTATCCTCAACTCCCCGCCCGATCTGGTCATCCGTCTCAGTAACCAAGCCGGTGATGATGAGATAGCTCTCTTTGCCAGCGTCGCTGCCGCTATAGCATCAGGGAAACAACCAGAAAGCCTGGGAACAAGGGAAGAAAGCCTGTCCGAAAAGATGCCGCTCAGGGCTGCCATTGACAGGAATATGATAATTGGAAGCGTGATCTTCATTGATTCCTACGGCAACGCCATCACAAACATCACCCGGGAGATATTTGCAAGGGTCTTTGAGGGCAGGAGCTTCAGGATCCTGATAAAGAACAACCGCTACTATACTGATAAGATAAGCCGGCGTTACAGTGATGAGCCTGTGGGTGAGATAGTGACACGATTTAACACCCTTGATCTCCTTGAGGTATCCATTAACGGTGCAAACATGTGCCAGCTGTTCGGTGTTGATACGGGTGACGCAGTGAGGGTTGAGATACGAGATGATGCAGGCGGGACAGAAGGCCTGTTTAAAAACTGAAACAGATGAAGGAAAGAGCAATTGCAGAGTTTTCCAGGCTGCTGGACATAATGAGCGAACTGAGGGAGAAGTGTCCGTGGGACAGGAAACAGACAAACCAGACCCTGAGGAAACTGACAATAGAGGAGACATATGAGCTTGCCGACGCCATCATCAGGGATGACAGTGACGGAATAAAAAAAGAGCTCGGCGACCTGATGCTGCACGTGGTCTTCTATGCCAGGCTGGGATCCGAGAAAGGAGAATTCGACATGGGTGATGTGCTCGAGGGCATCAACGGGAAACTGATATACCGTCATCCGCATGTGTTCGGCGACGTGAGTGTCACCGGCGGAGCACGTGAGGTAGAGGAGAACTGGGAGCATCTGAAGATGAGGGAGCAGAGAGAATACAAACCGGTCCTCTCAGGCGTTCCCTCTTCCCTGCCGGCAACCGTTAAGGCCAACCGCATCCAGGAGAAGGTGCGGGGCGTTGGCTTCGACTGGGACTCAAGGGAACAGATATGGGATAAGGTTACCGAGGAGCTCAACGAGCTCAAGGAAGAGATCATTACAGGCCGGAGCGTTGATATTGAATCTGAGCTGGGCGACCTCTTCTTCTCACTAATAAATGCTGCGAGACTCTACGAAATCGATCCCGAGGCGGCCCTCGAAAAGACCAACAGGAAATTCATCGGCAGGTTCAATTACCTGGAACAGCAGACACTGGCAAAGGGACTCTCCCTGCGTGACATGACCCTTGATGAGATGAATGTAATCTGGGAAGAGGCCAAACAGTATGACGTAAAGAGCCCGGATGTCACTCCGCGAACCGGTAGCTGAGCATCTGATAGATGACCCTTGCTGCCATGAAGTCAGGGGCCCTGTTTTCAGCTGAAGGACAGAGCTCAACAACATCAAAACCCACCACGTTGCGGCTCCTGAAGAGATCACGCAGAAAGAACATCAATTCGCGGTAGTCAGGCCCTCCCGGTTCAGGTGTTCCTGTTGAAGGCATTACCGACGGGTCAAAGACATCGAGGTCAAGAGTGATGTACACATTTTCGGAGAGGAGTGACAGTGCCTTGCCATAGAGCGACTTGTCAGACCACAGCTCATGGGCATAAAAGATCCTTTCACTGTCAACATAAGGCAGCTCTTCCGCCGCCATGCTGCGGATACCGACCTGCACCAGCGGAGCATGCTCCCTTGCCCTGGCGCCTGCACAGGCATGGTTGAGGTGTGATCCCTCATATTCGGGGCGGAGGTCAGAGTGGGCATCAAGCTGCAGTATCGTCAGCCCTTCGAATGACTCCGATGCTGCCCTGAAGGCACCGATACTTACAGTATGGTTGCCGCCTATCACAACAGGAAAACGCTGTTCGTCAAAGATACCTTTGACAGTGCTGTAGACAGCCTCCGTCATCACTGCCGGGTCACTGCTGCATTCCAGGGGAGGCAGTGTGAAGATGCCTCTCTTATGTGCTTCCGCCCCTGTCTCTATATCATAAAACTCCAGCGCCGGTGAGGCCTCCAGAATAGCCGCCGGACCCCTGTCGGCACCGCGGATGAAGGTGCTCGTGGCATCATACGGGACAGGCACGATGATGATGTGCGACTCATCGTAAGTGTATCGCACCTCGTCACCGCCGAAGTTCGTTACCGCCATTCTAACTTTCTGTCTCCGGTTCTGCGGGGAGGTCTTTTGCCTTCTTCCCTTCTGCACCCTTCTCTTCTGCCTTCTTCCCTTCACCCGCAGCTGTGGGTTCAGCATCATCCGCCGGAGATTCCTCTTCTTTGACGAGCATACCGAGGCCGTGAAGGATATTATACCAGTGCAGCACCTTCCTGATGTCGGAGGTGTAAACCCTGTCGTGGTCGTAGTCAGGCAAGGCTTCTGCAAAGTACTCCTTCAGTTCAGCGTCAGGCAGCCTGTGCGAGACAACCTCACCACCGTTCTCCTTCTCCCACAGAATATCCATCACCTTTCCCAGGGGCATATCCTCACCCGTGGTAAAGATTGATATCTCATCCAGGGCGCTGACCCTGGCATTGGCGCCGGCACTGAAACGTCGTCCGGTCTCAAGGTTCTCAACTATGACAGCATTCTTGCCCTGTGCGATGAACTTGAAGAGCGTTCCTTCACCGGAAATAGCCAGAATATCTTTCAGATTCATTGTTATAAAAGTTAATTGTCGGTTAAATGTATGCCAATTGTCTGTCAGACTATGTTGCGTTCTCTTTTTATCTTCTCCCACGCCTCATTGACAGCCTTGAATTTCTCCTCCGCCGTCTTGCGGAACTCTTCCCCCAGGTGACCCACCTTGTCAGGATGATATTTCAGTGCCATCTTGCGGTAAGCCTTCTTAAGCTCCTCATCGGTAGCCGACCTGTCAACTTCAAGTATGCGGTAGGCAGCGTCAGTTGACGGGACAAACATATTACGTATTGATTCGTAGTCGACTGAGGAGATACCCAGCAGGCCTGCAATGGACCTGATCATCTCTGTCTCCGCCTTCTCAAATCGTCTGTCGGCCGCCGAAATATTGTATAAGATATGTATGAGCTGCAACCTTGACGAGTAGTCCATGTTGTTCCTTATCTGGTTGCAGACGTCGTTCAACGGTATATCCTTTTTAAGCAGGTCCCTCAGCATCTGCAATGCCTCCTGTGCGGTGCCCGGACCGAACTGTGTCAGGAAAAACCGTTTCACATAATCCAGCTCCGACTTCAGCACCTTACCGTCAGCCTTCATGACAGCGGCTATCAGCACCACCAGGCTCACCCCGAAGTCTCCGGGAGTTGTCCTGTATACTCTCTGCCCGCCGGTATCCTCCCTGATGACGGTGGTACTGTCAACGAACGACCCTATGAAGAAGCCCAGAAGTGCACCTATCGGGCCTCCGAAGACAAAGCCTAGCCCCCCGCCTATCCACTTGGCAAATTTTCCCATCACCTTTTGCTTCCGGCAAAACGAAGCATGTCATTATGTATCTTAAGGATCTCCGGAATGATCATCTCGTTGTCGGAGTTGTTGATGACGTAGTACGACTGTTCTTCTCTCTCGGCATCTTCCAGCTGATTTTTTATCCGCTCTATCACCTGCTCACGGCTCAGGTCATTGCGTCCCATAACACGGGCAATCCTCTCCTCCACCGGTACGGAGAGTGTCAATACCCTGTCTACGAGAGCGTCAGCCCTTGCCTCGAAGAGAATGGCTGACTCCATAATCACATAGGGTGCCTCCGAGCTTTCGGCCCATTGATCAAAGAGCTTCAGAACTGCCGGATGGACTGCAGCATTGACCCTTTGCAGCAGCTCCGGAGAGTTGAAGATGATCCGGGCAAGCTCCCTGCGGTCAAGGCTGCCGGTAAGATAAAGATCCCTTCCGGCAATGACGTTTATCTCTTTTCGTAATGACGGGTCGTTCTCCATCATCTCCCTTGCGACAACGTCGGCAACGAAGAGGGGGACTCCCAGAACCCTGAAAATCCTGCAAACGGTCGTCTTCCCGCTGCCTATGCCTCCTGTAACACCCAGTCGTTTTGCCATTTCACAGGGTATTAGTTCTCCCTGGTTTGCTTCAGGCCGAAGAAGGAGGATTGCTTGCCCAAAACTGTCACCTCCACTTCAACCCTCTTCTGCTCCGTAGACAGGTAGTCAGGGCAGTCAAGAGGTATCTTCGACCTGAAGTTCTCGTCTATCCGCCTGAATGACCTGTGCCTGGTGGTGATGCCAGGAAGAGTGTCAAGAATATGTTCGGGTCCTGTCACGCTGATACTGTCAGGTTCGGGAACCACAATCACCTTCTTTCCCTCGGCAATATCGATACTGAGGTCAGGAATCACTGCCATGCGCCGCGTGACCAGCCTGTCATACCCGAAAAAGAGGGTATCAGGGTAGATCGACAGTATATCAAAGTCAGCATGAAGCTGCTTTGAGAAGTTGTTGATAAGCCCGGAGGTTAACAGGTAGTAGTGCGGAGTCGTTCCCGGCAGACGCCTGGGTGTCTGCTTGGTAAAATCAATGACCACCGGGGCCCTGCTGCCTGAGAGCTTGACCTTCAGTATAGAGTAGCCCGGCCCGCGCAAATCCATCTCCAGCTTGTCAGGAAGATCACCCGTGACAATGCGGTCTTTGGGAGGATTGATATAGCGCACAGGGTAGTTGATGGTACCCTGAAGCTCTTTGCTCAGCTCATTGAGATACCAGAATATAAACGACAGCAGCAGGAAAAAGGCAAAGACCGGCAACTCCTTGTGAAGGAACTGCTTCGACCGCTTTTTGTCGTTCATTATCATGGCTCTTCTTCGGACTTAAGTTTACTGTCTTGCCTGTACGTCTGAAGGATCCTTCAGGATAGCGCTCTTGTCAACCCTGATCTTCACATCATTGGCTATCTCAACAGTAACGACATTGTCAGTCACATCTACAACCTTTCCGTATATGCCTCCGGTGGTGATCACCTTGTCACCCCTGGCAATCGCGTTGCGGTAGTTGGTAAGCTCCTTCTGCTTTTTCATCTGCGGCCTGATCATGAAAAAGTAAAAGACCACAAAGACCAGTAACAGCGGAAGAAGACCTGTAAGCATGTTCGGACTTCCCTGTCCCGCCGGTGCGGCCTGTAAATAAATTAGTGCAAGTGTTGTCATTTTTGGTGTTTTTTATTATTGTTAATTTGTATTTAATCGTTTTGTCTATCAGCTGATTGTCAGTTAACGGTTGCACTTCGCTTCTTGTATCCATGCCTCTAAATCCGCAATTCTTTACTCTTAACTATTAACTATTAACTCTTAATTCTTAATTCTTAACTCTCAATTCTTCCCCACCTCCGCAATGATACGCAAAATAACTAAATTATTCTCTGCATTCGACTGAATCACAACAGTTTTTGTCTGAAGACCCTCCCTGCCGGATGTATCGAAGATCACCTCAATGGTTCCTGTGCCATCAGGAGGCACCGGTTTCCTGTCATATTTCGGAACGGTACAACCACAGCTTGCTGTGGCAGTGTTTATTACCAAATCAGCATCGCCGGTGTTTCTGAAGGTAAAGATGCATCCCACCTTCTCACCGGCTCCGACCTTACCGAAGTTGTGTTCGGGCGACTGAAACGTCAGGACCGCCGTACCGGTAGTGTCAGAAGGCATGTAACGATCCGCACCCGAAGAATTCGTTCCGCAAGAGGAGGCCAGCACCGCAGCTACCGCCACCATCGCTGTTAAAATATGAATTGAATTCTTCATCATCTGTTCGTCTTATTATTGCCATCCGTGTTGCCGGGAGGTTCCGCCGTCAGGCTTCGCCTATCAACCCTCTGCCCTCCTTCACAAAGCTCCCGTCAGCCCTCATCTCCCTGACAATCTTGTCAAGAATTCCGTTCACAAAAGTACTGCTTTTGGCTGTGCAGTAATCCTTGGCGATCTCAATATACTCATTGAGGGTGACCTTGACCGGCACCTCAGGAAACTCCACCAGCTCCGTAACAGCAAGATGCATCACCAGCTGGTCCATCAGGGCAATCCTCTCTACCTCCCAGTTGGTTGTGTGAGAATCGATCAGCGCACTGTTTTTTTCGCTGTTCAGGATAGCCTTCCGAAGAAGGATTTTCACGAACTTCTCATCATCCTCACTGGTAAACAGGGTTGGCATAGCTATTGAGCTGCCGTCGTCACTCTCCCTGAACTTGCCAACTGAGTTCCGTATCATTGACACCACAAAGAAGAGGTCGTCATTCCAGTACACCGACTGCTCTTCGAGGCTTGCTGCCAGCTCCCCGGATGCAGGAAGCAGCTTTGTAACAAGCTCTTTTATAAAACTGCGGTCAGCCTTGTAGCTGTCATCGGGAGATGACATGTAAGCCCTGTAGCTCTCCCATTGTGTCATCTCGTTGTAAATCATCCTGACTATGCCCGGATGCTCTGACCACGACAGGCCCCGGGTTCCAAGCCAGCGGCTCAGCGACCTGAATCCTGTTATCCTGTCCTTTCTTGTCCATAAGGCTGGTGTCGCCTCTGCATATCGATGCAGCTGCTCATTCTTCCTGAGCTGGGAGATGACCCTGTTTTCCGCAAAGCGTGTGTTCGGATTGATATCTTCAGGAGATGGTATATTCTTGGCCCTCGAGAGGACCACCTTCTCCCTGGCCATGTCGGAGAGAGCAATTAAAAGCAGCAGGAGATAATGATAGAGATCGTAGCTCTTCCTGACACTCAGCATCAGCTCCTGTTCAGCCTCCTCCAGGTCAGATATCTCCTTCCTGTTGCAGGCGTAGAGGACTGAAAGCGCCTTGATCCTTAATTGTCTTCTGCTTATCATTTAAAGAACATGTTTTTCAGGCAGCAAAGTTAAAAAAATAGCAACTTAATCTCACTGCCTGATTAAAAATCTCTTACAATTTGGAGGCTTGATTTTGAGTTGATGAAATAATTGTTACATTTGGCCATACTAACCGGTTGAAACCCTAAAACATTCGCTACTGATGGAAGACGAGAAAGGCAGAACGGACGATCAGATTGAGAGAAGTGACAAGGAGGAGGTATTCACTAAAGTTGTGCGCGCAGGGAAACGGACATATTTCTTTGATGTCAAGTCAACAAGACACGAGGATCTCTACCTCACAATTACCGAGAGCAAGAAGAGGATGGGCAAGGATGGCAAGATGTTTTATGAAAAACATAAGATCTTTCTTTACAAGGAGGATTTCGAAAAGTTCACCGATGGCTTGCGTGAAGCGGTAACTTTCGCCGGCAACGGAGAAGTGACTCACGCCTCTCTGGACGACGTGACCACCGTTGAAGAAAATGTGAGCCCTGTCCCTGCCAGCGAATTCTCAGATGTCGATTTCGATGAACTTGGCACCAGGTAGAGCATACAGCCTGCCTCTTTTCCAACCTTAACAGAGCGGTTAAATGGACTACATACTGTTAGCTCTGGCCATCATTCTGATGATCGCAGGCATTGCCGGATGTCTTCTGCCGGTACTTCCCGGGCCGCCGCTGAGCTACCTGGGGATTGTGCTCCTTCATCTTACCCGTTTTGCCGATATAAGCAAAAACCTGTTTATCATTTTGGGGGTGGTCGCCGTCGTGGTTACGGTAATCGATTACGTGGTTCCCATCTGGGGAACACGGCAGTTCGGGGGATCCAAATACGGAATGAGAGGTGCTACGGTGGGACTTATAATAGGTCTCTTCCTCGGCCCGCTGGGCATAATAACAGGACCCTTCATAGGGGCTGTCGTCGGTGAGCTCATCTTCAAGGATGATATCAAATATGCCATTAAGGCCGGCTTTGGCAGCCTCCTCGGATTCCTTACTGGCGTGGGTCTCAAACTCGCCGCCTCACTACTGATAACCTTCTACTTCGTCAGGGCACTGATAGTCTAGATTTGCGATTTTCGATTTGCGATTTTCGATTTCGTTTTAAAAAAAACTACTGCCTACTACAATACTTATAGACCTACGGCCTAACTCAAACTGCCGACTGCCAACTGCCGACTGCCAACTGCCAACTGCCGACTGCCGACTGCCGACTGCTGACTGCTGACTGCCGACTGCTGACTGCCGACTGCTGACTGCTGACTGCCGACTGCCGACTGGCTATGCCCCCAGCGTAGCAACCATCACTGCCTTGATTGTGTGCATGCGGTTCTCGGCCTCGTCAAACACAATTGAGTGGTGTGATTCAAATACCTCCTCGGTCACCTCCATGCCGTCGAGGCCATATTTTTTAAATATCTCCTCACCCATCTTCGTCTCCCGGTTGTGGAAGGCAGGCAGACAGTGCAGGAATTTGACCTTCGGATTACCCGTCAGGATGATCACCTCCCCGTTTACCTGGTACGGCTTCAGCAATTTGATCCTCTCCTCCCATACTGCATCGGGCTCACCCATAGAGACCCACACATCGGTATAGAGGAAGTCAACGTCCCTGACAGCATCAGCCACAGTCTCCGTAAGTGTAATCTTTGCTCCTGTCTCCCGTGCTATCTCACGGCACTGCTTAACCAGCTCAGCTGACGGCTGGCATGCTTCGGGCGCTGCTGCCCGGAAGTCCATACCCATCTTGGCCGCACCTACCATGAGCGAGTTACCCATGTTGTTGCGGGCGTCGCCCAGGTAACAGAAGCTGATCTTGTCCAGGGGCTTGTCACAGTGCTCCATCATTGTCATGAAGTCGGCGAGGATCTGTGTCGGATGAAATTCGTTTGTCAGCCCGTTCCACACCGGAACGCCGGCATAGGCTGCCAGCTCCTCAACTATCTGCTGGCCGTAACCCCGGTATTCGATACCGTCATACATCCTGCCCAGCACGCGGGCCGTATCCTTCATCGACTCCTTATGCCCTATCTGCGAGCCTGACGGTCCCAGGTAGGTCACGTGGGCACCCTGGTCAAAGGCTGCCACCTCAAAGGCGCAACGGGTGCGGGTTGACGTCTTCTCGAATATCAGCGCGATATTCTTTCCTGTGAGCCTCTGCCTCTCAGTACCGGCATATTTTGCCTTCTTGAGGTCAAAAGAGAGGTCAAGGAGAAATTTTATCTCCTCCGGTGTAAAGTCGAGCAGCTTGAGAAAGCTGCGGTTTCTTAAATTGTAAGCCATATCCCTGTTATTTGCGATTTGCGATTTGTGATTTTGATTGCCAACTGCCAACTGAAGACTGCCGACTGAAGACTGCCGACTGAAGACTGCCGACTGAAGACTGAAGACTGCCGACTGCCGACTGGTTCCTGCCTAATCGTACTCCATGGTTATCTTCGTCCCGTACCGCCTATCCTCCAGCTTAAAAGCCTCGGTGATGACGCTCTTGCTTCCGCCGGCACGGATGAAGCTCAGGCAGGCCTCTATCTTAGGAGCCATGCTCCCCTTTGAGAACTGTCCCTCATTGAGATACTTCAACGCATCATTGTAGTCGAGGAACTCCTTGATCTCCTCGCCGGGCTGCTTGTAATTGATATAGACGTAAGGCACATCCGTCAGGATGTAGAACTCATCCGCCCCTATCTTCGAAGCGAGCAGTGCCGAGGCCAGATCTTTGTCGATGACTGCCTCGGCAGGCCTGACATCGTTCTTCTCGTCGATATAGACAGGAACCCCTCCCCCTCCGGCAGCGATAACGATATTCCCCCTGCCGGCTAGTTCGCGAATGAGATCATGGTTCATCACATCCACAGGTTTGGGTGAAGGCACCACCCTGCGGAATCCTCCTTCAGTCTTTACCTCCTCCTTGAAGACCCACTCCTTCTCCCGGGCAAGCTCCTCGGCCTGCTCCCTGGTGTAGATCTTGCCCACCCTCTTCTGGGGGTCGCTGAAGGCAGGGTCATCCTTATCCACTACCACGGTTGTGACCAGGCAGACGACGTTCTTGTTGATGCCGTGCCTGTTAAGCACATTCTTGAACATCCGCTCTATCATATAACCTATGCCTCCCTGGGAGTCGGCCACGCATATGTCGATGGGCATCTGAGCAATGCCGTACATCTGTTCCCCGGCATCATTGCGCATAAGTATATTCCCTACCTGCGGGCCGTTACCGTGCGTTATGACCAGGTCATATCCTTCCTTTATCAGGAATATCAGGTTCTCAAGAGTGTCAGTCGTATTCTGCTCCTGCTCCTCAATTGTCCCCACCTGGTCGCCCCTGAGAAGTGCGTTGCCCCCGAGGGCAACAACTGCAAGTTTCTTACTCATTACTTTTCTATTTGCACTGTGACAAAGCTAAAATATTAAATCAAATTAACACATGGAAAAAATTACTTCGCAAACAACAGGGCCATTTTGACGACTACGCCCTGAACGGCGACGAAATCTGTAACAGATTTATTACATTTACACCCAAACAGTTTTACGTGAAGTATCTCCCTCCTCTCAAGGTCCCCGTGCTGATTCTGATTCTCCTGCTTGCCTCCTGCAGGGGCGATGTGGGGTACAAGAACATGAGAGAGGGTGAAATATGGTACAATATCAGGTATGTCAGCAACCCCTCCTCCCTGTCAAGCGATCTGCTGCCGAAAGAGCTGGTGATAGCATTTAAGAGTGACCTTATCAGTACAAGTCTCAAGGCACCTATCGGAAACACAGGCATTACAACTGTTATCAACCCCGGGGAGAACATCTATGACACTTATCTCAACCTGCTCAGCTTTAAGTACTATTTTGAGGGCAACTACAGAGACATTCAGCCCGGTTTCTCGGCTATGGAAGGCATGACTGTACACGACACAGGAAGGAGATCTGTAATATGCGGCTTCAACTGCCGCCAGGCCAGGGTAGATATCCCCGGTTCCGAAAGCACCAGGCATATCTGGTATACCTATGAGATCAAAGCGGAGAATCCTAACCGTATGACTCCCTACCGGGATGTTGACGGAGTGCTGATGGACTTCTTTTACATTATCGGCGATGCAGAGCTGCAGTTTACGGCTGATGAGGTACTCAGAAAAGATATCCCCGACAAGGAGTTCGAAAAGAAGAGCAACTATAAAAAGGTACCGGCCAGTTTCCTGAATGCTCTTATTCTCAAAATGATCTCCTTTTAAAAATATTAATCTCCGGCTCAACCATTTTTTTTACCTTTGCTATTCATTTTACAGCTCTCTGAGGATCAGAAACACCCTTGCTGCTTTATGGGCAAACAGAAGAAAAACAACGGTTCATCATCCAGGAAGAAAAGTCCTGCCAGCAACCCGTCAGGTGAGAACCTGAGGTTCATTGCAGGTCTTATTCTGCTTGTCTTTGCTCTCTACATGCTGGTCGTATTCATTTCCTATGTAATGACAGGAACTTCAGACCAGAGCTCTCTGGGGCCTCAGCCTGAAGACGCATCGTATGCATACAGGAACTGGGGCGGCAAGGCAGGGTTTAAGATCAGTCACTATTTCATCTACAACGGATTTGGCCTGGGATCATTCTTCCTGCCCCTTATAATTGGAGCCATAGGCCTTGCCCTGCTCAGGGTCAGATACTTCCGGCTCGGCAAAAACATCCTCCGCTTCCTTCTGGCTACAGTGCTGGTCTCGGCAATACTTGGTTTCGTTGCCGGTCAGTCGACCTTCCTCGGGTCCGGCCCCGGAGGCGAGTTCGGGTATATCGTGGCTACAAGGATGAATGACATCCTGGGAAAGGTAGGAACCGGTGCAGCGCTGCTTGTAATCACGATAGCATACCTTGTATTCGCCCTTCATGTCAGCCCTCAGGTCCTGAGAAAACCAATTGCCTCAGTTGCCAGGGCAGGAGCCTCAGCCTTTTCCGGTGAAGGAAGGAAGAAAAATATAGTCACGGATGAGGCCAGGGTGGAACCCGAAGAGAACTTCCCCTCGGTTGAGGATGAGCCTCTCAGGGGTGATGAAGAGGAGACCGACCCCATCGATGACTTTTACAGGCCACCGGAGGTGCCTGAAGAGAGACCCATCGTGAATGTCATCGGTGGCAATAAAAAACCGGTATCTGTGGAGCCGGTCGACGACGATGAACCGGTTATCGACCTCCCGCCCTTTGATCCCCGTCTATCCCTGCCGCGGTACAAGTTCCCCACGCTGGCCCTGCTGCGCGACTACCGGAGCACGGCAACCACAACTACAGACGAGGTAAACGCCAACAAGGAGATAATCACCAAGACCCTCTCTGACCATAAGATAACCATCAGGCAGATATCTGCCACTGTAGGTCCTACCGTCACCCTTTACGAGGTGGTGCCTGACAGGGGTGTGAAGATACACCGCATCAAATCGCTTGACAACGACATAGCCCTCAGCCTCTCGGCCCTGGGAATCAGGATCATCGCTCCCATACCCGGAAGGGGTACGGTGGGTATTGAGGTGCCCAACAAGAAGCCTGAGACAGTATCGATGAAAGG
>JAVEXM010000004.1:0-59441 GCA_034004025.1 Bacteroidales bacterium
CGGCTGAGATCATCGACCCGTGGGATGATGAGAAGTTCTTCAACATGGGGTACAGCCTCGGACTAAATGCAATGACCTTCAGGATAGATCCCTCAGAACAGTTCATGGCATACGATTCTCTCTATCCTTCGAAGAGTAATCCCTCCCCCGGCATCAACATCCACCTCATTGCCAATTTCAGGCTGAACCAGTTCTTTGACATCAGGCTGCTGCCGGGCATTTCGTTCGGACAGAGAATGATAAATTTTGACTCTGACCGCGTAACCGATACGGTTTACGGGCCTCAGAAGATAGAATCAAGCTTCATCGAGCTCCCCATCCAGTTAAAATATGGCTGGCGGATGCGTAACATAAAACCTTACGTCATTGGCGGTGTAAACTATCGTTACGACTTCTATGCACAGGAGAAATATCGCCTGGAAAGACCCGTCTACCTCCGTCTTAACCGTCCTGACCTATACTGGGAAGTGGGTACGGGGATGGATTTCACCCTGTCTCATATCAAGCTTTCCGTGGAGCTCAAGATGTCAAACGGCATCGCCGACGTCCTGGCTCATGACCCCCATCCCGATTACCCTGAATACTGCAACTCCATCGACAAACTGAGGTCGCGAATCTGGGTGCTATCGTTTCATTTCGAGTAATTACACTGCATAAGCTTCCACAGGTCAGCGCTGCCCGGCAGTGTAATCTATGAACATTGTGCATTTGTCCACTCCTCTCCAATGTTGGTCAAAATTATTGCCATTTGTATTCGCAAACATGCGGATTATAAGGTTATTTCGCGAAATTTGCTGACATGTATAGCGAGGATTGAACGTTATTCCCTCTCCTGGTGTAACTGACAAATATCAATGAAGTACAATTACAAAAGCCTCTTTGCGTCACAGCACGAGAAATTCATGGCGATATTGGGTCAGGACTATTTTTCATCACTCCTTATTGATGACGATCTTTCAGATTCTGCTGTGATCATCTCCGACAGGAGGGTATACCAGGTGGGAAAACTGTATGAGGCAGGTCTCAGGATTCATGGCGGCGGATTGAGGACAAACAGGGGTAAGAAAATTGTCAGCCTTGAGGATGTGACGGGAACAACCAGCAAGGAGATAATCAAACCTCTTCCGGGATCCGTTCTGGCTTGCCTGGGTCTCATTGCAGCAATACTCGGGCTTCTGTCAGATGTGACCGAGTCAATGATAATCATGCTGATCATTGCAGCCCTGCTGATAGCAGCAGGCGTCTTCCTCATTATTAAACTGCGGAAACGTTACCTGATAATAGAGTATGCCGGAGGCAGCATTGCCCAGCCGGTGAAATTCATCACCGATACGGAACTCAACCTCTTCCAGGGAATAATCTCCGTAGAGAAAGAGAGGCTGATGTCGGGTGCCGGCGACCATAAGGAATGCCCCAACTGCGGTGAAAAAATACAGCTATCGGCAAAGATATGCCGTTACTGCGGGGAGACCCAGAAGGAAATCGCTGCAGAATAGTCTCCTTTACCCCCTATGAAAGCACGTCGTGGCCGATCAACTGTCAGCGATGCTGCTACATATGCAGGAGACAGGCTTTTCCCGGCAGGTGATTATGCCCCCAGGCTCCTGAATGCTTCCAACACCAGGAAAACAGGCCAGACGATTGCCTTCAGGAATCCCAGCACGCCCATCCAGAACCCTGTGGCTGTGGAGATGAAATAGATGGCTGCGCCTATCAGCCCCAGCCCATAAACGGCACCGGATGCAGGCGTACTGCGATTGATGTTTTCTTTCATAGTCTCTTCCTCCTCAATTTTTTGCTTTCTTTCAGTTTGTAAGTCCGTCTTTAAATATTACAGTTTTAATATCAGGATGCTAAAATTATTACACACCGGAGTCATATCCAAATTTATTTTTGCCCTGCCAGGTCAATAATCTCCTGATACTTGTCAACTGATTGCTGTAATTCGTCAAAAAGGATTTTTTGACCAATAGCATCTTATGCTGCCACAGGGCCTCATAAAATCGCTCTTACAGAGTGTAAATGAAAAATGTACAGATTCAGGCATATCAAATTATCTTTGCAGAAGAGAGCAAACGGTCCTAAATTGTAGGGTTTCGGCCCAACCTTTGCGGGTAAGATTTGTTAATGAAGATGCAATGACTAAAATATCGGTTAAAAAAATATTGTTTGCGTCACTTGTCTCTATCTTTTTCCTTACGCTCGCTGACGGCAGTTTCACCACAGAGCCGGCAGGCCTTTCGCATGCTGATGGAGGTATGCTGCTGGTCTTCCCTCAGCAGGATTATCCAAACGATTACGGAGATGCCCCGTCAACTTACGGTTCGGCAGACCATGTCATCAGCAGCTGGTTATATATGGGTTCTATCCCTGACGGCGAAGCAGCAAGCCAGTTCTCAGATGAGGCGGACGGCGATGACCGTAATGGGTTTGATGATGAGGACGGAGTGACATTCCCGGAGATGAAACCGGGGGATAAGATTACTATTCCTGTCAGAACGGTGGAGGAATCCTGGTACAGGACCGGTTACCTCAACGTCTGGATCGACTGGAACGGAGACGGGGATTTCTCTGATAAGGATGAACGTATTGCCGACAACCAGAGAGTGCAAGGAGGATCATCAACATTTCCCCTGTCGGTTACTGTTCCGTCAGATGCCATTGTCACAAGGCCCACCTATGCCCGTTTCCGGATAGGTCCCCGAATTAGCAGCCCCACCGGCACTGCCTCCGATGGTGAGGTGGAGGATTACATGATAAAGATCGGTTGCATCGCTCCCGATCCCCCAAAAATTGGCAGCATAGCCTTTCCGACCTGTGAAGAGCCATATGGAAGTGTGGTTCTGGAGGGATTGCCCTCCAACGGGACCTGGACCCTTACGCGCCTGCCTGACGGGGAGACTGTCACAGGCAGCGGGTCGACATACACTTACACGGGCCTGGAGCCAGGCACCTATACTTTTATCGTCAGTATTGAAGGAGGATGTGTCTCCGAGCCGTCAGAGCCTGTAGTAATTGAACAGGGTCAGTCTGTTCCGGCAGCACCTGTGCCCGGCAGTATTACTCAGCCTAACTGTAACGTATCTACAGGTATGGTGGTGCTGTCCGGGCTGCCACCTGCAGGATCATGGACCCTGACACGATATCCCGAAGGAATCATCTACACCGGCACCGGGGTGACTATCACCCTCACCGGTCTTGAGGCAGGAACCTATACCTTCACCGTCGCCAACTCTGACGGCTGCACCTCACTTCCTTCAGCTGAAGTTGTCATCGATCCGCAGCCATCCACACCCACTCCACCGGTGCCGGGAACAATAACCCAGCCCACATGTGAAGTGCCTGCCGGCAGTGTCATTCTTAACGGATTGCCGGCAGAGGGTCAATGGACCCTGACACGGTTTCCGGGGACCGTGACCACCACGGGCACAGGCACCTCCTTCACTGTCGACGGGCTCAACCCCGGATCATATAACTTCGCTGTCACCAACAGTGCCGGTTGCACCTCTGCCGTCTCCACGGTGGTGGTAATCAATCCGCAGCCGGGACCCTTCCCGACTCTGGTGATCACCAATCCGCCACCGGTATGCTCGCCGGGCACGGCTGACCTGACTCTGCCGGCCGTAACTGCAGGTTCAACCCCCAACCTCACCTACACCTACTGGGTCGACGCCCGGGCAACGGAACCCATGACAACACCCTCTGCAGCCCCTGAAGGGACATATTACATCAGGGGAACCATCAGCGGTGGCTGCTCATCGGTAAGTCCCGTTACCGTTACAGGACTCCAATCTCCTACAGCCAATGCCGGTCCTGACCAGACTCTTACCTATATGTTTCATGCCACCCTGAATGCAGTTCCCCCCGGGGCAGGTGAAACAGGCACCTGGACAACGGAGGAGGGCTCGGGCCTCTTTGAAAATCCCAACGACCCGGCCACACGGGTCACCGATCTTTCCATGGGTGAAAACATATTGAAATGGTCTGTCTCCAACAGCGCCTGCCCTCCCGGCTTCGACTACCTGATGATAACTGTACGTAACCTGACGGTCCCCACTCTGATAACCCCAGATATGAACGGCAGGAATGACTTCTTCTTCCTCGAGGGCATTGAGGCTCTGGGGAAAACCGAGTTCACGGTGTTCGACAGACGGGGGATGATTGTCTATGAGACAGCCGATTATGACAATAACTGGTACGGTATAGATTATAACGGCAAGGCTCTTCCTGACGATACATATTTTTATGTGCTCACGTCGGAAAACGGCCTCTCTCTCAGCGGTTACATTGTGATCCGCAGATAGGGCGGATATGCAGACAACAGCCTCACAGAATCATGAAGGGCGCCCCCGGAGGGACGCCCTTCACCTTCTCAGTTAACCCAAATCTAACTCTAGTAACCTGGATTCTGCTGACTGGCAATTGCCGGGTTGGCATCAATCTCAGTCTGCGAAATCGGAAGAATAATCTTGTAGAAATCCCTGGTGATTGTCTTATCGCGATGTATGATGACAACAGCAGGGGTGATGAACTCATCATTAAACTCTATCGTCCTGTTAAGTCTCAGCATGTCAAAGTACCTGTGACCCTCGGCAAAGAGTTCCTTGCTCTTTTCATCCATTATCATATCGAGAGTAACGGTAGTCTCATCAGCCGGAGCCAATGCCGGTGACCGCTTACGTATCTCGTTAAGATAACCGGCAGCCTTCACCCTGTCAGGGGTAGGAAGACCAAGGGCGCACTCTGCTGCAATGAGATAGATCTCGGAAAGCCTTATCACCTTTACGTTGACCGCTGAAGTTGAACCTTTGTCTCCGGCAAGATCCACTCCTGCGTACTTCCTGCATGAGCCGAACCTTCCCGAGGATGATTCATCGTAATCCATTATACCCCAGCGCACATCAGTCAGGTCTTGACTCATACGTGTGATCCAGTAATCGCTGGCCATGAACCAACCCATGGCATTCTTGACGGTGCCGAGGCGAAGGAGATAGAACCCAAGCGATCCGCTGCCCAGATCAGCCTCATCCGTATATATGCCGAGTTCAAAAATGGATTCTGATCCGAACTCGTTGGACCATGAATCAACCCACTCCTCATTCGAATACAGAGAATAGGGTCCGTCATTTATTATCTCCTCAGCTGCGGCAAGGGCTGCGGTGTAGTTCTCCATGAAGAGGTTAACCTTTGCCTGTATTGCCAGGTTGGCGTAGTAATTAAGATAGCCGTCCTCCGAAGAAGTTGAAAGCAGCGGTGCACCATCAGTAAGGTCTTTCATGATCTGCTGGTATACTGCCTCAACACTGGCCCTGGTAGGCTGTGCGGAAGCATCAAGAGGTTCGAGTATCAGTGGAACACCGAATGATGCCTTATCCATGTTGTAAGGCTTGCCGTACATCCTGACCAAATCAAAATACATAAGTGCCCGGGCTGTTAAAGCCTGACCCTTGAACTCATTCAGATCGTCAGTTGCATTGCCTGCCTCCTCGATCTTGGCGATGTTTGCAAGCAGGTTGTTGGCCTGCAGAATATTGTGATATATCTGCGACCAGAAACCGGAATAGGAGTTGGATGTGGCTGAATGGTTGAAGGTGTAGAGTGCGTCGAGCCCTCTTCCCTGCGACCGTAATGCAAAATCACCACCTTTGGCATCACCGTAGATGACATAGTTCCTGCCATAGTAATTTGACGATGTCATCTTCCTCATCAGGCCGTTTATCGCCACCTCGGCGTCGGCCTCATTTGTTATTGAGGTCTCAGCTGCAGCATAGTTACTTGGCTTGACATCCAGAAAACCTTCACAGGAGGCCAGTAGTAAGATGCTCAGTACTGTAATTATCGTTGTTATCTTTTTCATTTTCGTAGCTTTTGTGATCAGAAACTGGCTTCAATACCGAATGTGTAAGTCTTGCCGATGGGCAGTTCCCAACCCCTGGTACCATATTCGTTTACTTCAGGGTCATACACCTTGTGCGCTGCAAGTGTCCATAGATTGGCACCGTTGAAATATACCCTCACACCCGAGAGTTTTATCTTACTGACAATTTCGCCGGGTATTGTATACCCGAGTGTGATGCTCTTCAGCCTCAGATAGTCAGCCGGGTGCATATGCCTGCTGCTCCTCTGGTTGACATCCTCCATGTCAATAGCAACCCTCTGTGGATAAAGGGAGGTCTTGTTTTCGGGTGTCCACCTGTTGTCATAGGCCCATTGAGACATTATCCTTTCCCAATAATATCCGTCGTCATTGCAATCCTTACCGGCAAAGTCAAATGTGTTTCCTCCAAGCTTATAGGCAAAATTGAGTGAGAGACCCAAACCCTTCCAGCCAAAATCGGTGTTCAATCCTCCGAAAAGCCATGGATGAATGTCGCCAAATATGACCATTTCCGCATTGGTGTAATCATATGTGGCAGGGCGCCCGTCAACTGTCAGGTCGGGTGTCTCTTCGTTATTCAGGAACCAGACGTTCTTCCCGGTCTCATCTTCCACTCCGGCCCACTCCGGTCCGTAGAGTGCGAGCGTAGATTCACCCTCTTTGTAGATAAAGCGTGCCCTGGAGTCGTCACCCGTTGGATCCCACCACACAATATCCTGACCGCCATAGAGCTTTGTAACGGTGGACTTGACATGCGATGCAGTAAGTCCGGCGGTCCAGGTGAAGTCGCTTCTGCGCATGATATCACCGTAGAGTTCAAATTCAATACCACGGTTGTTTATCTCACCAACGTTCTTGAGTGTCGACGAGAAGCCTGTGACCATCGAGATGGGCACGTCCTGCAGAAGATCCCTTGAATCCCTGTTGAAGAACTCAACGGTACCGCCAATCCTGTCATCCAGCAGCCCGAACTCAAGTGCAATATTGTATGTGTAGCTGGTCTCCCATGAAAGGTTGGCATCAGCGGCCGTGCTTACACCGCCACCTGGTTCCTCCATGTATTTGGAGGTGTAGCTCGTCAGTGAACGCCATCCGTAGTTGGCCATCGGCAGGGTGCCGTTAACACCGTATGAAGCCCGTAGCCTGAGTCCTGAAATAACCCCCACATTATCCATGAAGGCCTCCTGGTCAATACGCCATGATGCTGCCAGGGACCAGAAGTTACCCCAGCGGGTCTCCGGTCCGAGGCGTGATGAACCGTCACGCCTGAAAGAGGCAGAAGCGTAGTATTTGTCATTGAAGTTATACTCGGCACGCGACAGCATTGAGAGCATGGTGTTGCCCCAATAATAGGCATTTGCATCAAGCTTGCCGGCTGTGGCCACCGTATGCAGGGCACTGGTGGGAAGATTGGTTCCCGAAGCCCTCTGGTAGTCAGTCTGGTTACGCTCAGCCTCCCAGCCAAGGAGAACATTCACATTATGCCGTGATGCAATCTCCTTGTTGTAATTTAATGTGGTGGATGAGACCAGCTTGTTGACATTGGTATTGCTCTCAGTAATCGAACCGTTATCATTGGAACCGCTGAAGTGCAGCGGACTGAAATAAAGATGATCTGCTGTATTGGCATTGTCATATGACAGGATCGACTTGAATATCAGTTCAGGAAGTATCGTCACCGTCACAGTTTCATTTGCAAGCATTCGCAGTGTCTTGGAACTGTTTTCCCACTGGTCATTGTAGTAAACAGGGTTGTAGGCATAACTTCCAAACCTGGCTGTCCAGGGTTCACCCGTCTGGTAATCTGTTGGCCAGTAAAGCGGCCACAGCAGGTTCCGGCTCTGCAGGAAGTAGTTGGCTCCGGTGGAACGTGAGTCATTGAACCCCTCCTTACCGCTGTTTGAAAGGTTCACATTGGTGGTAAACTCAATGAACTTGCCAATCTTCTGCGAGAAGTTAATTCTGCCTGTGATACGGTTAAAATTGTTTATCACACTGCGCCCTAACTCATTGGTGTATGAAAAGGAGGTGTAATAGCTTGATGACTCTGTTGCTCCGCTCACCGAAAGGTCATATGACTGAAAGACAGCTGTACGGAATAGCTCCTTATCCCAGTCGTAATATTTACCGGCCCTCTCGCCCGAAATAGTCAGCGAATTTATCGTGTTGTCAGGAGCAGTGAAGATGTAACCGTGTTTGTTGAACCTCCGGTTGAGCTGATAGAGTGCACTTTCACTGGCTTCCTCTTGAGTGTCTCCATAACTGTATACGCCTGCATTCCAAAAGTTCTCGTAATACAGCCTGACCTGATCCTCCGGGCTTGCGGTTTCAAAGTTGTCAGTGGCAAAAGATGGTGTCAGTCCCACTGAAGACTTGAATGAGATGACAGGCTTACCTTGCTTACCCTGCTTGGTGGTAATGACTATGACACCGTTGGCAGCCCTTGACCCGTAAAGGGAAGAGGCGGCAGCATCTTTCAAAACGGTGATAGATTCAATGTCATTGGGATTAATAGTGCTCATCACGTTATTTGACGTGTAGATGCCCATCTGCGTGACGTTACCCGAGATGACAGGCACACCGTCAACAACATACAAAGGCTCGTTGGAAGCGTTCATAGAGCCGATACCACGAACCCTGATTGAAGAGGTCGATCCTGCCTGTCCTGATAGTGTGGTAATCTGCATACCGGCGATCTTGCCACCCATGGCATTCTCAAATGAGAGAGTCGGAACATCCCTGATGGCATCGGCCTTTACAACACTGGCAGCACCGGTGAAGGTACCCCGTGTGGATGTTCCGTAGGCCACAACAATGACCTCGTCAAGAGCAAGAGCATCAGTCGCCATCACAACATCGATGACTGTCCTTCCGGCTACAGGAATCTCCTGCGTTTTGTAACCGACGTAGCTGAATACCAGCACACCGTCAGAAGGAATATTGCTGAGGCTGTAACGTCCGTCAGCATCAGTGTTGGTCCCCACTCCGCGCGATCCCTTCAGCAGTACCACCGCATATGGGATCGGAGAACCATCTTCCGAAGCAGTTACCGTTCCGGTAACCTGTGTCTGAGCCATGCCGGCATTCACCAGGAACACCGACAAAACAATGAAGATTAGTTTTTTCATTAATTAGAGTGTTAGTTTTAAGGTTTGCACGGTACAAGTTACATGTTTTTTGACATTCACAAAAAAAATTTATAATACATCATATCTGTTATTCAACATAGAGCTTATGGAGTCTTAAAATTTAACTGGCAAGCCCATCTGATGGGAAACAGAGAACACATGCCGGCTCTGCCCTGATTGGAAAAATGAATCAAATGGCCTGTTTAATATGTCATACAAATTATTGCCGAAGGTCAAAAAAGTGTCGGTCTTGTGAAAATTTTTAAATTTGTAAGAGCGTAATTACACTAATTTTTACATAAATTTCTTGCTATTATGTCATTTTTAAAAGTTTTTCTGCCCATTCTCTTCCTTATTTACGGATGTACAGATTCTGACAGGTATGATCTCCTGATCAGGAACGGAGAAATAATTGACGGTTCGGGATCGAAGGCCTTCACCGGTGATGTCGGCATCAAAGGTGATACAATCGCTGCCGTGGGTGATCTGACAAATGCACGCGGCCGCACGGTGATAGATGCGCGGGGTATGATCGTTGCTCCCGGCTTCATAAATATGCTTAGCTGGGCCGTCGAATCACTCATAGAGGATGGCAGGTCAATGAGCGACATATGCCAGGGGGTGACGCTGGAGGTGATGGGCGAGGGCGACTCGTGGGGCCCCTGGAGCGAGAGCATGAAGCAGGAGATGAAGGCCTCACAGGGAGATATTAAGTATGATATTGAGTGGACTACCCTGGGCGAATACCTCGATTATCTTGAGGCCAGGGGTGTATCAACAAACATAGCCTCGTTTGTAGGCACGGCAACACTTCGGATACACAGGGTGGGGTACGACGACCGGCCTCCCACTGCTGCCGAGATGGACTCGATGAAGCTGCTCGTGAGGCAGGCCATGGAGGAGGGAGCCATAGGCGTCAGCTCGGCACTTGAATATATCCCCGCAAGCTTTGCCTCAACGGAGGAGCTCATTGAGCTGTGCCGGGAGGCAGAGAAGTACGACGGTATGTATATCTCCCACATACGTAATGAGGATGACACTTTTCTTGAGGCCATTGACGATTTTCTCAGGATACCTCACGAGACAGGGATCAGGGCTGAAATCTACCACCTCAAGCAGGTCGGACGGACCAACTGGGGAAAACTTGACGTGGCCATCGCAAAGATCGACTCGGCAAGGGCGGCAGGCCTCCATATCACTGCCGACATGTACAACTACCCGGCAAGCTCCACCGGCCTTGGCATCCTGATGCCGGAGTGGGTGCAGGAGGGCGGCTTCGAGAAGTGGGTCGACAGGCTGAAGGATCCGGAAGTAAGGAAGGTTGTGGGACCGGAGATCATAAAGACCATCATGAGAAAACAGGGCTCCCCGGAAAGAGTACTGGTCATAGGCTTCAATACCGATTCACTGAAATACCTGCAGGGCAAGACGCTTGCGGAGATAGCAGCCATGAGAGGCACATCGCCTGAAGAGACGGTAATGGATCTCGTGATAGACGATGGCAGCAACGTATCTGCCGTATTCTTCTCCATGTCGGAGGACAATCTGAGGAGGCAGATTGCGCAGCCCTGGATGAGCTTCGGCTCCGACGGCAAGTCGATGGCACCCGAAGGAGTCTTTCTGAAGTCGGCCACCCACCCCCGTGCATACGGTAACTTTGCAAGGCTGCTGGGAAAATATGTGCGCGATGAACAGGTCATCTCTCTTGAGGAGGCTGTGCGCAGGCTGACCTCACTCCCGGCGGCCACCATGAAGATTGAAAGGCGCGGTGCACTGAAGGAGGGCTACTATGCAGACGTGGTGGTCTTTGACCCTGCCGGAATACAGGATCACTCAACATTTGAGGATCCGCATCAGCTTTCCACCGGTATGTCACACGTTATTGTCAACGGCGTGCAGGTTCTTCGCGACGGAGAGCATACCGGAGCCACCCCCGGCAGAGTCGTCAGGGGGCCAGGATATAAAGAGTTGCAGTAACCAAATCGGCAGTTGTCGTGAGACCGTTCTGCAAAGGACGCCGGCAACAAGACCGGCACCCGATTGTTGTGCTGATCCTGACTTGTCTGCAAAAGGAATGTTTATCTCTTCTTGAAGATCAGGTTAAAGAGAAAAAGTATGATTATGGCACCTATTGCACCGGTTAGAATAGCGCCTATCCACCCGCCACCAAAGCTTACACCCAGCTTGCCAAGCAGCCAGTAACCAATCGGGCCTCCAATAATACCCACAATGATGTTGCCAAGCAGGCCCAGGCCGCTGCCCTTGAAGATGACGCTGCCAAGCCACCCTGCAGCAGCACCGATAAGAAGACTGACGATAATTTCCATGATAATACTTTTTTGATTAATACTTCAGGAGCCCCCAAGTTACTAAATTAATTCCTGTCCGGGGCCTGTCCCACCGGGTAAAATGGCATTTCCATCGGCAAATCCTCATTGCTGAGTATCCTGAAGAGCACCGGATCCCTGAGAATCTCCCTCACATCTTCAGGACGGCCGTCAATCAGTACCTGTCTGTTCATAAACCTGATGCCGTGACTGTAATCAACATACCACCATACATGCCCGCTGTAGACGGGCTGGATGTGACTGCCGTCAGGCCAGTGCCAGCCGTAGATCACCACCCTGTCAGTTTGCTCTGCGAGACGCGAGGAGATGATCACATCCTTCTTGATCCCCGCAACCAGCTGCCCGTGACTGCCGCCTGCCTCAGCCAGCTGCTTCTCAATCTGCACATTGTGCTCCTCAAACTTTGTCACCAGAGTATTCGCATTGCCGACAGGCTTGTAAAAGAAAGGATCAAGCTTCACATCTGCCTGCGACCAGATATGATCACTCAGCTTTGCCGTCAGCAGCGAAGCGCCGAACAGGTCCGCCAGTCGCTGTGCGGTGCGGGGGTTCATCGGGACACGGCAGAAGTCGTCATCACTGCCGATGGCCAGATAGTCAGGCATAACAGCATACTCAAGGGTATGCTTCCTGCCCTCAGCATCATCAAACTCACCCCTCAGGGTCACCGTCTGCCTGATAAATCGCGGGATATTTCCATCTGCTACAGCCGTGAATATCTCCTCCTCACGCTCTGCCAGGGGTAGGTCTGCGATCCGTGCCATGAAGGCTGATCCGGTCTCGGCCGACGGATCACGTTCCGGGATGCTAAGCCTCTTGCCGTATGTCTGCCCCATGATGTTGCCGTCGGGCAGAACACTGAGTAGCAGCAATATCAAAAGAAGGAGTCTTTTAACCACTTATGATGACCATTTCTGCGAAATTAAAACAAAAATGTCATCTGAGACCGTTGATGTATTCTTCCAGCATGGTGTAACCCGACTTTGCAATCACATTGCGGTCGGAAGGATCGGAAGGATCCAATCCCTTTTTCAGTTCCCATGCATCGGCCATCCCGTCCCTGTCATTGTCGGGCTGCACATTGTATGTCTTCAGGAGAGGCCATCCGCCAACACTGTTCTGAGAATCAATGATGCCTGTAGCGGGACCGTATGAATCGCCGTAGGCACATCTTCCGGACCTGGCCTCCGAGATGATCCTTGTATCATGTGCATCACGGCCTGGCAGGGTGGCGCCTGCATTTTTCAGCACGGCACGGTAAGCTCTTCTCGCGGTGGTGGTTTTCACCGGAGCAACCGGGAAGGGCTCATCTGCCCTTATGGCTGCATGACCGGCATAATCGCCCTGCACCCCTCCTGCCCAGTTGGAGGAAGAGATTTTCCTGCTGCCTGCAACACAGTTGCCGCTGACGTGCCATCTGCCAACTGTGTCCCAGGGCTCAACAATACGGAATAAAACGTCCTTCTTCGTTGCCGGACCGGGTTTGTAGTAGTTGTTGATCATGTTCTGCTGCCCCATTTCTCCTCCGTAGGAGCTGTTGAATCCCCAGTTGAAGATGACGTTGTTCCTGAAATCGACCAGCTCCGTCTCACGCGTGTCAGGATGATATCGTGCCCCGCAGAACCGCGGCAGGCGGCTTGTGTGACTCGCCAGCAGGTTATGATGGAATGTGGCACCCTTACCTCCCCAGATGCCACCGTAGCCATGCTCACCCTTGGGATGACCGGCGTCATAGAGACTCTCGGCGATGATGCACCACTGGAGGGTGAAATTCTCAACATCATAGAAGGAGGCAGCCTCATCCACCGACCAGCTCATGGAGCAGTGGTCAACGATTATGTTCTTTTGCCTTATGCATGAGATGGCGTCCCTGGGCTCCTCGCCTGGAACCTCATTGCCGCACCTGAACCTTATATGTCTTATGACCACATTGTCCGACTCAATGGAGACCGTCTCTCCGCTCAGACAGATGCCCTCTCCCGGTGCCGTCTGACCCGCAATGGTGACATCACCCTTTGAGATGTTCAGCCTCCGCTTCAGCTCAATGGTCCCTGAGACGGCAAAGACGATGGTCTTCGGACTCTCCTTGTTCAGCGCCCAGCGCAGTGAGCCTTCAGGTGGTTTGGTTACCGAATCCTGCAGGTTGGTTACAATATATACATCACCTCCCCTGCCTCCTGTCACATATCGACCGTAACCCTCAGCTCCCGGGAAGGCCGGCAGCTGAGCCGTAACGGCCTGCATGGCAGGGAACAGCAGCAGGAATATGAAATAAACTATCCTCATCTCAAGGTTCTGACTGTCACAGTGCCGTCGGCGGTGACGGTTTCCACCGTGATGTTACGCGACCTGTCGCCACTGACATCGTAGAGGATGTCACCATCTTCGGCCACAGTAAAGTTAAGAATATTGACATCGCTGCTGTTCACAAACAAAAGCGCCGGCTCATTTGCCACTTCCAGCCTTAGGTTTTTAATGGTGATATTCTTTGAATCTATGCAGGTCAGGCCGTTCTCAGCCGACATATCAATATTCTCCATGGTCACATTCTCGAGGTTGAGCTCCGGAAGCCCCTGGAGATAAAGAGCCTGCTGTGCTCCACGGCAGATGATGTTTTTCATCGAGATATTTTTGAAATGCGGTGTCTCTTCGGTCACAGGGGGTATATCACCCTCTGCAGTCATCGTACTGTCGCCCCGTGCCAGCTGTTCCGAGACCGACAGCCCCCCGTAGTAGAGGTTAAAGGAGACAGCTTGTGTCGGTATGTCTGTCATCAGTATATCACTGAACCAGATGTCCTCTACCACCCCGCCCCTGCCGCGGTTACTCTTGAAGCGGATACCCACATCGGTGCCCATGAAGGTGCATCCTGAAGCAGAGACATTTCTTACTCCGCCTGACATCTCACTCCCTATCGTGACACCGCCATGGCCATGGTATACTATGCAGTTCCTGATAACGAGGTTCTCTGTCGGCATGCCTCTCTCCCTTCCGTCCCTGTTCTTGCCCGATTTGATACATATGGCATCATCACCCACGTCGAAGTTACTGTCGTACAGAAGCACGTTACGGCACGATTCGATGTCGATGCCGTCACCGTTCTGCGAGTACCACGGGTTTTTCACGGTTATGTTCCTGACTGTCAGATCCTCGCACATCAGCGGGTGGAGGCACCATGCCGGTGAGTTCTGAAAGACGGGGCCGTCGATCATGATTTTTTTGCAGCCCACCAGGCTCATCATTACCGGTCGCAGAAAATCCCTGATGCTCTCGTACTCTTCAATACTCCCTCTCATGACCGGCACATTCATCTCGCTCATCTCCTGGGCCTTCATGTATGATTCTGAAGGGTACCATGTCTTCCCATCATCGCTCACAACCCCTCCCGACTTCACTGTCTCTTTCCACTGCGGCGGAGGCAGCTTATCTCTTTTCACCGGCCTCCAGACGTCGCCGCTGCCGTCCCACACACCCCTGCCCGTGAAGGCAATGTTCTCAAGATCCTTTCCGTATATCGGCGAGATGCACCTTACAGTGTTGTAACCCTCAAAACTGGTCTCTATCAGGGGATAGAGGCTTTTGTCAGGACTGAACCGGATGAGTGCTCCCTCTTCGGCATGAAGGCGGATGTTGCTTTTGAGTATGATCGGCCCTGTGAGCCACATGCCCCGTGGTATCACAACCGTGCCTCCCCCTTTTGATGAGACCGCCTCTATAGCCTTACGGAAGGCCCCGGTGTTCAGCACGATGCCGTCGCCCACAGCGCCAAACTCGGTAATGCTTACGCTGTTAAGCGGTATCTGTGGCTCAATTACCTGGGGCATTTCAAACTCCAGATCGCGATAGATCTCCCCTGAAGGTCCGCTGTAAACCTGCCGGCTGTCTGAAGCGCCAACTGCCGCCGGCAATTCTGCCGGGGCCTTCAGATCCTTCATGGCCCCGAAGACCAGGGAGGCCACCGCGGTGGCTCCCGCGGGCTGGAAGTGGGTGTTGTCACTGCTGCCGTCAGGATAACCAGGGTAAATACCGGGAGGGAAATTCATGAAGTAGGCAGATGTCACATAATCCCTTCCCCTTTGGCTGAAGAAATCAATGCTCAGTGAAGTGAGATCTATCAGAAAGACATCCAGCTCTGCCGCCACCTCCTTCATGGCCCCGGGGTATTCACCGTGGGTGTTCCCAAGCCTGCCATCCTTCCATGGATAATTTCGTGCAACGGGAGTGACAAGGATGGGAACTGCTCCCTTCTCACGGGTCTGGTTTACGTATAACCGCAGAAACTCCTTGTATCCGGTGAGTGAGGTATACCTTTCGCCCTTATTTACAGATGCGTCATTATGTCCGAACTGCATCAGTACCAGGTCACCGCGACGCAGGGAACGGAAGATATCTGCCCACCGCCCCTCCTCGAAGAAGGAGCGTGTGCTCCGGCCGCCCCTTGCCCTGTCCTCAACGATTGCACTGTCGGTCCTGATAATATGCTTAACCAGTTTCAGGGAATCGGAGGAGAGGAATGTCTGGAAGACCTGGCCCCATCCCATGATGGGATAGCGCTTCAACTGGTAATCCTTCTCCAGTGAGTAATCGGCCACCGTGGAGTCCCCGATAAGCCATACCCCGGTGATCTTTTTGCCTGCTGCCCGTTTACCCTGCTCTGGCGGCTGCTCAGCTATGAATGCCGAGAGAAGGAGCACCAGCAGTATCATTGTTGAAATCCTAATCACTTTCATCTTCTAATCTCCTGTTTTTACCCTGAACCAATCGAGGTCAGTATAACCTGAATCATTTGTGGCACCGTCACGCAGCGCAAAGAAACCAATTTTTGCACCTGTCCAGACTCCCTCACGTGCCGCAAAGGGTTCGCCGACTTCTTTATATGTTTTGTCGTCTGTGCTGTAACTGAAGACAGAGCGGGCCCCCGCAGTGACCTTCACACCGAAAAAAAGCGTATCACTGTCTGCCTCTTCCGAAAAGAGAACCTCCTCCGGCTGACCTCTGTCAGCATCAACGCATCTGACCACTCTCAGCAAGAGTCTGCCGTCAGTACGTTTCATGGAGATATACTGGTAGTCCCGACCCATCACAATCATACCGGCCTCTTCCCCTTCATGCCGCAGGGTGCAGCTCATGCGGGCAGTAGCGGTGAACTCTTCTGCCGGCAGTTTCTGAAGGAAGAGACTGGGCACCATCCAGAGGTTAACAATGCTGTCGGGCCTGCTAATGCAGTTCAGCCTGTAGCAGCCGTATGCTTTGGATGGATAGCCCCAGGTGACCGACGGGTTGGCCTGCCACTGCCACTGCAGCCCCCTTTTGTCAGCGTTGAATTCATCACTGGCCTGCAGAACCCTAATGCTGTCATACAATTCATCCTTAGCCTGCAAGGATGTCTCCTTGTCGTCCTGACTTTCGCTGCTTTGCAGCATTCCCTGTTCCTGTTTTCTTCTCCCGTCGGGCATCCTGAACTCTGTTACCGGCTCACCGGTTCCATCGCCATCCGGGTCATCCCCGATCACCGGCCAGTCATCAATCCATCTCACAGGTTGCAGGTGGACGATCCTGCCGTAAGCACCCTTATCCTGAAAGTGGATGAACCAGTCGCTGCCTTTCCTGTCAGTCACCCATGCACCCTGGTGAGGACCGTTGATATCGCTCTCTCCCTGATGCATAACCTTTCTGACTTCATAGGGTCCAAAAACACTCCTTGAACGAAGCACCAGCTGCCAGCCACGGGTGACCCCTCCTGCCGGGGCAAAGAGGTAGTACCATCCGTTCCTTTTGTAGAATTTCGGGCCCTCGACGGTAGGGTTGTCATCATGACCGTCAAATACCATCACGGGATCACCTGAGACGCCGGTGCCGTCAGGGTTCATGCGGGAGACCATGAGAACGCTCTTCACTCCCGTCCTGCTGCCCGCAAAGGCAAAGGCGAGGTATGCCTTGCCGTCATCATCCCACAGGGGAGAGGGGTCAATAAGTCCCCTGCCCTCCATTACCGTCACCGGCTCTGACCACGGGCCTGCCGGATCGGCACTCTTCACCATGAAGATGCCGTGATCGGGATCAGGGTAGAAGATATAGAACTCCCCGTTATGTATCCTTATACAGGGTGCCCATACACCTCCGCCGTGCCTGACATCAGAATAATAATCTTCGGGCTGCAGTCTCTCAAGGGCATATCCGATCAGCCGCCAGTTCACAAGATCGGTGGAGTGCAGCACCGGCAGTCCCGGCACACAGTTGAATGATGAGGCAACCATGTAGAAATCATCACCTGCCCTGACCACATCCGGATCAGAGTAGTCGGCATGCAGTACAGGGTTTCTGTACGTTGCAGCGGTTCCCTCACCACCCTGGCTGCATGAGATGAGGATGACGGGTGAAAGGAGAATCAGAATTGAACCTATGGTAAAGGGAACTTTCATTGATCTGTCAGTAACCGGGTCTGAATATTCCGGGGACCGGGAGGAGTATCTCTCTCCCGGTCCGTCAGAATAACCCTAACTCTAACACAAAACCCTTGCTGTCAATTATTACTGTTTCCAGCGCGGTGCTCCTGCACTACCCGCTCCCTCAAAATTAACATCCATGAAGGTGAAGTCGCCGTTTAACGGGTCAGTCCACAAAGCAGATGATGTACCGGCATACGATATCAGTGAAGCCAGGTACAGTGCATTGATGTCCGTAAAGTCGGCTGTGGCGTACGATCCCGTCACTGTCATGTTCATCGCTCCAAGTCTGACACCGTTGGCTACAGCACTTGACTGTCCCATGATACAGTCACTTATTGTCATCGTCCCTGCAGATGTTCCTGAGGATCCAAAGTCAATAAACCACCTGCCCGATGAGGCATCCATTGCGACCTGGTCAAAAGTACAGTTGTCTATTATGACGCTCTCGCACCCGGTTCCTGATCCGTAGTTGATGATGCCGCCACGGATATTATAGACAGTTGAGTTGATGAACCTGATATTGACCATTGAGGCATTTGAGTTATTCGGATTTAGCATCCCGTAATGGCTGTCCCAGGCGAAGTCGTACATAACGCAGTTATTGAACTCAACATGATTTATTACCTGTCCGTCAGCGTGGCCGCGCAGGCGAACCACACTTCGTCCGGAGTTTCTGACAATGCAATTATTGAATATCAGCGAGCCCAGGCTGACTGATGAGCCTTCGACATCGAACACGCCCCGGTGTTTGGTGTCTCCTACGCCGTCATAAAGACAGGTTATGTCGACATTCTCAAAGATGACAAAATCGGAAAATGTCATGGCAGGATCAACGTCGAACATGTGGTTTCCGCCGCCCGTCATAAGATATATCGTCGGCAGGTCTTCCGGGAACAGCCCCCTGATCTTGATGCTGCTCATGATGGTGTCGGTTTCCACCAGGGGATAGTCGGCTCCGTTGGTCAGTACCAGCACTCCGCCGGGAGCCATGGCAGCGATAGCTGCAGCGAGGTCCCCTCCTGCCGGCAGCAGAACGTCACCCTCAATGAGAAGGTTGACTCTGCCCCTGACAAAGGTGCCGTTCATGAGTTTCACCTCATAGTCACCGTTGGGCACTGCCGTCAGCGTCTTTTCTCCGGCAGCGATATCACCGGCCGTAAGGGGATAGGATGTATCACTGCCTCCGGCGGTGAAGAGCAATGCTGTTGCCGTGGCGCCGGGCTTCCATCTTACTGTGCATTCCCCCAGCCCCGTCATCATGCTCACATAATCAGTGAAAAGGTTTTCCGGTGCAGACTTGAATTCAACGGTTCCCCATTTTGATTCTGCCACCCCGCTGAGGGAGCTGACTGATTTGATCCGTGCCGAAAACTGGGTGTCTCCCGCAGGCAGGATGTAGGTAAAGGAGATAACATCACCCGCCAGCTCCTCTGTAATCAGCAGCGATGCCGGGGCAAAGGCAGTACCCTCGTATATCTCCAGAACATAATGATCAGTGTTCTTTTCAGCTGTCCATGACAGGGTGACTGTTGTAACGTTACTGATCTGAGCGGTCAACCCGACGGGGGTAAACGCCCGGTCGAAATCAAGTTCCTCTATTATCGGCTCAATCTTATCATCGCATGCACTGCAGATGAGAAGGGCAAAGGCCGCCAGGAACAGTGCTGTATTTTTTATTCTCTCTTTCATCATATCATAGATTTATCAGTACCCATAATCATTTTTCAACATTCCGTTACTGGCATCGATGAACACCTGCCAGATAGGCCAGAACTGGTGGCTGTCCGGATCATTCCTGAAGAGTGATGTACGCTTGCTTTCCGGGATGGCATCCGGTGTGACCCACTCCTCGAAGCCCGGGTATTCACCTGACATGTCAGCCGTCTCTCCCCTGTTGAGCCCGTAGATCTCAAGTTTTGTCTTCTGGCCGTCCTCATCGGCAACATACCTGTAATAGAGGTTTGCAGGCACGTCAGAATACTCTCCGGCCAGGTTGCGCAGGTTATCCATCTTTACCAGGGCCTCATCCATCTTGGAACCCAGCAGGTTCCACCTTATGAGGGCCGATTTGCGCTCCATCTCGCCGCAGAATTCAAAGGCATGTTCATCCACTATGGCATCAAACATAGCTTCCTTCGAGGTGATGGCATTCAGGTACCCGTCAACCCTGGCAGGCCAGTCGGCGGGGGCAAAGGCTCTCTGGCGTAAAAGCTTCAGGTAATCCTTCGCACCTGAGAGGTTATTCAGCTCATTTTCAATCTCGGCAGCCATCAGCAGCACCTCGGCATAGCGCAGGTAGATCTTGTTGAGGCCGTCGTCATTGGTTGATGTTACAAACCTGTTCATCCACTCATAGCGCCATTTGCCGAAGCACCAGTTGCCGAGCGAACGCAGCTCCTGGGTTGCAACATTGTTCACCGCCGTACCGTACTGATAAGGCACGCAGGTGACATCGCGGCGTGTGTCCTTCACATCAAAATCATAGAAGACAAACGGAAGGGGACCGGCTGATCCGCCCCTGGGCTGGTCGGTATACTGGTCGGCTGACCTGTGCTGCACGGCAAATGTAAATGCAACACGTCCGCGGCCGGCTGCAAAGGGTATCTCCCACAGCGATTCTCCACCGGCGGTGAGGTCCTCCTCACACACCAGCCTGAAGACCTTTTCGAAGGTTGTCTCCAGTACTGCTGTCTGGCTTGTTATGACATCCTTGCACTCCTGCAGGGCTATCGGATAGAGTTTTGCCACTGACAGATCAGGGTCATTGCTCCTCCTTATACCGTCAGGGTATTGCGAATAACCTGAGGCCATCAGGCAGAGACGTGCCCTCAGAGCCTTGACAAAAGCCCTGTTGATCCTCTCCACAGACCTGGTTGCTTCAGTCTCGTTTGGCCATGCCACCAGGGTGGCTGCCTCCTCAAGATCAGCCAGCACCTGCTTATAGACCTCGTCGCGGCTTGACTTTGCAAGGTAGATGGTTGACGAGGAGACAGGCTCGAAACGGGCCACAACATCACCCCATGCCTTCAGGAGGTCAGCATAGTATATTGACCTGAGCGTCAGGGCTTCGCCAAGGAGCTGCCCCATCTCATTGCCCGGAGCCGGGTCACCGTACGTCCTGATCCCCCTGATGCAGATATTTGCGCGCTCGATGCCCAGGTACATCATCGCCCAGGCATTGTTGGTAGTATTCATGTAGGTATTGGTGGCCGAATTCTCATATCTCGCCAGCTCCTGTGTGGGGCCGGTGCCGTCAGACGAGTTGTGCCACTCGATGTCGGTATTGGTCCCGTAATAGGGAATGAACCTTCCCCTGTATGAGTTGGTCTGCCCCAGCGGTTCCTTGATACCGTCAACAGCCATTGAGGCCAGCGTGGGGTTGGAGAAGATAAGTGATTCGTCCAGCGTCGATTGTGACGGAGCCTCCAGAAAGTCCTCGCAGGAGATGAAGAAACAGGCCAGGACCAGGCTTATAATATATATTGCTTTTTTCATGATCATACTGTTAAATCATTTAAAATGACAGATTTATTCCAAACAGGAGTTGCCTGCTCTTTGGATATGCAGAGTAATCAACGCCGGGGGTGAGTCCGGTATTCCGCCTGGAGGATACCTCGGGATCAAAGCCCGAATAGTTGGTCAGAATAAACACATTGTACGCCGAGACATAGAGCCTGACGTTCTGCAGGTAGACCTTGCTCAGAACCGCCGAGGGAATCGTATAACCCAGCGAGAGCGTGTTCAGTCTCAGGAATGAACCGTCTTCAACAGCCCAGTCGCTGAAGACATGCCTGGTCATGTAAGGTGACCACATTGTAGTATTTGCATTCATGGACTGCAGCGTTGCAGGGTCATTGACCAGGTTGCCTTCAGCGTCAACATTGGTCCACCTGTTGCCCTCAGCCATGATGTCAATCATGTTCCTGAACTGGTATCTTGCACTGGTGTATTCAATCTTGTTCGCATTGTAGATGTCGTTACCGTAGCTCCAGTTGAACACTGCAGAGAGATCAAACCCGTACAGCCTTCCGTCAACGGTGAAACCTCCGGTATGCAGTGGGTTGGCATCCCCGATGATAACACAGTCATCGACATTAACAAGTCCCTCGCCAGTGTTGTCAACCAGTTTCAGAGTCCCTGGTCTCAGTGATCCGACAACCGGAGAGGAGTCATCTACTCCCTCTTTCAGGATCCAGGTATCAGTTGCTTCATCATAGCCGGTAAAGTCTGAGACCTCATACCGTCCGGCATTCTGATAACCGATCATCTGCCCCACGGAACCACCTACGGCAACCCAGTAATCGTTCCCGATCTCCGTTGAAGCCCAGGAGGTGTTCATGCCGAAATCGTCCATGATCCCCAGGGATACAATCTTATTCCTGTTAAATCCAATATTGAATCCCATTGTGAGACCATATTTTGGCTTGTTGGCAGCAACCCAGTTCAGCGACAGCTCAAGCCCCCTGTTTTCTGTCTCACCCATGTTTCTGTACTGGGTGGAATACCCTGTCCCGGATACGGGGAAGTTGATCAGAAGGTCTTTTGTCGTATTGTAATAGAGTTCAAACGCACCGTAGAGGGTCCCTCTGAAAAAGCCAAAGTCAAGGCCGGCATTCCTGGTATAGGTGGTTTCCCACTTAAGCTCCGGATTGGCCATGGTCGTTGAAGGAGACCAGTAATTCATTACATTATTTATATAGGAAGTAGCACTTGAATTAAATACCTGTGCAATCTGGTTCGCGGGAATGTTGTTATTTCCTGCGGTCCCATAGCTGAAGCGGACTTTCAGGTTATTGATGAAGGAGATCCCTTTCATGAAGTTCTCTTCCGAGATGCGCCATGCGATGGCTGCTGACGGGAAATAACCCCAGCGGTTGCCCTGCGCAAACTTGCTGGAACCGTCGGCTCTGAAAGTTGCAGAAATCAGGTATCTTCCCTTAAAGTCATACATAGCCCTTCCGAAGAATGAGAGCAGCTTTTCGTCCGGATTAAAGGTGTTGGAATAGAGGTAAGTGCCTCCCTGGCTTGATAGTTTGTAAGCCTCTTCAGAGGTGAAGAAGTCAGGGAAACCCCAGATTGTATTCACTGCCGTATTTGATGTGCCATGAATAAGTTCATGGCCCAGCAGTAACTTCACGGAATGGCCGGATGTCCCAAGCAAATTCCTGAAATCATAATTTAGGGTGTTTGTATTCCTGAGGGTCCTGTTTTGTCTTTGTGTAGACTCAACGGCCGGCATATTCTGGTAGTCGACTGACGGAGTATTCTTGACATAATATGTCGTCAGCCCGTAGAATCTGTCATCAATTCTGCCCAGGCTTCCCAAACCGACTTCTGTTTTGAGCTGGAGATTATCAATGATATTCCATGCAAAGCTTCCGCCCATGAGGTAACGTGTTTGTTTCTGCTGGCGGTCGTTATCGGCTACCGCTTCAAGAGGATTGACCATGGAGGTTGAGACCTCCTGGTCATCATAATCGCCCATAGCCGTAAAAGGGGTGGGCCCGAAGACCATAGTCTGCTTAACCCTCGCGTCATTCGGGGTGGCGTTGGACTGATCGGTACCACCGGCACCTCCGATGTTGGTATCTGAATAACGAAGAGAGAACGAAAGCTCAATCTTGTCGTTCGGCCTGTGGTCGAGCTTAAGGGAGACATTATCTCGCCTGTATGCCGAGTTGAGCATGATCTCATCACTGTTGATCCCGGCATAGCCAACCGAATACCTGAACTTTTCCGATCCGCCTGTAACATTAAGGTCGTGATTGAATGTGTGTCCGATATGCCCGAATACCTGCTCGAACCAGTTGATACCTGGCTGACCCCTGTAGAGATCAATATCCTGGTAAAGTCCGAAGAATTTTTCATAGTTCTCGAGGTCATCCGACAGAAGGGCGTATTCATACTGCCAGTTGACATAATCTTCCACTCCCAGGGAAGTGAGTTGGTTTGCCACCTTCTTGAATCCGTACCAGGCATTATAATTTACGGTGACCTTACCTGCCACGCCGCTTTTGGTAGTAATAATAATAACACCATTGGCACCTCTGGATCCGTAAATGGCTGTTGAAGAGGCATCTTTGAGAACATCAATGGATTGTATCTCAGACGCCGGTATATCATTAATAGACGATACCGGGAATCCGTCAACGATAAACATCGGGGTGTTGTCCTGGGTTATGGAGCCTCCTCCCCTGACGCGAATCCTTACCTCTGCATCGGGCGAGCCTTCAGTCGTCAGCACCTGGACGCCTGCCATCTTACCCGTCAGTGCTTCCGCAGCAGAAGAGACGGGAATTGTTGTCAGGTCTTCACCCTTTACGGATGCTACCGAACCGGTGATATCCCTCTTTGCAACGGTTCCATACCCGATGACCACTATCTCATCAAGCAGGCTGCTTGAGGTTCTCATCTCCACGGCAATATTTGCCCTGCCCTGTACCGGCACCTCCAGCGGCTCATAGCCGACATAGGAGAAGGCAAGTACGGCATCCGGCGGACAGTCCGTCATGGTAAACTGACCGTTAATATCAGTGACCACACCCCGGATAGTCCCTTTGATGACCACATTCACTCCGATCATTGCTTCTTCCGTCCCGCTATCGGCGACTGTTCCTCTCACGGTTATGTTCTGTGAAAAGGCAGTCAGGGAAATCACAAGCATGGCAATGACCAGGCAGGCCCTGATACCGCCTTGAGGGCGGTAAAGGGATCTTCTGATTTCAAAGATTGATTTTGACATAGACAAGTTGATTAGGGTTGTTATTAATTGGTTTAACTGTTAGCCATGATTACCGCTCCTCAAAAAATGATCAGCATGAAGATCACAATCGCAATGATCAGGCCCATGGAGACAAAAATGATAAGCCAGTTAATTCTTTTCAGCCTCGGGTCTGTTGTTCGGTTCACTTTATGCCGGAAATTGCATTATGAAAGTTATGACAAACCTGCGAGAGGGGATGCCGTCAACTTCCCAAACAGGCGTGGCATACTTCCCGCAGCGGGCAATATTTCCCAAAAAGGGGGGCTGTTTTTCTCAAGCCTGTCCCTTGCGGCGGATGTACTCCGAGGCACTCATGCCAAACTCACGGCTGAAACATTTTCTGAAGTGCGACAGATCCCGGAAGCCAGTTGCAAAAGCCACCTCGCTCACCGACATCTTTTTTTCGAGCAGCAGCTGTGATGCCCTCTTAAGCCTTATACTGCGAACAAACTCCTTGACAGTCATGTTGGTAAGGGCGTCGAACTTGCGGTAGAGCTGCATCCTGCTCACACCCGTTGCAGCAGCAAAACTCTCAATGTCAAAGTCGGGATTGGAGATATTCTTTTCAACAACCTCCATAGCCTTCACCAGGAATTTCTCATCGGGTGATGTCACCGTGACCCCGGAAGGCCTGAGGATCATCTCCCGGGTGTATTTGTCCCTGAGTGCCCTACGCAGGGAGAGCATGTTCTCCACCTTCGTCTGAAGTACTGAGATGTCAAACGGTTTTGTAATGAAATCATCGGCACCGTGCGACAGACCCTCGATCTCGTGCTCCCTGGAGTGAAGCGCTGTTAACAGCAGCAGGGGAATGTGGGAGGTGCGCTCATCCTTCTTAATACGCCGGCAGAACTCATAGCCGTCAACATCAGGCATAAGTATGTCGCTGATGATCACATCAGGGATGACCTGCAGCGCCAGCTCCCATCCCTCCTGTCCGTTCTTTGCCTCGAAAACCCTGAATGAGGATTCAAAATGGCTCCTGATGAAATATCTGACATCGGGATTATCCTCCACAATGAGCATGATCCTTGCCTCACTCCTCTCGGTCATCTCCTCCCCGGCTCTGGAGTGCAACGCCATTGCTTTTCCTTCGCATTCATCGACTTCATCTTCGGCCGGCCCCTCACCGGGAAGAGAGGTCTCATAGGGCAGCCTGACGGTGAATTTGGAACCTTTGCCCGGCTTGCTGATGACGAAGACATCACCGCCGTGAAGCTTAACCAACTCCCTGACCAGCGAGAGGCCGATGCCTGTACCTGCACTCTCATGCTGCTCATCAGCACGGAAGAACCTGTTGAATATCTTGTCAATGTTTTTTTCCTCAATACCCCGGCCGCTGTCTTTGACCGATATCTCTACAAACTGCTTCTCAGGTTCATTGCTCAGTAACTCACCGTCCTCAGCAGCAAAGACCAGTGAGAGATGAACTGTCACCGCGCCGCCCTGCCCCGTGTATTTCATGGCATTGGAAAGCAGGTTGTTCAGTATCGTCTCTACCTTGTCAGGGTCAAAAACGGCAATGAGCTTCTTCTTCAGCGTGTTGAACCTGAGTGTTATCTGTTTCTCCCTGGCATACTCCTCAAACGAACGGACCACATCTGAAACCAGCGTCACCATGTCATGGCTGGTCACCTCGAGCTTCAGGTTGCCGGCCTCAAGCTTGCGGAAGTCGAGCAACTGGTTGATGAGCCGGTCAAGATGCTTGGTGTTGCGGTAAACCACATCCAGGTGGGAGTGCACCTCCTCCTCCGGAACCGTACCGGAAACAAGTTTCTCCAGTGGACTGAGAATAAGTGTCAGCGGGGTGCGGATCTCATGCGAGATATTGGTAAACAGCCTCAGCTTAAGCATATCCAGCTCGTGCAGGTTTCTGGCCCTGCTCCTTTCAGATACAAGCTCATTCTTTATCTTCTCACGGTTGATTATAAACCTGACCAGCATGTAGATAAGTATCGCAATCAGCCCGAAGACAATGGCGCGGAACCACCATGTCATCCAAAACCTGGGAAGCACGGTGATATTCAATGTTAGTTCATCGTCTCCCGGCGGGTTGCCGGGAAGGATCCGTCTTACACGGAATATGTAGTCATCGGGATTAAGGTTGGTGTATGTTACACTTCGGGTGAGGCTTGGCTCACTCCACTCCCTGTCAAATCCCTCAAGAGTGTAAGAGTAAAGGGTGCTGCCGCTGTGAGCGAAGTCAAGAGCTGCGAACTGAAGTGTGATTACATTCTGGTCATAGCGCAGCACAATGTGGTCCGTTTCTGAAATACTCTTCGTGAGAATGGCATCCCTGGCGTCGCTGACCTCCAACGGCCTGTTGAAGATCCTCAACTCGGTGAAGAGAAGGGGAACGGGGATATCCTCGTCTACTATCTCTGACGGATTGAACATGTTGAACCCGGACAGGCCTCCGAAAAGCAGCTCACCGTTGTCAGACCGGTATGCCGCGCCGTAGCTGAACTGATCATTCATCAGGCCTTCTCTCCTGGTGAAATTGCGAAACTGCCCTGTCACACGGTTGTATCTTGACAGTCCCCGGGTAGTGCTTATCCATAGATTACCGCTCTCATCTTCCAGTATGCACAACGACTGATTATTTGCCAGACCGTCATTCTCACTGAGGTACCTTACAGCTCCCTCCTCCTTATTATACAAAGCTATGCCGCGATCAAGGGTGGCGATCCAGAAACCGTGGCCGGAGTCTTCAAGGAATGACCTGGAGTGTTCGGGGTGCCTGATGACATTTTCATTTACCGGGTCATAAATGATCACCTCGTCAGGGGTTCCGAGCCAGATATGCTTTTCGCTGTCCATGCTTATCCAGTTTACCTGACTGTTGGACACTATCTCGGTATAACGGTCAAAAGAGTCAGTGGAAGGGTCATAGCGATCGATGCCGGCACTGCTGCCTACCCAGATGCCCCCGCCGTCGTCACGACAGAGAGCCCAGACCCTGTTGTCGGAAAGGGAAGAGGGATCACCGGCAACATGACTGTAGTTCCTGATCTTTCCTGTTTTCAGGTTCAGCACATCAATGCCTCCCCAGAATGTGCCAATCCACAGGTTACCCTGGCCGTCATCAAGCATCGCCTTTATACAGTTCTGCGACAGCGAGTTGGGATTTCCGACATCCGAGGTGAGGTATTCAAAGGTACCGCTGGCCGGGTCATAGATGTTGATGCCCCCGTCTTCGGTGCCGACCCAGATCCGCTCTCTGTCATCGATCCAGAATGCATAGATGATACTGCTGTTAAGATATCGGTTATCATTCGGGAGGGCGCTGAAACTCCTGAATACCTGCTTGCTCCTGGCCAGAAGGTTGAGGCCCCCGCGCGTTCCGATCCATGTCTCCCCCCGGGAGTCGTGAAAAATGTCCAGCACCGAGTTATTCGCCAGGCTCCGGCTGTCACGGTCATCATGCCGGAAATAACCTGTCACCCCCCTGTTTTTGGAATATACGTACAGGCCTCCGCGGGTGCCGATCCAGTACTCCCCCGGAGCCCTGACGGAGATAGCCCTGATAGTCTCGGTCCTGTCATAGACAGGCTCAAGGGTGACATGTTCGGCACTTCCTGCGGCGGGATCAATAATAAACAGTCCGCCGGTATAGGTGCCTGTCCAGAGCATGCCCTCCTCGTCCATTACTATCTCGAAGACCTCCTTTGACAGCGTATTGGTCAGCGGCAGGATGAACTCCTGAAGAGTGTTTTCACGGGGATTGTATACGTACAGCCCCTGTGTTGCTCCGATCCACAGGTTTCCCTCCCTGTCCTCCTGGATGCATCTTATGAAAAGATCGGACCCGGCACCGGCCTCTCCCTCCCCGGAAGGTGTCACCTCCCCGGGCACACCGTCAGGGTCAATCCTGATCAGGTTATGGTCAGTGCCAATCCATAGTCTGCCGTGTGAATCCCCGGTGATGGCATTGACTGACATACCCGGAGTGCTGAATACACTGTGCTGCCTGTAAGGATGGATGAATCGCTCCTTCTCCCTGTCGTAAAGGTTCAGTCCCCCGTTCTCCGTGCCGATGAAAAGACGACCGTCACCGGTCTCATAGATAACCCGTATCAGCCTGCCGCTGAGACTGGTCGTATCGTCCGGGTCATTGATATAGTTGACGAAACGGTAGCCGTCGAAACGGCTGAGCCCCTGGCTGGTGCCCAGCCATATCCATCCCCGGCTGTCCTGGTAAATACACTGAATCTGATTGTTGGGCAGTCCGTCCTCCTGTGAATAAGTGTCAAAGCTGTGGATGTTGGTCCTGCCGTCGGCAAAGCTCACTGCGGACGACACCGTCAGAAAAATAACCATTATCAGCCGGCAGAGCAGATACAACCGGAAGCGATCCGTCTTCCTGTTCACATCCCGGGAGAATAAGTACGGTCCTGCTGCGGTCAGGTTTTTCATGAGTCGGGTAATGGCGACCATAAACTTACATAAAAACTTATGATCTTTACACAGGCGATTAAAGATTAAGGCTACACCCCGGATTTATAGATGAAAGTTAACCAATTCATTACAAACCCGGAACAGACAGCCTGATTAATCATATATTCCTCTCTTCTCATTGCGATTTTTCAGAAGTAATTTTGCTATCTTGGTGGCTGAACCTGACCCGGTACATACCCTGACCCATGAGTGAAGAGATCCTGCGGGCAATGATGGAGTTGTTCGCCCTGATAGTAAAGCAGGACGCCGGAATGCTGCAGAGCGAAAGGGATTATGTATCGGCCTTTCTCCAGAAACAGCTTACCCACCAGAGTGCAGATGAGTTCATGACTCTCTTCCTGGAGAACGCCGGCCCCATGGCCGGCACGGAGAGCAAAGCCTCAGCGGGCAGCGCATCAGTCAGGGATTCAATCAGGATCTTCCACAACTGTACCAAGATCAACAAGACCCTGACACAGGAACAGAGGGTCATTGTCCTCATGCGATGCTTTGAACTCATAAGCACTGACAGGCAGTATACCCCGCAGCGCATGAACATCATCAACACAATCGCCGAGGTATTTAAAATTTCACAGCAGGAGTTTACCGATATCAGCCTGTTTGTCAGGGAAGAGCAGCAGGAAGCCTTCAGTGACCCGTCAATGCTTGTAGTAAGCACAGGCCACGCATCTGAGGCAGACGGTAAAGGCCCGTTTGTCGTTTTTCTGAAGATATCAAGCGTAAACCTCTATTTCCTCCGCTGTTTCTGTTCCGGCACCACCCTTCTCAACGGCCTTCCCATGGCATGCGGGAAGGTGTATACCTTTGCTCCCGGAAGCTCGGTGCACGCACCGCCTGCGACCATGCTGTACTACAGCGACATCACCTCACGGTTCATGGCAGACAAGGACCTGCATCGCATTACACTTGTTGCCGATCATCTGAACCATCGCTTCCCTGACGGTACACCGGCCATCACAGACCTGAGCTTCTCGGCCAGGGAGGGTAACCTCGTTGCAATCATGGGCGCCAGCGGCTCGGGCAAGACCACTCTTCTCAATCTGCTGACCGGCCTTATGAATCCGGATTCAGGTGAGGTCAGAATAAACGGGATACCGATCACCGGAGGGGAAGAGAGACTTGACGGCGTTATAGGATATGTGCCGCAGGATGACCTGCTTGTTGAGGACCTTACGGTATTTCAGAACCTGTGGTATGCTGCCGCCCTCTGTTTTGCAGGCCGGAGCGATGAGGAGATAACCGGGATTGCAAACAACACCTTACAGACGCTGGGCCTCTTTGAAAAGAGAAACCTGAGGGTGGGGTCACCGCTCGACAAGGTCATCAGCGGTGGCCAGAGAAAGAGACTGAACATAGCCCTCGAGCTCATCAGGGAACCCTCGGTGCTCTTCCTTGATGAGCCTACATCAGGACTCTCCTCCTCGGATTCAGGCAATGTCATGGACCTGCTTCACGACCTTACACTGAGGGGCAAACTGGTGGTAACTGTGATCCACCAGCCTTCATCCGAGATCTTCAAGGGGTTTGACAACGTGCTCGTGCTTGACATGGAGGGGCACTTGGTCTTCTACGGCAACCCCATAGAATCGATTGTCCACTTCAAAACCCTTGAAGCACAGATTAACAGAGCAGCAGGTGAGTGCCCGACATGCGGCAATGTTAATCCCGAGACAATCTTTGACATCCTCGAAACCAGGGTTGTAGATGAGTACGGAAGATTAACCGAGAAGAGAAAAGTCTCTCCCCCGGAATGGGCAAAGGCGTTCCGGGAGACATCACCGCCCACACCGGTCCATGAGGAACACGAACCTCCTTATTCAGGCCTGCAGAGACCCGGATGGCTCAGGCAGATCTCGCTCTTCCTGATGCGCGACCTGAAAAGCAAACTGGCCAACCGGCAGTACCTGATGCTCACCCTGCTGGAGGGGCCGGTGCTGGGTCTTATCCTTTCATACATAATCAGATATATAGCGGATCCGACGTCAGACATCTATATCTTCAGGGAAAATGAGAATATCCCCGTCTATATCTTTATGAGCATCATCGTGGCCCTGTTCCTCGGCCTGACAATCAGTGCCGAAGAGATCTTCAGGGACAGGAAGATGCTCAGACGTGAGCATTTTCTCCGTCTGAGCCGGAGCAGCTACCTCCTCAGCAAGATATCTGTCCTGGCAATCATCTCGGCATTGCAGGCCTTCCTCTTCCTGGCTGTCGCCAACCCGGTGCTGGGCATCAGGGGACTCTTCTTCACCTACTGGCTCACTCTCTTCTCTATTGCCCTGTGCGCAAACATGATCGGACTCAATATCTCCTCGGCACTCAACTCGGCAATCTCCATCTACATAGTGATTCCCCTGCTGATGATCCCGATGATGATACTGAGCGGAGCAATGTTCCCCTTTGACAAGCTGAACAGAAACATCGCCCGTCCCGACAGGGTGCCGCTGATCGCAGAGCTGATGCCCACCCGCTGGAGCTATGAAGCCCTGATGGTAAAACAGTTTACAGGAAATGAATACGGCAGGAGAGTATATCCTCTCAAACAACAGATGAGCATCTCTGACTTCAATACAATCTACCGCATTCCAAGGATGGTTGATGCCCTCGATAAATCAATTGAAAACCTCAGCCACCAGGGACGCACCGATCCGGAAAACAGTGAGCTCAGGCTGCTCAGCAATGAGATCAGGACAATATCCGCATCAGGCATCGTCAGTCCTTTCGAAGCCGCAGACTCAGTGACTCCGGAGCTCTTCACCGTAGAGCTTGGCAGCAGGATAAGGGAATGGATCGCCAGCGCCGACAGGGAATACAGACGGGTGAGCCATATCGCAGACATGAGCCTCGACAACTATGTCAGCTCCAACAGGGAGGCACTTGACGTCCTTTACAACAACTATCACAATGACAAGCTCGAAGATATCGTGAGAAAGGTCTACGAGAGGAACAAGATGCTGGAGTTCCGTGAACGACTAGTCCAGAATGCAGACCTCATCTACCTTGAGCCTGCGCCTTCAGGACCACTCAGCATCAGGACACACTTCATGGCACCGGTAAAGAATTTCCTCGGGCTCAGGATCGATACATTCACATTCAATACTATGCTTGTCCTCTTTTCCGTTATAATACTTTACATCCTCCTCTATTTCGAAGTGCTCAGACGGATCATCAGTTATTTTGAAGGTCTCAGATTTCAAAAACAGGGGAGAACAGGATTGCAATGACCATTTTTCTTAAATTTGTATATTAACACAACCGCCTGATGACAGGAAAAATCTCAAAACTGGCCGCGATCATCCTGCTGATCCTGGCATACTCATGCGGGAACAGCAGCACAAGGCACGGCAACCTGGGTTTTCCCGTCGCCGATTCGGTGCCTGCAGGAGAAGCGGAAAAGCTTAGTGATGAGGCAATTGCAGATATAGTCCAGAACATTGCATCACCAGTTGAGATAGCTGCAATAATGCAGTCTATGCAGGTTCCCTTTACGGCTGAGTACCTTGCACCCACACAGGACGCTGAAAGGCTTACCACGAACTACCAGAAAGCAGTGATGCTTGGCATATACGGGGCTGACCTCGGATATCTCAACATCTATGAGAAGACAGGCAACTCCGTCGACCTGCTCTCAACAATAAAACGAATGGCTGACGGCCTTCGCGTAGGACAGTTTCTTGATTTTGAAACCCTGAAGAGGCTTTCAGTGAGCAAGTCAAACCTTGACTCCCTTCTCTTCCTCTCGGTCAACTCCTACAACAAGATAGACGAATACCTGCGTGAAAGCAACCGCGGATCGGTCTCTGCCCTAATGATCGCAGGCGTATGGGTTGAGGGTCAGTACCTGGCTACACAGGTTACCCGCACTCACCCTGACAGGGTGCTTAGAGACCGCATAGGAGAGCAGAAGATCATACTGGGGGACCTGCTCATGCTTCTGCGACCCTATCGTGACAGCAGCGGTGATTATTCGTCGCTCTACAACATGATGGAAGAGATCAGCAACACTTACCGCGATGTGCGAATAACATACAGGCTCGGAGAACCGGAAACGGTTGAAGAGGACGGACGGCTGGTGATGATACAGCATGAGGAGAGCATCGTTGAGATGACTGATGATCAGCTGGAAGAGATTGCCTCTGTTTCGGAAAAGGTGAGAAATAAATTAATATCAGGAGGATAAGATGATATACAGGTTTGCCATTATATCTGCCGCACTGCTCCTCTTGTCGGCCCTGGCCTCGGGCCAGCCTGCCGCCGATGACCTGGTGAGCAGGTGTGTCCTCGGCGCAGGAGACAACACCACATACCTGAAAGACTTCCGGGTGCAGCTGCCGGAGACAGCCCCCGATGCTGCAACACCGGTCTATAAGGCAAACATGTACCTGATGAAGAACATGAAGTACAGGTTCTCCGTCTGTGATGCCCCGGAATCAAAGGGAGAGCTTGTTGTCACCATCTATGACCAGGGGAAGGAGCTTATCTCCTCATACAGCAAAGGCACCGGGAAAAGATACCCGTCCGTTGACTTCTTCTGCAACAAGACCGGACTCTATACTCTCTGGTATAATTTCCGTGACGGAAAGCAGGGTTCAGGAGTGGGCGTGGTGTGTATGATCAGGTGATCAGAAGGGCCAGACCCGCGATACTACAATCATTATTACCATCAGCCAGAACAGGATCTCCGCAGAGACGAGATTGCGGGTAAAGGCCATGTAATTGGCTATAATGAATGCAACGGGTATTGCCGTCACCGCATTCATCTCCACCGACACCGAGGGCACAAAAATGTAAGCTGCCACGCATATGAAAGTCATCCAAAGCAGCATCTCAAAGGTCTTGCGCGACCTGATTTTCTGCGTGGGCATCTCTCCCGCCAGGGAGACCAGCGCAGGCAGAAAATTCAGTCCGGCCACCACCAGCAGTATGACCATGGTACGGGCAATGTATACAGAGAGCATCTCATCGAAGAGATTGTGTCTGACTATCTCAGTGAGGTCAGCCACACTGCCCCCGGTCACGTACCAGACGGCATAAAGTACCAGCCACGGCAGCAGCGCACCAGCCAGGGCAAAGATCATCTCCCTGACGTCCGGACTGCGCAGTATCAGTGCACCGATGAAAACGAGCAGGATGAACCATACCGCACCTGCATAAAACATACTCCCTGCCGAGATCAGCAGGGCAGCATCGAAGAAGTTAAATGCGAGCCCGTTCACACGGTACGCCGATATCATCCTCCACAGTCCGACCATCACCAGCAGTGCTGCCGGGAGAGCAGGGTTAAGCACCATCTCTCCGGGAAAAAGTGAGTAGAGAATGATGTATATCAGGGCAGGAAGATAGGTCCTGCGGGGAATGAAGAATATTGCAATATTGAACCTGACCATTACGATTGCCACAACCAGCATCAGTCCAAATGAGAGTATTACGGCCAGCATGGGCATGGCCGACAGAGCTCCTGCAATCAGGCCCCAGAGCGGCATGGGCGCACCACCGGTAATGTCGGGCACCAGCGGAGGCGAAAGAAAATGTTCACTCCACAGTGCCAGGGTGATGAGCATAAGAAGTGTCACCGGAGCTATCCCCGACCCTCTGAAAAACCTGATCATCGTTCAATCTTTTTCAGGTCAAAACCTATATCCTTCCTGAAGTTTACTCCCTCGAAGCCTATCCCGGAGATGGTGCGGTAGCTCTTTTCCAGCGCCTCCTCCATTGTTTCTCCCCTGGATGTGACCGACAGCACTCTGCCGCCTGAGGTCACTATACTGCCGCCGCTCTTCCCGGTTCCTGCGTGAAAAACAGTGCTACCCCTGACACTGTCGAGGCCTGTTATCTCAAAGCCCTTGTTGTAAGCATCAGGATAGCCTCCCGAAACCATCATCACGGTTACGGCGCTGTCAGGGGAGGTCACCAGGGTCCGGCTGTCAAGATCCCTGAGGGCCACCCCCTCAAGCAGATCGTACAGGTCACTCTCTATGCGCGGCAGTATCACCTCGCTTTCAGGATCGCCCAGCCTGGCGTTGTATTCAATGACATAAGGTTCGCCGCCCACGTTCATCAGACCGAAAAAAATGAAGCCTCGATATTCTATTCCTTCCTCACGCAAACCCTCCACTGTGGGCCTGATCACCTTATCTTCCACCTTTCTCATGAATTCTGGAGTGGCAAACGGCACCGGTGATACGGCTCCCATCCCTCCGGTATTCTTTCCGGTGTCACCCTCGCCGATGCGCTTGTAGTCCTTGGCCTCAGGGAGCAGCCTGTATGAGATGCCGTCAGTGATAATGAAAGCCGACATCTCGATACCGGTAAGATACTGTTCAATGACAACCTTACTGCCTGCCTTGCCGAACCGGCCGCCGAGCATCGCTTTCAGTTCACTCACTGCCTCATCGGGGTCACTGATGATCAGCACTCCCTTGCCTGCAGCAAGCCCGTCAGCCTTGAGCACCCAGGGCGCTTCGAGGGTGTGCATGAAACGTACAGCCTCCTCAACAGTCGCGGCATTGAAGGTCTCATATGCAGCAGTGGGTATCCCGTGTCTCTTCATGAATCCCTTTGCAAAGTCCTTGCTTCCTTCAAGCATCGCCCCATCGCGACCAGGTCCTATCACTGCCAAAGATGACAGCTCCGGGTCCGCCAAGAGATAATCAGCAATGCCCTCCACCAGAGGTGCTTCCGGACCGACAACCACCATACCGATGTTGTGTTCGAGTATTGCCGAGCGTACGGCAGAGAAATCAAGAGGATCAACCGGCAGGTTTGCTCCCAGCATGGCAGTGCCGGGATTACCGGGTGCAGTGAACAGCTTCAGCGGCCTGCTGCTCTGCGACAGTTTCCATGCCAGGGCATGTTCACGCCCGCCTGATCCGAGGATAAGTATATTCATCGTACGGTGTTTATTCCCTGTTCAAAAATAACACTTAGCCTGTAAATAACTCAGACAGCCGGCGAATAATCGTCAGGCAGACTGAAAGTATACCCCTGCCGCAGCGCTTCTGTGATGAACCTGTCAAGGTAAAGGAGAGCGGAAGAGGTGGCGGTGTCATGCAGGACGATAAGAGAACCGGGCCTAAGCCTCTGCATAAGGATACGCAAGGAAGCATCAGGCGACAGGGTACTGTCAAAGTCGTAAGGCATCAGGTCCCAGAAGACGATCCGCATGCTCCTCTCCAGGATTCTGTATTGCCTTATACGTATCCTTCCGTAGGGAGGCCTGAAGAGATTGCTGCAGGTGACATCCCTGCCCTTGAGAACATCGGAACAGTATTCCCTTACCGGTGTCTTCAATCCGTTGAGATGGCTAAAGCCGTGATTGCCTGTAGCATGACCCGAGGAGGCTATACGTGCAAAGAGACCGGGCAGAGCCTGTACCTTCCTGCCTGTGCAGAAGAAGGTGGCCCTGACACCGTGCCCCTCGAGTATGTCAAGCACCCGTGGAGTTGATTCGGAGTCAGGCCCGTCATCAAAGGTGAGGCATAACCTCCTGCCTGAACCTCCGGTCCTGTAGATGGCATCAGGGTAGATGACTGCCGCCGGAAAGGGCCTGCCGTAGTTCCTGATCATCCGGGCCGTACCTCCCCGTAATACCTGTTGAGCTCCTGTGAGGCCCTCTCAGCCAGTGCCGGCATGCTGAGAGATATTGCCTTCCTGTAAACCTCGAGCAGTGCCTGAAGTGATACCGAAACGGTGTAATCAAGTCCGTAGCCCTTGTCGTCAGGCAGGGCAGCTATGAAGGAGAGCGATGCCAGGGCATTGTCAGTGATTGTGCCGAACATTTCCTCTGCCCTCTCCCTCTCTCCGGCCATGGCCAGCGCCTCGGCAAGCTCGATGCTGAAGTAATCGTAAGGCATCTTCTCCGGAGGAACAATGCTCAGCCCCTTCTCCGCTGCCGCCAGGGCCCTGACCGTGTCTCCCTCAAGGACCAGCGCTTTTGAGAGACGTGCGAACTGACGCCTGAAGACATCAAACAGCCTTCGGTTGTTCTCGTCAAGATAAACGCCTTCATCTCCGGCGTTACCCCACCTGAAACTGTTCATCATGTTATCATACATCTCCCTGGTATCAACCATGCCGGTCTCACCCGGTGCGGGAGGATCAATACTTATAGGACTGACCCTGTAGGCCATACCCTCGAGCACGAAGAATTCCTCGAGGCCGATATAGGTGGAACCCGGAACAGTAGTGGCATAATAGAGGGGCCGCACCCAGTTGTTGCCGGCCATGATGTCCATGACCGCGAGATCATCCTTGATGGCCATGGTACCCTTGAACTTCCAGATCATCGGTATCAGCATCCTGTCGGAATGCCATGGCCGTACGGCACCTGTTGCGAGCACGTGCGCCGAATCGACATCAACAATGAACTCCCTTACCGGGATGAAATTGAAGAAGTCGCCGCGGCCTGAGAGGTCAACCTTTGCCTTGGGATCATCCGATCCGGCAAACTCAACAACCTTGCCGATGGGCGTCGGCTCCTTGATGAGATCCTCAACGGGAAGCTGTACACGCTCACCCTCTATATATTTCTCGGGCGGCAGCGTGAAGGGCAGCGGATCGGACTCAAAGGCCTTACGGCTCATGGTCTCGATATAAAATCCGCTCTGCAGGTAACTGAGATTAGCAACGCGCACATCAGTGCGGAAACCCTCCACGTCCTGGATGTACCACAGAGGGAACGAATCATTGTCGCCGTAGGTCAGTAGAATGGCATTCTCGTCACACGACGAGAGGTAATTTGATGCTATATCCCTCGCCGTATACCTGTCAGACCGGTCATGGTCATCATAGTTTTCTGCTATCAGGAGGAGGGGTACCGCGGCCAGGAGCACAACAGAGGGGATCACCGCCGCGGGGTAATCCTTCATGAACCGCCTCATGATATCGAAAAAGAACATCACCCCCATGCCTATCCACATTGCCCAGGCATAAAACGACCCCGCGTAGGCATAGTCCCTCTCCCTTGGCTGGCTGGGATTCTGGTTCAGATATGTGACGATTGCCAGTCCGGTCATGAGAAAGAGAAGCAGTACCAGCGAGAGCCCCTTCCTGTCTTTCCGGTACTGCCAGAAGAGACCCGCCAGACCGGCCAGCAACGGCAGGAGATAATACCTGTTGTGTGCCGGGTTGTCAGTGTTCTCAGCCGGAAGCTGCGACTGGTCCCCGAGACGGGGATTGTCAATAAACGGTATGCCCGAGACCCAGTTGCCGTCCATGACATTGCCGTTACCCTGGATATCATTCTGGCGCCCTGACCAGTTCCACATGAAGTATCTCCCGTACATCACCCCCACCTGGTAGCGGAAGAAAAAACGGAGGTTCTCGCCGAACGATGGAAGGGTAACCTGCTCATTGCTGCCTCCCGACCTGACGGCCACCCTCTGTCCTTTCACCTTTCCCCAGTATTCATACTGCCTTATATGATCGGCGTCGCTGCTGTACATCCTGGGGAACAGCGTCATGAAGCGCTTATCATACTCGTATTCTGTGCTGTAGTAAGGCACATATCTGCCCTCCTTCTTGTTGTACCCGCCAATCTTTCTCTCAATGCCAACCACGGGGGCAGAATAATAGTGACCGTAGACAAGCGGTGCACGGCCGTACTGCGTCCGGTTGATATAATAGATGAACGAGAATACATCGGAGGGATCATTCTGGTTCATGGGGGGATGCGCATTCGCCCTGATGATGATGAGTGCGAACGACGAATAGCCGAGAAGGAGCACAGCAGCCACCGTCATCACCTGGTTCAGGATCACCTTCTTCTTCTTCAGGGAATACCACAGGCCTCCGGCTGTCAGGCCTACGAGAAGCACCAGGTAGATGTACAGTCCGGAGTTGTAAGGCATCCCCAGCGCATTCACGAATAAGAGCTCAAACCATCCGGCCACCTTGGCCACCCCGGGAATAAAGAGGAAGTTAAGCACCCCCAGGATCAGAAAGCCCGCGACGGTGGCGTAGACAACACCCTTCGCCGTTACCCGGTATTTGCGGAAGTACCAGATGAGAACCAGCACCGGCAGCGCCAGCAGGTTAAGCAGGTGAACCCCGATGGAGAGACCCATCAGGTATGCTATCAGTATTATCCATCTCCCGGCATGCGGGTCGTCAGCCTCATCGTACCAGCGCAGCATGGCCCAGAAGACCGCTGCGGTGAAGAGGGAACTGGTGGCATAGACCTCCCCCTCCACTGCCGAGAACCAGAAGGTGTCGGAGAAGGCATAGGCCAGCGCACCCACAGCTGCCGAGGCCAGTATTGCAAGGGCCTTGCCTCCCCTGACATCCGTGCCGTCTCCGGTGGCCAGACGTATCAGCCTCGTGACACTCCAGAAGAGGAACAGTATTGTAAAGGCGCTTGCCAGTGCCGACATGATGTTTACCATCATTGCCACCTTCGATGTGTCACCGCCGGCAAAAAGGGTGAAGAAGCGGCCCAGGAGCAGGAAGAAGGGAGCACCGGGAGGATGACCCACCTCCAGCCGGTATGAACAGAGTATGAACTCGCCGCAGTCCCAGAAGCTGACAGTCGGTTCTATCGTCAGGAGGTAGACCAGGAGCGACACTGCAAAAAGTGCCCATCCTGTTATGTTGTTCCATAGCCTGAAATCCTTTACCATATCGTTATTCTATTTGTCTTCAGTTATAAACCTCCACGGCATGCTCACCCACGGCTCTCCGGCATAGTCGATGCCCACGCGGGGGAGTGCCCTCAGCAACGGTCTGCGGCCTGTATTCTCCAGCCAGATGCGTGCAGAGGTGGTCAGGTCCTCCCCGTTGAATGAGCCGTCAATGCCCAACGCCCGGGTAACACGTCCGGGACCGGAGACGGATGCCACGCCCCTGATAAGAACAGCCTGCGGCTCCTCAGCCTTTCCCGTCACTATGTTCATCATCCAGTGCATTCCATAGATAAAATAGATATAGAGAAGCCCTCCTTCCATGTACATCACCCCGGTACGCCCCGTTCTTCCCTTGCTGGCATGACAGGCCCTGTCTTCCTCACCCAGATAGGCTTCAGTCTCGGTTATCATGTACCGGCCGGAGTGATCTCCCGCTCCGATGACGATATCCATCCCCGGAAGCATCCTGGCTACGCTCACCGCATCCCCGGCGAAGAATGATCTCTCTGTCCGTGGCATCGAGGCTGATCAGTATCTTACCTTATCAGGGTACTCCTCCCACTTCCTCAGCACATTGTCACCCTGGTCCCGTAGTCCGCGCTCCATGACAATACTCCTCTCGCTGTTGTCAAGCGCCAGCTCGTTGTATATCTTTTCATCATCAAACCCTGCAGCTGCAGCCCGGTGGCGGTCAGAGGCGTAGACCACCCTTCTTATGCCCGCCCAGTATATGGCTCCAAGGCACATGGGGCAAGGCTCGCATGATGCATACAGCACACATTCGCCCAGATCATGAGTGCCCAGCAGGGCGGAAGCCTGCCGGATAGCTTCGATCTCGGCATGGGCCGTGGGGTCATGTGAGGGCACCACCATATTTCCTGCACGGGCCACAATACGCCCGTTGTATGCTATCACCGCACCAAAGGGCCCGCCGCCCTCGCCGATGTTCCTGTAGGCGGTATCTATCGCCAGCTCAAGATATTCCCGATCTATGCTCTTAAGTGTCATCTCTGAATTGTGTGAAAACTAACAACGTGTAAAAATAAGAAAAGTATGGAGCTACGGTAATTGAACAGTTACTATTGTCCCGTTAAACCTCTCTTTGACAGTTTGAACCCCGGGGAAAATTAAAAGTACAACATATTGCTCAGAATAAAAATAAGTTGTATTTTTGCAGACCCCAAAAACGGGGTTTTTATTTTGAATTTATATTAATTACCAAAACCTTAGTACCAAAGTGAACACCTTAAGCTACAAGACAGTATCAGCCAACAAGGCGACTGTTGACAAAGAGTGGGTACTTGTAGATGCGGAGGGTCAGACGCTCGGACGCCTGGCATCTGTTGTTGCCCTGATGCTGAGGGGGAAGCACAAAACCAGCTTCACACCTCATGTTGACTGTGGCGACAACGTTATCGTCATCAACGCAGAGAAGATCACGATGACAGGAGCAAAGATGACAGACAAGGAGTACATCAGGCATACGGGTTACCCCGGAGGCCAGAGGATCGTCAAGGCTGACGAGCTGATGAAGAAGCACCCTACACGGATGATTGAATACGCCGTCAAGGGCATGCTCCCGAAAAACAGGCTAGGAAGCGCCATCTTCAGGAACCTTTATGTGTATGAGGGCCCGGAACACAAACATGAGGCCCAGCAACCCAAACTAATCGATTTAAAAACCATTAAGTAAGAAACATGGAAGTTATCAACGCTATCGGAAGACGAAAGGCAGCGGTCGCCAGGGTTTACCTCAGCGACGGTAAGGGTCAGATTACAATCAACGACCGGGAGTACAAGCAGTATTTTCCGGACGAGATCCTTCAGTATGTTGTCCTTCAGCCACTTAACCTTCTTGAGGTTGCCGACAAATATGACATCAGTGTCACTCTTGACGGCGGCGGATTCAAAGGTCAGGCAGAGGCGGTACGTCTGGGGATTTCCAGGGCTCTGATCAAGATTGATCCGGAGTACAAGCCGAAGCTGAAAGCTGAAGGCTTCACCACCCGTGATCCGCGCGAGGTAGAGAGAAAGAAGCCCGGCAGACCCAAGGCACGCAAGAGATTCCAGTTCAGCAAGCGTTAGGAGTTCAACAGCAATTTATCATAGATGCAGGTTTAGTATCTAAATTGCATTGACTTCCCGCGAGGAACTACTCTGCAATTGACTTCACAGAACGTAAACTTAACAATCACTATCAAAATGTCAAGAACCAATTTTAAAGAATTACTTGATGCCGGAGCACACTTCGGGCACCTGAAGCGAAAGTGGAACCCTGGTATGGCTCCCTATATTTTCATGGAGCGCAACGGCATTCACATCATCGACCTTGAGAAGACCATAATCAAAATTGACGAGGCGGCAGCTGCCATGAAGCAGATAGCCAAGTCGGGGCGCAAGGTGCTCTTCGTCGCAACAAAAAAGCAGGCAAAAGATATCGTCGCCGAGAAGGTGGGAGCGGTGAACATGCCGTTCGTGACCGAGAGATGGCCGGGAGGAATGCTCACCAATTTCCCCACCATACGCAAAGCGGTCAAGAAAATGGGATCGATAGACAAGATGGCCGTAGACGGAACATTCGACAACCTCTCAAAAAGAGAGAGGCTGCAGATTACACGCCAGAGAGCCAAGCTTGAAAAGAACCTCGGCTCCATAGCCGACATGACCAGGCAGCCTTCAGCGCTGTTCGTGGTTGACGTTGTCAAGGAAAAAATAGCCGTGCATGAGGCCAAAAGACTGGGTATACCCGTCTTTGCCATGGTTGATACCAACTCAGACCCATCCGATATAGACTTTGTGATACCTGCCAATGACGATGCGGCAAAATCCATCTCACTGGTGATTGACCTCATGTGCAAAGCCATTGCGGAAGGACTCGAGGAGCGCAAGTCAGAGAAAGACAAGGACAGCACCTCCGGAGATAAGGAGGAGGCTCCCGCGGGAACAGGCAGGCGCAGGTTCACTGCCGTAGATTACGTTGAGGAAAAAGCAGGGGTGGCAGATGAAGAGGAGCCGGTAGCCGAGGCTGCAGCAGACGAAACAGCTGATGCAGAGACGACCGCAGAGGAGGAATAATTATTTCAACCATTAAAAAGATTTAATACTATGTCAAATATTAGCGCTGCCGATGTCGCCAAACTGAGAAGGATGACAGGCGCCGGCATGATGGACTGCAAAAAAGCCCTCGAAGAAGCGCAGGGCGACTTCGAAAAAGCACAGGAACTGATACGCAAGAGAGGCCAGGCAATAGCCAACAAGCGCGCCGACCGCGAAGCAACAGAAGGAGTCGTACTGGCAAAAACAACCGCTGACGGCACCAGGGGCATGATGACCGCCCTCAACTGCGAGACCGATTTCGTGGCCAAAAACGCTGACTTCATAGCTCTCAGCCATAAGATTATCGATACCGCACTGAGCAGTAACCCTGCTGACCTCGAAGCATTGAAGGAGACCGTCGCCGACGGAAAGAAAATATCCGACCTGGTGCTAGAAAACAGCGGCATCACCGGTGAGAAATTTGAGCTTTCTTTCTTCAGCAAGATAGAAGCAGCAGCCGTCCAGGCTTATATCCACCAGGGTAACATGCTTGCCACTCTCGTCGGTTTCAATAAGGCCGGCATCGATCAGCAGGTCTACAAGGATGTGGCCATGCAGGTGGCTGCCATGAACCCCGTCTCCGTTGACAAGAACGACGTACCTGAGAAAATTCTTGCTCAGGAGCTCGATATAGCAAAGGATCAGGCCAGACGCGAAGGCAAGCCCGAAGAGATGCTTGAAAAGATTGCCCAGGGCAAACTTAACAAGTTCTTCAAGGAGAGCACCCTGCTGAACCAGGAGTTCATCAAGGATAACAAGCTCACTATAAGACAGTATCTGCAGAGTAAGGACAAAGATCTTACGGTCACCGGATTCGTTCGTTTCACTCTGAACACCTGACCCCCGGGAAGAGACAGGATTACCCTTCCGGGTAATTCATAAAGCAAAGACGCCACAACCGGGCGTCTTTGCTTTTTTTATTGACCCAAACCTTAAAAATTAGTAACTTGTACCGCTAATAATATTGTCGCCTTATGAAAAAAAACATCGGTAAAACGGACATGATCGTACGCCTTGTATTGGCAGCAGTGCTCCTGATCCTCTATTTTGTCATTAATGCGAAGATACTCGGACTGATCTTCATCATTCTTGCCATCATCCTGGCTCTCACCGCACTGACAGGAACCTGCCCAATCTATTATCTCTTCAGGACAGACACCCTGGAGAAGAAAAAGGAGTAAGCTGTTGCTTTAAAGGTTCTGGACTGATGCAGCAATGCCCGGAGAGGCTTTGCTGCATTTTTTATTGATGTCATAGCTGACGGGCACAATTTTTGCTAATTTCGTTACCATCATATTAACAGATCGTTGTAATGAAACTTGCATGAGCAGTAACCCGTAAAAGAAAATGATTTTTTGACTACATGTAAGTTCCATTCGACCAATCAAATAATAATAAATAATTGAATGAAATACAATAGGATACTTCTGAAGCTCAGCGGCGAGTCGGCCGGCGGCCCTGACGGCACCGGCATCGATGCCGGAGTGCTGACTGCATATGCACAACAGATAAAGAGCGTGGTGTCACTGGGATGCCAGGTTGCCGTTGTCATCGGCGGAGGAAATATCTTCCGCGGCCTTGGCAGCAGCGGCGAAGGTTATGACCGCGTCAAGGGCGATCAGATGGGTATGCTTGCCACCGTCATCAACAGTCTTGCACTGGAGAGCTTCCTCACCAGGAGCGGATGCAGCGCAAAGGTCTTCACATCAATACGCATGGAACCCGTCGGAGAACTCTATGCCCGTGACAAAGTCAGGTCAGCCCTCGAATGCGGATGCGTATCCATCCTGGCAGGCGGTACCGGCAATCCTTTCTTTACCACTGACACCGCAGCCGCACTGCGCGCCGTGGAACTGAACTGCGATGTGCTGCTCAAAGGCACCAGGGTGGATGGCGTCTATACCGCTGACCCGGAGAAAGACCCTTCGGCGGTAAGATATGAGACACTTACCTTCGCCGAGGCACTTGAGAAAAAACTCAGGGTGATGGACCAGACCGCCTTCGCAATGTGCAGCGAGAACGACATGCCTGTTATCGTCTTTGATATGAACAGGGAGGGAAACCTCCAGGCGGTCGTCAGCGGCAGCAGGCAGGGTACCCTCATTACTCCCTGAAAAAATTATTTTAATTACATTTGCCTAATCAGGAACAATACCAAAATAATGACTGACGAACTGGAACTGATAAGAGATGAAGCCGATGAGAGGATGGAAAAGTCCATCAGGCATCTCGAATACGAACTGTCGCACCTCCGTGCCGGACGGGCCAATCCCCTTCTGCTTGACGGTATTAACATCGACTACTACGGAACCAGCACCCCTCTGGCGCAGGTCTCCAACATCAACACCCCCGACGCTAAGAGCATCATCATCCAGCCCTGGGAGAAATCCATGCTGGGAGTGATCGAGAAGGCAATACTGGCCGCAAATATCGGTATGACGCCCATGAATAATGGTGAAGTCATTCGCATCAATGTGCCGCCGCTTACCGAAGAACGCCGTCACCAGCTTGTCAAACAGGTGAAACAGGAGGGCGAGACAGCCAGGATCAGCATAAGGTCCAGCCGAAAATGGTTCCTCGATGAACTTAAAAACCTTGAAAAGGAGGGACTGCCTGAAGACGAGGAGAAAAATGGTCAGAAGATCATCCAGGAAATAACCGACAAGCATATAGCCAGGGTTGACAAGATCATTGAGGTCAAGGAAAAAGAGATTCTGACGGTCTGAAAGAGGTCCGGCAACAGGTGACGCTGAACCTTATCCTCTGCCATCCATTGATCGCCATCCTGCCTCTCAGATAAATCAATACGCATCTTACCTGCCTGGCTTCGCCGTCACCCATCCCCCAACAGAAATGATCAGCCGGCAACAGGCTGCTCTCATATGAAAAAAACAGCCCTGATATTCCTGCTTGTCGCCTTCAATGTTCACCTGACGGCACAAATCTCCGAAGGGGGCCTTCCGCCCTCTTACAAGGCTCCGGGAACAAAAGCCGCGGCGGCAGTCGCAGCATACAGACTGCAGGCTATCGATACAGCGGGACTTGCAGACTATAACCGGGAAAAAGCCTTCCCGCTGAGATATGCTGTTCTTGAAGAGGTTGACCTCGACCTGAGAAAGGCAGGCACAAAATCACTGCTTCCTGACGGCAGCACACTGTGGCAATACAGGATCAACTCGCCGGATGGCCTGTCTCTGCAGGTTATTTTCCGGAAATTTCTTATCCCGGAAGGAGCACGCCTCTTTCTCTTTGATGAGGCCTACACCCATGTCAGGGGAGCTTTCACCAACCGCAATATCACTGAGGACCTCTCATTCGTCACCGCTGACCTTCCCGGTGATCATATGATCATCGAATACAATGAGCCTGCAGATGTGCCTTTCGGGGGCGAGGTGATCATCGGACGGATTGGACAGGCTTATGTTGACATCTTCGGACTCAAATCGGCAAATATCGACCAGGACGGATATATCCCGGTTAACTGCGAGGAAGGCATTCCCTACCAGGACCAGAAACATGCGGTGTGCAAGTACAGCTTCAACGACGGGGTTTACAGTTACCTCTGTTCAGGAAGCCTCATCAACAACACCAGGAATGACGGGACGCCATATTTTCTTACGGCCGCTCATTGTATAAGCACCGCTACGGAGGCATCCTCCATAGTTGCCTGGTTCAATTATGAGGAGGCCTCCTGCACCGGCGTTTCACTCTACTCCTCACAGACACTGACAGGCTCTTCGCTTATGACAACCGGTAGCATGTCAGACTATACCCTGCTAAAATTCAGAAAGCCTGTGCCGCCCTCCTACATGCCCTATTTTGCAGGATGGGATATCACAGACACTCCCCCCCGGTACTCTGCCGGCATTCATCATCCCCACGGCAGAACGAAGAAGATATCGCTCGACTATGATCAGGCACAGTCAGTAGACAGGGTCCTGAGCTGGGAGAGCGGTGGAAGCTCTCCGGCTAACTCCCATTGGAATGTCTTTTTTGATGACGGGATAACCTCATCGGGCTCATCAGGGTCACCGCTGCTTGACCAGAACGGGAGAATCACCGGACAGCTTCACGGAGGCAGCTCCAACGATTACTACGGCAAAATGAGCTACTCATGGTCCCATCCGAACAGCTCCTACGAACCTCTGTCAACTTATCTCGACCCCGATACCACCGGCGTGAAAACCGTCGACGGATATTATCCGCCGGAGAACCTTCCCGATGCCCAGTTCCTCTCGGATTTCTCCGCCGTATGCCTCGATGCACCCTTTGACCTGACCGGTTTCTCGGCCTTCGACCCCCTGGGCTGGGAGTGGACGTTCAGACCATCCGGTGTCACGTATTATGACGGTACCACCTCATCGTCCCCCTCACCCAGAGTATCCCTGAATTCTGCCGGTCCCTATTCCGTGACCCTCAGGGTGACCAATGCAGCAGGACAGGGTGCTCTGACACTGGAGAATTACATTACGGCCGGCAGCTCACTTAAACTGTCAGCCTATCCCATGGATCTGACAGACTCATGCATCTTCTCATTTACAGGCGTTGCTGTAGAGGCCTGCGGTGCCGATGCCTACCTCTGGACACTGTCGGACAACTCTGACGACCTCTTTTATCTGGAAAACAATACCGTTAACCCGGCCGTGATAAGAGTACGTGACGGTGTCGAGCTTACAGAAAGCACGGATATTGAGCTGACAATAACCGGTATACAGGGCACCTGCCAGAGCCTCCTGGCTTTCAGCATCCCGCTCGAGGCTCAGACAAACGATAATGTAATGCATGCTGTCGCAATTGCAATAGGTGAGAACGGACCCTTCTCAAACAAATGTGCAACCATTCAGGACCGTGAACCCGTGCCGCCGTACGACAGCTGCACGGGACAGCTGTCGTGGTGCGATGAGTACAGCACCGGTGAAGATATAATCGAGAACAGCGTATGGTTTTCGTTTACCCCTGAGGTGAATCAGAAGATAATGCTCGCCTCTATGGGCATGGATAACCAGGTAGCCGTTTACAGGACTGACTCGCCGCAAGATCTCCTGGCCGGTAACTATACTCTGATAGGTGCAAATGACGACTTTACGGACACGGACTATAACGCCCGCATAAGCTCGATGGATGTCGAGGCCGGCCGGAAATACCTGATCCAGGTCGACGGCAGCGGAGGAGGACTGGAAGGCAGTTTCTACCTCACCCTGAGTGTTCTCAGCAGCACCGGGGAACTCTCCGCGATTAGCGAAGAGATCAGGGTATATCCCCAGCCCGCAGGCGATGTCGTTACAATTGAGTCTGCTGCATTTGCCGGATGCAGGGAGGTGCGGGTGGAACTTATAGACAACAGCGGCAGGGTAATATGCCAGGAGCTCATTGCCGAATCATCAGGCAGGCTGCAGCTGCCTCTGGGCGATCTGCCCAAGGGGGTTTATTTTGCACGCATCTACTGCGGCAGTAAGGTCACCGTTACAAAAGTGGTGCTTTAGCAACACTCCCGCTGCCCCTGCAGAAATATTTTACAACCGGCCGGCGGCCCGTCATTCGCCGTTGCCAGCCGGCCTGAACAGCATCTCATACTTCTTTGCAGACTCGACAGCCTGATCCGTAAAAGGCTCACTGTAGAATCCGTTATTGACATACGTCTCCGTCTGCGAGAGATAGAAGGGACTTCCCGGGATGCCGGAAGTGCCGGTGGGTATGACTGTCAACGATTTATCCCAGTCGGCCGTGTTGAAGATATGCCTTTCCGAAGCACCGTGGTACGCCCCGAAATTTTCCCTGAAGGCATACGGCTGAACAGTATGATAGCTGCCCCCAATGCCGTAGGTCTTTGAGTTGAGCCCCAGCAGCCTGTCGAGGATCTTCACACCACCCATGGGATGTTCAAGAGTGAGGGTGTGTATGTTACCCCACTGCCACCTCTCTCCGAACTCACCGTACCTTGCGGTGAGTGTGTCAACAGCAGATGTTATGCTCAGAGCAATGATCTGATCCATGGTCTCAACCTCCGGCGTGGTTGTATTGTCAACCCACGCGTCCGGCCCTTCATTGACCATCCGGTAGATGTAAAAGTCATGCTGACGGCCGTGAGGCGATCCGTAGAGCTCGTCAAGCTCATCACTCATTATATGCCGGGCCAGCTCTATCCGTATGAACTCGAACAGCGTGGGCGCAATGAGTGATCCATCCATCGCATAATCCCATCCCTCAAGTTCTTCAAGGGCAGCCTTCACCCCGGCGCCAGGATCACTGATCGCCTCCGATGCCCTAAGTATCACCGGCGTCATCATGGCAGCATAGGCAGAGTGGTTGTCTGTAATCATTCTTTTAAAGTCGTCAATCCCCAGTATCTCTTTCTCTGCGGCCATCTCCCTGATACGCAGTATGCGGTAGGGCATGGCAAACTCCCCGCTTATATAGAAGGGATAGTCGCCTGTCACTGTACGCTGGTTGGCCGATGAGACAAAACCGTTTTCAGGATTGAAAGAAGAGGGCAGTAGCTCAAATGGTACATATCCCTTCCACTCGTATTCGTCCGTATCTCCCTTGCGGGGCAGCAACCCGGTACCCTTTCTGACCGGAATACCGCCGCCGGTTTGAATGCCTATGTTTCCGTCAACATCTGCATAGGCGAAGTTCTGACTGATCGAACTGAAATAGCTAAGCGCAGTCCGAAAATCATCCCATGACCCTGCCCGGTTGAGCAGATAGACAGCCCTGATCTCGTCACTGTAGTCAAAGCCTGACCAGCACATCGTCAGCACTTCATCATCTATGCCCCTCATGCCCGAGATGACCGGACCATGATGAGTGTACCTTATGGTGCGTGTCTGCGAAGAATCATCAGTGATCTTCAGTACCTCCTCACTGGTTTTGAAGGGCAGCCACTCTCCGTTATAGAGATAATTGCTGCCTGTGGAATCAACCGTCTCCACAAACAGGTCAATATCGTCAACACTGAGGTTGGTCAGCCCCCAGGCTATCCTGTCATTGTGACCCGCAACTATGTAAGGCTCGCCCGGGAAGAGTACTCCTGTAACATTGATCCGGCCCGGAACGACCTGATGGATCTGCATCCAGAAGCCGGGCACATTGAGACCGAGGTGCATGTCGTTTGACAGTATCGGTTTCCCTGTCTCGCTCCTGCTGCCCGAGACAGCCCAGTTATTGCTTCCCGAGAGAGAGACAATGCCCAGCTCCTCCATCTCCCTGAGTGAACCAACTGCTTTCAGTGCATCCTCCAATATTTCCTCATCCAGCTCAAAGCCGGGAAATACAACCTCGTCAACATGGTTCCAGTCGGCTATCAGCTCAGAGGCCTTCTCCGGTCCGAGCTTCCTGCCCAGCCTGTAATTGTTGATCTCATCGCTGAGATTTGATGATGCCAGATCCCAACCGATAAAGCCAATGATATTGGCAATATCTGTCAGAGTCCAGGGCTCTGGCTGGTACCCCAGCACCCTGAATTCCGGCGGCAGCTTCCTGCCGGTCTCTTTTATCCATGCATTGACTCCGTCAGAATACGCCTGAAGCGTTTCAAGCACCTCCGGAGCCTCCTTTTCAAGCACCAGCCGTGATTTTTCCGACATACCGAGAGCTCTCAGAAAATGATCCGTCTCCGTCATATCCCTCTTGAAGAGCTCCGACAGCCTGCCCTGCGTAGCATGCCTGACCATATCCATCTGCCAGAGCCTCTCCTGGGCGGTTATGTAACCGGTCATGAAATAGAGGTCGTGCTCATTTGTGGCATAAATATGAGGTACTCCGCGCTCATCGCGGATGACCTTCACATCGTCATTGAGCCCGGCTACCGGCTTCTCGCCGTTAAGTCCGGCCAGCCCCGACCGGCGAAGGGAGGGTACGATGATCAGGCCTGCCAGAATGGCTGCCCCAATGATGGCAGCAATGACAATCAGGGATACTCTGAGGATTTTCATAGCGGTTTTGTTTTGTTGCCTAAACTTACATAAAATCACCCGGTTTTTATATGCAAATTCCCAACAGGAAAATTTTCCGGAAAAAATCAGACAGTGTAACTATCCTGAACAGCAGGCAGGGTTCATCTTTTGAAAAGAATTCTTGTGCCCTGCGGACAGTGAGCACAGATATCTACAGTCTGGCGGTCCTTCATCACAGCCGCCCTGAAATCCCGGTACCTCCCGCTGCGCCAGATCTCCGCAAAACTCTGGCTGTTCAGATTTCCCATTGCATGCACACCATGCTTGTCGAAACAGCACGGAACCACATCGCCGTCAGTGGTTATCACGGCTGAGGACCACATCCGCAGGCAACCTCGCGATGGTGACCCTGCATGCCGCCAGGCTCCGTCATCACCCCTGACATACCGTGATCTCAGGTCATCTGAAGACAACCACTCTCCCGCCCTGGCAGGGTCAAGCACCTGCATACTCTTTATTATGAACCCTGCCCCGACTGATCCGGCAAAGGCAGCAGCAGCGCGCACCTCATGCTCATTTCCCCGGTGCAGCAGGAACTGCAGCACGATCTTCAGCCCGGACCGCCTCTCCCTGACAGTGGCAGCCAGCCTCCTGATCCCCTCCTTCACAAGTTCATGATCACCGCCGTGCCTGTAGATGCCATAGCTCCCCGGAGTCACCCCGTCATATGAAATGATTACCTTCTTCAATGACGAGCCTGCCAGGCCGAGGCATCTCTCCCTGTCAAGATAATGGCCGTTGGTGGCTATCACCGGGTTCATACCTGCAAAGAGTTCAGCTATACGGAAGAATTCAGGGTGCATCATGGGCTCACCCTGGAAACTTAGCCAGGCTGAGAGTGTAAATCCTCTGATCTCATCAGCAATCTTCTCAGCAAGAGTATACGCGAGGAAACTGTTTCCCCTTGAAAGCAGTCCGGCACCGGTGACACACTCGGGGCATGAGAGGTTACATACGCTGCTCAGCTCGATGCTTATCGCCGGAGGCAGGGGAGCATCAGCAGGAATACCGGCAAACCTGCTGGCAGCGTACGAAAAAACAGAGTAACTTGCATTCAGAAACCTGGAGGCCATGGCAGAGGCAAATGAACAATTTTTTTCTCTCAATGTATAGGGTATGGGGAATGTTTCCGGTCTTACTAATGAAATAAGATCCGAAATAAGGAACCATAAAAGAACGCGACAATGAAAACAAAAATTTTTTACTCAGTAATAGCTTCTGCACTCCTGCTGATAATGCCGGCAGGAGATATCAGCGCATCCGGCTCCCCTGACAGGAACAGGAAGGAGAAGGTACAGCAGCAGTTGATAACAGTCAGGGGAAGGGTGGTCGATATCGAGACACGTGTCCCTCTTGTCTTTGCAGGGATAGCCGTGCAGGGAAGCAACGTATCCACCGTGTCAAACCTCGACGGTGAATTTACCCTTAAGGTCGGCAGCGATCAGACAGGTAATATCGAGGTTTCATATGTGGGCTACAAGAACAGGGTGGTGCCCATCGAAGAGTTGAAGACCAACGGGCAGCGAAACGTGATCGAGCTCGAGACCGCACTGATACCTATTCAAGAGGTAATCGTAAAACCCATCCTTCCTGAAGAGATCATGCTGGAGGTCATAGACCGATTCGATGAGAACTATCCGAATCTGCCCAATGACATGACCGGGTTCTACCGTGAAACCATCAGGAAAAACCGAAGCTACATATCCATCGGTGAGGCCGCAGTTGAGATATTCAAGGCCCCCTACCAGAACGACCTGCGCTTTGACGCCGTCAGGCTGTACAAGGGAAGAAAGAGCAATGACGTGGAGAAGATGGATACCGTGCTCTTCAAGCTTCAGGGCGGTCCTACAACCACTCTCTACCTCGACGTGGTCAAGAATCCCGAAACCTTCCTCACCAGGGAGGCACTCAGCCAGTATGACCTGGAGCTGTCAAACATAGTGGTCATCGATGACAGGACAAACTATGTCATCAAATTCATCCAGAAGCCTTCGATAACCACACCCCTGTACCAGGGACGTCTATTCATCGACATAGAGACCTACGCCGTGGCACAGGCAGAATTCGCCTTCAATCTTGAGAACAAGGAGCTGGCAGCTTCAATGTTCATCAGGAAGAAACCGATGGGTATGCAGGTGACGCCCGAGGTGACATCCTACTACGTACGCTACCGCGAGATGGACGGCAAATGGTACTTCAGCCACTCAAGGGCAGAGGTCAAATTCAAGGTCAACTGGAAGAAGAAACTGTTCAACACCAACTATACCACTATGTCTGAGCTGGCAATAACAGACCGTACAGAAGAGGATGTTGTGAAATTTGCAGCAAAAGAGAGAATCCGCCCGACCGACTTCTTCACCGAGGAGGTGGCAGCATTTGCCGATCCCGAGTTCTGGGGCGACTATAACGTGATTGAGCCCGATCAGAGCATTGAGGCAGCCATCAGGAGACTGAGCAGAAAACTCAGATTCAGCGACAGAAACGAATAGACCGGTGTCGTGAGCGCATGAAGAGTGACAGTGAGATTATAAGGAGGATCAGGAACGGTGACAAACAGGAGTTTGAAAAACTGTTCCGCTCCTCCTATGTTTCACTGGTGCGTTATGCAAAGACTCTCATCAGGGACCATGATACGGCTGAAGAGATAGTACAGGAACTGTTTTTCAGACTGTGGCAGGACAGAGATAAGCTGAACATCAAAACCTCACTGAACGGATATCTCTTCCGCTCGGTACACAACAGGTCGCTCCATCATATTGAACATCAGCAGGTGGTCAGCCGTCATGCCGGCGAGGTCGCTGCCAGTGCCCAAAGCGTATCAGAACCCGTGACCGAGGCAATCTACTACAGCGAGCTCCAGGCAAAGGTTGCCGGAGTACTTGAACGGCTGCCGGAAAGATGCAGGATGATTTTCAGGATGAGCAGGTTCGATGGGTTGAAATACAACGAGATAGCTGAGAAGCTTGCGGTTACCGTAAAGACGGTTGAAGCAGACATGGGCAGGGCACTGAGGGAATTCAGAAAAGCATTGGCAGAACAATGAATAAGATAAACAATACAAAACAAATGTCAGAACAGGATTGGGCTGATGCAGCCGCGTGGCTCTCCGGAGAGAACACGGCAGGCGAAGAGGCTGCCCGTATCCTTGTTAATGAAGACAATGATATAATGAAAAAGTGGAACGACCTGAAAAACATTGATAACGAAGTAATTGATGTTGACAAAGCATGGGAGAAGCTGAACCGGAGGATAGAGACAGAGACTCCGGTCATAACCCTGAACAGGCGGTCATTCATGCACTCCTTTGCAAGGATAGCCGCCACAGTCATCATCGTAACAGGACTGGGATGGCTGTTTTTCAAGGTGGCAGGTCCGGACAGGATCACTGTCTCATCAGGGTCCGATGAAAAGAATATCGAGGTGCTGCTCGCTGACGGTAGCATGGTCTATCTCAACCGTGACAGCAAACTGACATATCCGGAAAATTTCGGGAGCGACAACCGTACGGTTTCACTTGAAGGGGAAGCGTTTTTTGACATCACTCCTGACGCAGCACACCCATTCATCATCGATGCCGGCAGAGCCAGCGTGAAAGTGCTCGGCACCTCATTCAGCGTCATTACTGACAACGGTAACGATGAAGTGGAGGTCTTTGTCGAATCAGGAACCGTGATACTCTCCAGCAATAACAGCTCGCATACCGTGACACTGGAACCGCAGTTCGTCGGACGGATCTCCGACAGGGGTTCATCACAGGCAGTAAACACAGATGCCAACTACCTCTCATGGCATACTGACATGCTCATCTTTGACGGGGAGAGGCTGGAGACGGTCTTCGCAGATCTTAAACGTACATTCAATATTAACATCGTGGCCGCAGACCCGGCAATCAACGACTACCGGCTGACCTCACCCTTTGTGGATCAGCCCCACGATACAATTATTAAGGTTATTTGCACTACCTTTAACCTTCATTCTGTCAGGGAAGAAGGTGTTTACAGGCTTTATCCCGGACAGGTACGGTAAAAACCGATGTGGCCGACAGGTTCAGTGAGAAACAGGGGAATTGCGTTTGCCGCCCTGCTTCTGCTGTCGTTGCAGCTTTTCCCTCAGGATAACATCCTTGACAGAGAGATCCGGCTGCCCGGCAACAGCATCAGGGTCGCAAAGGCACTCAGCGAGGTAAGCAGCCTTACAGGCTATCTCTTTACCTATGACTCCCGGATAATAAGCTCAGACAGGTCCTTTTCGCTTCCTTCATATGATATGCCGCTCAGGGAGTTGCTGGATTCGGTCTCGGATGACCCTGACGTCAGAGTCTCAGTGATAGGCAAGCATATCATTCTTTACCGCGAGAGTGCCATCCCTCCTGCTGCCGGTCAGCCATATGACTCCAACCAGTCAGATATCTTCATCAGCGGCAGGGTCACCGATGCGGAGACTGCGGAACCTTTGCCCTATGCTACTATAGGCATCAGCCACCGCGGCAGAGGCACGGTGACGAACTTCAACGGCGACTTCATCCTGAGGCTGGACAGCCAGTTCCTTGAAGACACACTGTCAGTATCATATGTTGGTTATGTCAACCGGCTGATACCGGTCAGGAGCCTTCCCGGTAACATCCTGACCATCAGCATGGAGAGAGACTATATCCCCATCCCGGAGATAATCATCCGGGCCCAGGACCCACGCCTCATCATCAGCAAAATCCTCTCTTCCGTAGCCTCCAACTATGGAACTACCCCTGCCCTTCTTACCGGATTCTACCGCGAAGGGGTCTACCGCAAAAAGGAGCCGCAGGTCTATTCCGAAGCTGTGGTGCAGATTTACAAGAGCCCATATGCAAGATCACTGCAGAGCGACCAGATTAAGGTGCTTCGCAGCCGTAAGATAGAAAACCTGGAGGTAAAGGATACCCTGGCTGTCAGGCTTAAGGCAGGACTCGGTGCAACACTCACACTGGACGTCATGAGAAACCTGTTCGATTTCCTTGATCCCGCATCATTCGATTCCTATGAATATCATCTGACAGATATAGTGACAATAGACGACCAGTCGGCATTTGTGGTATCATTCCGCCAGAGGGAAGATATTACCGAACCTCTTATGCAGGGCGACATCTATATCAACGTCGACAACTATGCCGTGGTGCTTGCCGAGTTTGAGATCAATCCGCTCTATGTTGACCAGACAGCCACATCCTATATCAGCAGGCTGCCCCGCGCCTACTCCATGAGACCCGAGTATGTCAGGTACAGGGCCCGTTACCGCGACGTCGGCGGAAGATACTTCCTGTCTCACGTAAGGGGAGACCTGGGTTTCATGGCCAGGGGCAGGAAGAGGCTGTTCAACAGCCGCTTCAATATCTTCTTTGAGCTGGCTGTCACAGACCACCGGACAACAGATGTCTCCCGCTTTGATCATGACGAGCTGACCCCTGCTTATTCGGTATTCTCAAATACAATTACCGGATATGACGCCGGATTCTGGAAAGGATTCGATTTTCTCAAGCCCGAAGAAGATCTGGTTGAAGCACTGCAAAGGCTGCAGCTGCGACTTGGAGAATTCGCCGGCCAGGATTCCCCTCAGTAGCTCTCAAGCACATCATAAAGGGCGGTAAGATCCGGCGTAAGAATGATCTCCGTCCTCCTGTTCTTCTGCCGCGAGTCAGCGGTCTTCCTCGTATCTACCGGCATATACTCGCTCCGGCCTGAAGCAACCAGGCGTTTGGGGTTGATATTGGTGTCGTTGGTAAGCACCCTTACCACTGTTGTTGCCCTCTTGACGCTCAGGTCCCAGTTGTCAAGTATCTGCTGGCCGGGTGCCGCCCTGTAAGGCACATCGTCGGTATGGCCCTCTATGGTGATGGTGATGTCAGGGTTCTTTTCGAGGAGCGCTCCCAGCTTGCGCAGCACCGTGCGACCGTTGGCGTCTATCTCGTAACTGCCTGTCCTGAACAGCAGCTTGTCGTCCATGGAGACATACACCTGCCCGTTCTTCATGGTGACGGTGAGGCCGTTGTTCTCAAAACCGAACAGCGCATCCGACACCTTCTCCTTGAGCTCCTTCACCGCCTTCTGCTGCGCATCCAGCATCTTCTCAAGCTCCGTCAGCCTGGCATTGCGCCTCTCAAGCTCATAGGTGAGCTCCTCCAGCGTGGCCTTCTTCGTGTCGAGGTTTATCTCCAGGTCACGCATGAGATTCTCCTTCTGCTGAAGATCATCCTGCGCCTGCCTCAGCTCTGCCAGAAGCCGCTGCGTCTCCTGCGCCTTGCCTGCCGCCAGCTCCTGCCCCGCCCTCTGCAGCTCCTCATACCTCGCCGAGAGGCTGCCCAGTTCCTCTCTCCTTTGAGTCAGCTCTGAACGCACTTCGCCCAGCTCCTCCTCCATCCTTTCAGCGTCGTTGGTGAGCTGCATTGACCGCGTTGTCAGCTCCCTGTTCGACATTGAAAGCCATATGTTCTCTGCCTTGAGGGAGTCACGCTCTGACAACAGCATTAGACTCTTGTCATTCAGCGTATTGTATCTCTTCCCCGTAACGCATGAAGCTGCAAGAAAGATTGTCATCACGACCGGAAAAATAAGATTGAGCCTGTTCATGACCTGTCTGTTTTTTAACCACACCCCGTCTGCGAATTAAACAATAAATGAGAAACCATGTTATTGAAAACATCATGATTAATTAACAATAAAAAAAAATTACAAGCCTTGCCGGACAAAGGTCATTTGTAACAAAAGTTAAAATATAAGTATCTTTGCCCGGTCTTTTACTACCTTTAACTGATGTCAGAAAAAGAGCAGCTGCTTGACGGAATCAACACTCCTGAGGACCTCAGGAAGCTCGACAGGCTTGACCTGGTGCGACTCAGTGGCGAGCTCAGGCAACATATCATTGACGAGGTAAGCAACAACCCCGGTCACTTCGGCGCCAGCCTGGGGGTGGTCGAGCTTACCGTCGCCCTTCATTATGTCTATAACACTCCTTATGACAAGATAGTCTGGGATGTCGGACACCAGGCCTACGGGCACAAGATCCTAACGGGACGCAAGGCACAGTTTCATACAAACCGCAAGTACAAAGGAATCAGCGGCTTCCCGCGCATGGCCGAGAGTGAATATGACGCCTTTGGGGTAGGTCACTCCTCCACATCCATATCCGCCGCTCTTGGTATGGCCGTGGCAGCACAGACCAAAGGCGAAAAACGGAAGGTGGTGGCGGTGATTGGCGACGGCGCACTCCAGGCAGGACTGGCATTCGAAGGACTGAATAACGCCGGGAACGAGAAGGCGGACCTGCTGGTGGTCCTCAATGACAACCATATTTCTATTGATGCCAGCGTCGGAGCCCTCAAGGAGTATCTCCTCGACATAACCACCAGCCGTACCTACAACAGGTTCAAGGACAAGGTCTGGCGGCTGCTGGGCCGTTACCGGCGGGTGGGCACCAGGGCAAGGATACTTGCCTCACAGATAGAGGGCGGCATCAAGGGCACCGTGCTCGAGCGAAGCAACCTCTTTGAGGCACTCAAATTCAGGTATTTCGGTCCTATCGACGGTCATGATGTGCTTCACCTGACCCGGGTTCTCGAAGACCTCAGGACCATCCCCGGACCCAAGATCCTCCACTGCATCACCGTAAAGGGGAAAGGATTCCCAAAAGCAGAAGAGCTGCAGACCGTGTTTCATGCCCCCGGCAAGTTCGACAAATGCACCGGTGAACTGATAAGACCGGCCAACTGTGACAAACACCCCCTCTACCAGGATGTGTTCGGTCACACTGTCCTGGAACTGGCACGGCTGAATGATAAGATAGTGGGCGTCACCCCGGCAATGCCTACCGGCTGTTCACTTAACATTATGATGAAGGAGATGCCATGCAGGGCCTTTGACGTAGGCATCTGCGAACAGCATGCGGTGACCTTCTCTGCAGGCATGGCAGCCAACGGCATGATCCCCTATTGCAATATTTACTCATCATTTATGCAGCGTGCCTACGACCAGGTAGTGCACGACGTGGCCATACAGGGACTGAAGGTGATCTTCTGTCTCGACCGCGGTGGACTGGTAGGCAGCGACGGCGCAACACACCACGGCTTCTTCGATATAGCCTTCATGCGTAACATCCCCGGCATGATCACTGCAGCTCCTATGGACGAGGTAGAACTGCGCAACATGATGTATACAGCCCAGCTGGAGAGCGTGAAGGGACCGTTCAGCATACGTTACCCGCGCGGTACAGGCGCAATATGCGAATGGCAGCAGCCTTTCTCGGAAATACCCGCGGGCCGGGCGCGACTGATCAGTGAGGGCAGTGACATAGCGGTGCTGAGTATAGGCCATCCGGGTAACTTTGTTGTTGAGGCCGCGTCCGCGCTGCGCGGGAAGGGTATTTCGGTGATGCACTATGACATGCGCTTCGCCAATCCGATTGATGAGGAGGTGCTGCATGAGGTGATGAAGCGTTTCCGCAAGATCATCACCGTGGAAGACGGCGTGATCAAGGGAGGCTTTGGCAGCGCCGTGCTCGAGTTTGCAGCCGACCACGGCTATACTGCGGAGATAAAGCGTTTGGGTATCCCCGACTACTTCGTGGAACACGGCTCGCAGCAGGAGCTGTGGCATGAGTGCGGGTATGATGCTGACGGGATAAGGGAGACCATACTGGAGGCAGTAGGCAAACTTTAAAGTCGGCAGTCCTCTGTTGGCAGTCGGCAGTCGAGGCGCTGACCCAGGAGGGGTCTCAATCCC
>JAVEXM010000078.1:0-13575 GCA_034004025.1 Bacteroidales bacterium
TGGCTTATTTATCAGTGCATTATGTAAGGTACAGACTGTTTGTTTCGAAAAGCTGGCATGCAGTTTTGAATGTGATGCCAGGGCAGAATCATCACTCCGCAGGCCAATAAAAGATAATGGTTGGAATATTGAGTGGGAAGATCTTTATAGCTATTCTGAAGAATTGCATCGCAAAAGCCTTGATGGGATGGTATATGAGATATATACATTTGTCTCCAATCTCGTACAGAAGTATTATAATATGGGGCAAGTATAACAGTATCCTACAAAAGCACTCGTTTATTATGATAAGCCCCGGACGGTCTGATACATCCGGGGCACTAAATGTCTCGCTGCACTGCGAAAGGAAAGCCCCCGGAGCGGTTGTCCGAGGGCTTATAACAATATAGTATCTTCTTATTCCTTGTATCCGGGCCAGATAGCACTAACAAATATAAATGATAACGTTGTATCATCCCAAATATAGTTAATTAAATAGTGTGAGCCATGATTTCCTCTTGCATTAAAATGTCCAGGACCAATTGCACTCAGAGCATCAAATTTCCAAATGTCTTTTATGCTAAAAACTTCACCTGTCCCTCCAACCATTTCTCCGCTGCTGTCTAAGAAACCTACGCTTACAATCTCACCAGAATACTGTATTTTTCTCCAAATCCACTCCCAGTTTTTGTAAAAATCTATAATATGCATGCTTACAGGACCTAGTAACATATCAACCTGTTCTCCATCAGGAGTATATACGGGTACAGAATAATCACTCCATTCATGAGAAAATGAAATTGCGCCCGTACCATTTACGTAACTCTGTGCAGAAAGCTGAGTCAGCCCAAAGCCTAATAGAAGGCATACAATAATAAATGTCTTTGTTTTCATAGTTGAAAGGTTTTAGTTAATACTAAGTCTTTACACAAAGTTCAGCCTAAATTTTATAACAGACTTTGCTGTACGTCCCAAAGATTGTTCTCTGCGTGCCAGAATCAAATAAGAAGCCCCGGACCTGTATTTCTGGGGCTCGTGTCGCTGCATTCTTACCTCGTGTTGAGGTTAGTCGCTGCACTCGTTGCGACCCTGCAATGACAAATTTAAGAATGGATCATTAATCAAACAAATCAGTTGAGGTGTATTTCGTATACATAAAAACAAGTTATCAACAGGAATAATCAGGAGTATGGCAATGTATGTTCGGAGTATGGTATGGTATGGGACAGTATGCAAATTGTATGTAAAAATAAAGCCACTCACATTTTATGTTATGTAAGTGGCTCTTTTTCAAGTAGCGAGAGGGAGAATTGAACTCCCGACCTTCCCGATCCGCCAGCCGGCGGATTCGGGACGCTCTAACCAAAATCCGATTCTGCAAACCCGAATATGTGTCAAAAAATAAAACCACTCACAGTTCGATTCATGTAAGTGGCTATTTGTCAAGTAGCGAGAGGGAGAATTGAACTCCCGACCTCATGATTATGAATCATGCGCTCTAACCAACTGAGCTATCTCGCCAAATAATATCTTAATGAACTCCCGACCTTCCCGATCTATGATCGGGACGCTCTAACCAACTGAGCTATCTCGCCAAATAATATCTTAATGAACTCCCGACCTTCCCGATCTATGATCGGGACGCTCTAACCAACTGAGCTATCTCGCCGTCAAAACGCGGGTGCAAATATAAATATTTTTTCATTTTGTCAGGTTAGCTTTCGCAATTCATCTATTATTTTTATATTGCATGAAAGTCTACCTTGAAGAAATGAGGACCAGATACGAACTTGAATATACGCTGAATACACCCACCCGGGTGCTTTTCGACCGGCTCAGCACACCGGAGGGACTCTCTGAATGGTTCGCAGACAATGTTACAGTTGAGGGAGATGTATTTACCTTTTACTGGGACAAGACCGAGGCCCGCGCCAGACAATCATATGTAAAAGAGAATAAAGCCGTGAAATTTGAATGGCTCGACTTCGCAGACAGCCAGACAAACTTCTTCGAATTCAGGATTGTGATCCACGAGCTGACGGGTGATACCGCACTCATGATAACAGATCACGCCGACGAGGAGGAGATAGATGACGCAAAAGAACTCTGGGACACCCAGATATCCTACCTCAAAAAGGTTCTCGGACTCACCGAGTGAGGGAGAATTGCATCTCTCCCGAAAATAACGTACGTTTGCACCACAGCCAGAACAATGAAGAAAATCGATCTCTTCATGATAAGATCGTTCATCGGACCGTTGATCATGACGTTCTTCATTGTGCTTATTATATTTATCCTCCAGTTCCTGTGGATGTATGTCGACGAACTGGCAGGCAAGGGCCTCGAACCCAATGTCCTTGCCGAACTCCTCTTCCAGTTCTCCCTGACATTCGTTCCCCTCTCGCTCCCCCTGGCAATACTCCTTGCCTCCCTGATGACCTTCGGCAACCTGGGCGAGTTCCTTGAACTGACAGCCCTGAAATCATCGGGCATCTCTCTGCAGCGCATCATGAGGCCGATCTTCATTTTCGCGGCTCTGCTGGCTATAGGCTCATTCCTCTTTGCCGACCATATATTGCCGATATCAAACCGAAAGGCACGCACCCTGCTATACGATATCCGACGCAAGCGACCCGAACTCGATATCCAGGCCGGGACATTCTACAACGGCATCGACGGCTTCAGCATAAAGATCACCGACAAGGTGCCTGAAACCAACAGACTCGACGGCATCTATATCTATGACCACCGCGAAGGAATAGGAAATACCTGCGTGATCCATGCCGACTCAGGATACATGACCATCACCGCCGATGAGAGCGGACTGATACTGACCCTGTACAACGGATACTCCTATAAGGACATAGAGGAGAAGAATGTTCCTCAGGACAAGCGAAAATATCCGTTCCGGCGTGACAAATTCAGTGAACAGACCATGATCATCGAACTGACAGGGTTCGGACTGAACAGGTCAGGCATGGACTTGTACCGGTCAAATTACGCGATGCTGAGCACCACCGAGCTGGCTTTCTATATCGACTCCCTCTCCGGCAGGTACAGAACAAGGTCAGACACCTACTATGAAGAGTTCCGGAAGACCAGGGTCTTCACTCCCTCCTACTATTTCTCCGGTGGATACTACCTTTACGGCGACACTGCGGCAGCAAAGGAGCTGGAGGATTTCAACTGCCGGGGTGTCTTTGATACTCTGGCCTTCATCGACAAAAGCACAACAATAAACAGGGCATTGAACTATGCCCGTGACGGCTCAGCCTTTATTACCGAGAAAAGCGAATCGCTTCTCGCAGAGGTAAAGAACCTCAAAAAATACGAGGCTGAGAGATATAAACGATACACCCTGCCCCTGGCCTGCCTTGTCTTCTTCTTCATCGGAGCTCCCCTGGGAGCAATCATAAGGAAGGGAGGTCTGGGCACGCCGGCAGTCATCTCAGTGCTGTTCTTCGTATTCTACTATGTCATCTCGCTCTCCGGCGAGAAATTTGCCAAGGAACTGATAATAGGCGTCCCCTTAGGAATGCTGGCATCAACAATCATCCTGCTTCCCATTGGTGTCTTTCTTACCTATAAGGCCACTACCGACGCCGCGATCATGAATACAGAGACCTATGTCAACTTCTTCAGGAAGATAGGGGCATTCCTGACCGGGATAAAACCTGAAAAGGAGAATGAAAATACTGGTACTGTCGCCTAAACCGCCATGGCCGCCTCATGACGGCGGTGCTGTGGCGATATTGAGAGGCATTGAGGGATTGGCTCGCAACGGTGCCGAGGTATCTCTGCTGTCGATGAGGACAGAAAAGCACGGTCCAACAGTTCCGGAAGCCGGCAAAGAACATCTCTCCTTCCTTACCAGCTATGAGACAGTAGAGGTCGACACCAGGATCAGGCCGCTGAAGCTGCTGCATAACCTTCTCTTCTCAAGAGAGCCCTATGATATTGCACGCTTCAGGTCTGATGAATTCTCACGGGTGATGCGCAGGGTCATCCGCGATGGCGGATTTGACCTGGTACAGTGCGAGGGGGTGCTTTTCACCTCTTACCTGGGAGAAATCCGCGGCGAGACATCTATCCCGGTTGTGCTCAGGGCACACAATACAGAGCACCGGATAAGAGAGATGATGGCCGGACAGGCGTCCGGCAGACTGAGGAGAACCTATCTCAGAAATCTGGCAGGGAGGATAAAGAGTCGCGAGAAAGATGCTGCCCGGCTGTTTGATGCCATAATTCCCATCAGCGAGCCTGACCGGCAGTGGTTCAGCTCTTTGGCACCTGAGGGGAAACCCATGCTGCTCTCAGAGACCGGGGTCGCCCTGACCGGATATATCAGCGAGCCGGATGATTCAGACTTGAAGGTTGGATTTATCGGAGCTTTGAACTGGGAACCGAACGTGCAGGGACTGAAATGGTTCACTGGCAGGGTGTGGCCCCTGGTCAGCAAGGCCCTGCCTGCCGCCACACTCCATATTGCCGGCAGAGGCGGAACGGCCAGTGCACCTCCCTGGCTAAGGGGAGAGAGAATCAACTGGGTGGGGGAGGCTGATGACGCCCTGCAGTTCATGGCCTCGGTGAATGTGATTATAGCACCTCTGTTCGCCGGCAGCGGACTGCGCATAAAGATCATCGAGGCAATGAGCATCGGCAGGCCTGTGGTAGCCACACCGGTGGCAGTCAGAGGAATAGATGCAGTGCACGGCAGGGAACTGTTCATTGCTGATGACCCTTCATCCTTCAGCAGTGCCGTGACAGGTCTGCTGAGCGACCGGGAGCTGAGGAAGTCGACCGGGGAGGCCGCTACAGCCCTGATAAAAGAGAGGTATGACAACACCGCCCGCACCGCCGGGCTGCTGGAATTCTACAAGCAACTGAAACATGGCCGGTAAGGTGATCCTGCTGATATCATTCCTGCTGCTGGCCTGGACATACCTCCTCTGGCCTGCCACGGTCATGGCACTGGCTGCCGCGAAGAGGAGAACAGCCGGCAAGAAAATTGTCCCAAAGACTGAAGAGCCACCGCCCGTGGCAGATTCTGAATCAGGGAAACAGATCAAAGAGCAGGCATTAGCCCGGGCACATCCAGAGGCAACCTTGCAGTTACGTGCAACGACGGAGGAAACAAGTCGGGATGAAACATCCCCTCTCCCCTCCGTATCGGTCATTATGTCAGCCTTCAACGAGGAGAAGGTGATCAGGGAGAAGATGACAAGCCTCCTGGCATCCGATTACCCTTCTGATCTGATAGAATTCCTGGTGGGATCAGACTGCTCCGGTGACGGTACGGACAGGATACTCGAAGAGTTTGCCGCCACTGACACCCGGATCAGGTACTTCAGGTCATCCGAGAGAAAAGGCAAAGCCTCCATGCTGAACAAACTGGCATCCGAAGCCCGGGGGGAACTGCTGGTTGTCACTGATGCCAATGTGATCTTCTCCCCACAAACGGTCCGGGAACTTGTCGGAAGCTTCGGCAGTAAGGCCACGGGCTTGTGCGATGCAACCGTCATTCCGGGCAGATCAGACGGCAGCGGCGTCACCCGGCAGGAGAATTTTTACAGCAGGTTTGAGACTGCCCTGAAGAGGGCTGAGGGTGAACTGTGGGGCGCAATGCCGGGTCCTTACGGAGGATGCTATGCCGTCCGCCGCGATCTCTTCCCGGAGATACCTCCCAATACTCTTGTCGATGACCTGTATGCCGGACTCGCAGTCCTGGCAAAAGGATACCGCTCATTCAACATCCCCGGAGCCACGGTCTTCGAAGATACCCAGCCTGACATGAAAGACCAGTTCAGGAGAAGGATAAGAATAGCAGCCGGATCCTTTCAGAACCTCTTCCGGTTCGGTCCGTTTCCGTCGAAAAGATTCTCAGCCTCCTTTGTCTTCGTCTCCCACAAGGTTCTGAGATGGTTCTCACCGCTCCTTCTGGCTCTTTTTTTCATGACAACAGTCATTCTTTCAGGGCATTCTGATTTCTATCTTTGTTTGACGGCAGTTCAGCTGATTTTCATAATTTTGTCAGCGATTGATCTGTTGCCTGCATGGCGCGGCAAGAAGGTCAGATATCAGAGATTTATTACCCAGTTTCTGATGATGAATGTCGCTTTGGCGGCAGGGTTTGTGAAGGCATTAAGAGGGATAAAAAGCGGAATATGGGAACCCACGAAACGAGTTTAGGATGACCGATAACAGAGGGCTGAACACAATCATCGAGGCTATCGAGGAGATAAGGGCAGGCAAGATTGTCATTGTCGTTGATGATGAGGACCGGGAGAACGAAGGCGACTTCATATGCGCAGCTGAACTGATAACTCCTGAAAAGGTCAATTTCATGGCTACCTATGGAAGGGGACTGATATGTGTTCCGCTTCCGGAAGAGCGTTGTGATGAGCTTGAGCTCGACATGATGGTAGGCCACAACACCTCACTCCACGAGACGCCATTTACCGTTTCCGTTGATCTCCTGAGCCCCGAGACCACAACAGGTATCTCAGCCAGGGACAGGGCACTGACAATCAGGGCTCTTGTTGATCCTGCCACGCGGCCGTCGCAGCTTGGCCGTCCGGGGCATATCTTTCCGCTCAAATCGCGGTCCAAAGGCGTACTACGGAGAGCCGGGCACACTGAGGCTGCCGTTGACCTGACACGCCTTGCAGGCCTCCATCCGGGAGGAGCCCTGGTGGAGATAATGAACGAGGACGGATCGATGGCACGACTGCCGGACCTGCTTAAGCTGTCAGCAAAGTTGGGAATCAAGATAGTCTCAATAAGAGACCTTATCCGCTATCGTCTGGGGATAGAATCAATCGTCGAAATGGGTGAACAGGTGAAGCTGCCGACAGAGTACGGCGACTTCGACTTCATCCCCTTCAGGCAGGCAAGCAACGGCCTGGAACATGCCGCCCTGGTAAAAGGTACCTGGACAAAAGAAGAGCCTGTGCTTGTGAGGGTTCACTCATCATGCTTCACCGGCGATATCTTCGCATCAAAGAGATGCGACTGCGGTCCGCAGCTGCATAAGGCAATGCAGATGGTTGATGAGGCAGGCAAGGGCGCAATCATCTACCTCAACCAGGAGGGCCGTGGCATAGGCCTGATAAACAAGATCCGCACATATAAGCTGCAGGAACAGGGACGTGATACGGTTGAAGCAAACATTGAGCTGGGATTCCGGGAAGACGAACGCGACTACGGCATCGGGGCAAATATAATGAGGGGTATCGGACTCGGCAAGGTGAAGCTCATATCCAACAACCCGGTCAAGAGGGCCGGTCTTGAAGGATACGGGATCACTATCGTGGACACTGTTCCGCTCATAATAGAGCCCAACCCATTCAACTCATTCTATCTTGAGACCAAGGCCACCAAGATGGGCCATACGCTCTCATGCTACAAAACACCTATAAAGGGAGAAGATGACTGACAGACTGCCCCGGATAGTGTTTTTGGGAACACCGGAGTTTGCAGTTGCCAGCCTCCGTGCCCTTCATACATCCGGTCTCTCTATTGCTGCCGTGGTCACAGCCCCCGACAAGCCTGCCGGACGGGGACGAAAGATATCCTCCTCCCCGGTAAAGGAGTATGCACTGAAGCATGAGATTCCGCTGCTGCAGCCGGAACGGCTCCGTGACGAAGATTTCCTTAAAGCCCTGAGGGAACTGCAGGCAGACATCTTTGTCGTCGTTGCCTTCCGCATGTTGCCACAGGAGGTTTGGACCATCCCGCCCATGGGCACCTTCAACCTGCATGCATCCCTCCTGCCACAGTACCGCGGTGCCGCACCGATAAACCATGCCATAATCAACGGGGAAAAAGAGACCGGTGTGACTACATTCCTGATTGACAAGGAGATTGATACAGGCCAGATCTTGCTCTCGGAGAAAACGGAGATTCTGCCCGAAGACAATGCCGGCAGCCTGCACGACCGACTGATGGCGATGGGCGCAGCACTGGTGACCGAAACGGCAGAAAAACTGTTCAGGCGCGAGCTCAAGCCTGTGCCCCAGAAGAAAAGAAACGGGGAGACACTGCATACTGCCCCCAGGCTGTTCGCACCTGATATGATCATCGACTGGAGGGAACCGGCCGTCAGGGTGCATAACAGAATCCGTGGCCTCGCACCCTATCCCGGTGCTGTGGCAACACTCCGCAGGGAAGGCAGGGTGATGCGGCTCAAAATCTTTAAGAGCATGTTGCGGTATGACATAATAGCCATTCCGGGGACGATAATCACACCCGACAGCTCAACCCTTATCATCTCCTGTTCAGCAGGAGCCCTGGAGATCCTCTCGGTGCAGCCGGAAGGTCGAAGGAGAATGACGGCAGCAGAATTCCTGAGGGGATTTGTTCCGGAGGGATGGGAACTTGCCTGAAAGGATTATTGCGGGCATCCGGCACACAGAGTGTGACAACAATCCTACGTGGAGACAAGGGCATGAAGATGCCCGATCAGTATCACTATCTGATACGCACTTTCTGACCAGGAGCACACTCTGTTCCCTCATCCATCAGATTCATTTTATAAAGCGCCGTGAGCCTGACGGCATACTTCTGTGAGATGCTGCGCATGGTATCACCGGCCGTCGCCACATGTACCGAATAGCCTCCTGCCGCCCTGTTGCGCTTGGGCTGCAGGTAGATCATCTGCCCGGGTTTCAGGGTGGCCCCGGCAGGAACGTCATTGTAGCGGCTTATCTCCCACGAGAGCAGGTTGAACTCCTCTGCTATTGACTCAAAGGTCTCCCCCTCTTCTGCAATAACATATTCAACACTGTTGTTTTCTCGTATTCTACTGTTGCTCAGACTGATGACCTTTATCGGCTCCTCAGCCTCCGGTTGTGGCTTCACCTCAGCCTCCGGCTGTGTAACCGTCCCCGTTTTCAGGCTATTGTCAGCTGTCTCTGTTGCAGGGCGGGTGGCGGGAACGGGGGCGGCTGCCGGTTGCGGTCCGGCCTGCGAGGGTAATGCCCGCTGAGTTGGTTGAACTGTCAGCCCTGCGCCCGTGTCATATCTGTGAAGGCCGTACTCTTCAATTTTCGCGATGAGCTTTGACGGATATTTCGGATCAGTGGCATAACCGGCCTTCTTCAGCCCGTGTGCCCAACCCTTGTAATCGTCGCTGGCAAGCCTGAACAGATCCCTGTAGCGCGATCCGTTCACAAGAAAGTCAGAATGGTCACGGTAGGAGTCTTCAGCTGAAGGGTAAGCCCTGAAGCATTCTCCCCTGCGGTTGTCATCATGATAGACCTTCCCGCCTTTCCAGTCGCTGTGACACTTGATGCCGAAATGATTGTTGCCTTTTCTTGCCAGGGTGCTCCGGCCGTAGTTCGACTCCACCATACCCTGGGCAAGAGTAATGCTGGCAGGAATACCTGTCCTCTTCATCTCGCTGACGGCAAGGGCACTGTACCTGTTGAGATAGTCAACAGCATACGAAGACGCCGTGCCATCGGCCACCGTCGTCCTGGCTGCCCTGCGCGATGCGCCGCAGGAAGTGAGCATCAGAAGGAGAAAAAGAAAGGCGTATCGGGACAGGTTGCTCATCAGTACAGTTTTGACAAAAATATAAAAATGTCCTTACCCGGCGCAACTGCAACGGCCGGAGGGAAAATATTATTACTTTTATCACACTTAAGATCACCCATTTTGCTTATGAAAAAGAGAGAAGTAAGTATCTCTTTCCTGGAATATTCGGGAATTGATGAGTTACCGGAAGCTGAGAGGAGCCTGGTGAACGAAGCTATTACTGCCGCATCCGGCTCCTATGCCCCCTACTCCCATTTCAATGTGGGCGCGGCAATAATGCTTGACGACGGCACCGTAGTCAGGGGAGCCAACGTTGAAAATGCGGCCTTCCCTTCCGGCAGCTGTGCTGAAAAAACGGCCCTGTCATATTCCGTGGCCAACCACTATGACAAAAAAGCAGTGGCTATCGCCATCGCGGCTCTCTCAGATGGAGTGCTGACAGACCAGCCGGTGCCGCCCTGCGGCAACTGTCGCCAGATGCTCATCGAGGAGGAACAGAGGACAGGCCATCCGATAAAGGTGATCCTCACCGGAAAATCAGGGGTGACGGTCCTTGACAACTGCCAGTCGCTGATGCCGCTGAGCTTCACACGCAGTAATCTGGTTAAATAAGGCAGCTGGGAATAGGCAGTAGTCAGTATTTAACTCATTGAATGACTGAAGACTGTGGACTGAAGACTGTGGACTGCAGACTGGTGACCTATCCCTGTTCCCCGACAACCAGCTGGAAACCGCTGCCATGAATATTCTTCAGTGTTATCTGCGGGTCATCGCTCAGATACTTGCGCAGCTTGGTGACATATACATCCATGCTCCGGGCCGTGAAATAATCATCGGTGCCCCATATCTTCTTAAGGGCAGCCTCGCGACTCACGAGTGAGTTGGGTGCCAGGGCAAGCATCTCCAGAAGCTGGCCCTCCTTGGGCGACAGCTGCCTCTCCTGCCCGGCAATGGTCAGGGTGCGCAGCCTGGCATTGAAGAGAAATTTCCCTATCTCGTAAAAATCCCTTGAACCGTCCTGCGTATCCCTGCGTGCTATTATGGCCTTTATCTTGCAGAGCAGAATATCAGTATCAAAAGGCTTGGTTATATAGTCATCGGCCCCCACCCCGTAACCGCGCAGCAGGTCCTCCTTTAGCTTCTTGGCCGTCAGAAATATTATGGGAATGAGTGAGTTCATGCTCCGGATCTCAGCGGCAATTGTAAAGCCGTCAACATGAGGAAGCATCACGTCAAGGATGCAGAGGTCATACACCCCTCTGCGAAACACATCCACAGCCAGCTTGCCGTCGTCAACAAGGTCAACCTCAAAATCGTTAATCTCCAGGTATGATTTGAGCACGGAGCCGAAACTCAGATCATCTTCCACCAGAAATATCCTTGCACTTTTTCTGCTCATACTCATTCTCCTGCTTCGTTATTGAAAGGCAAAAATACAGTAAAAGTGCTTCCCTTACCCTCTTCGCTCTCAACGGTAACAGTGCCGCCATGAGCATCGGTGATCGCCTTGACATAATTCAGTCCCAGGCCGAATCCCTTGACATTATGTATGTTGCCTGTTGTTTCCCTGTAAAACCGCTCAAATACACGGTGCTGAACAGCCTTGGTCATCCCTATGCCTTTATCCTCCACCGACAAAAAGATGCCGCTGTTGTTGCTGCGTGTCCTGACGCTTATCTGCGGCTCCCTGTCGGAGTATTTGTTTGCATTGTCGAGCAGGTTGTGGACCAGGTTGCGCAGGTGTTCCGCATCGCCCGTAATTATGCTTTTTTCAGCATCAAGATACCTGCTTATCGCTCCTCCCCTGTCAGCCACCTGTATCTCTATGGTATCAATGGCCTGCCTGATGACCTCATGAAGGTCTGTCCTCCCGAAGGTGAAGTCCATATCCTGCCTGTCGAGGGTGGCTATCTGGAGAATGGTCTCCACCTGCCTGTTCATGCGCGAGTTCTCCTTCTTGATCATGCCCACGAAATGACGCACCTTCTCCTCATCCGAGATGACCCTGCTGTTGGATATGGTGTCGGCAGCCAGCGATATCGTGGCAATGGGGGTCTTGAACTCGTGGGTCATGTTGTTGATGAAGTCGGCCTGCATCCTGGAGGTCTTCTTCTGCCTTATGATAAACCAGAGGCTGAGGGCAAAGGTAGACATGATGATCAGAAGAAAGAGCCCTGACCCACCCAGCATCAGCCCCATGGAGCCAAGAACGTAATTCGTCTTGCGAGGGAAGACCACAGACAGGATCTCTCCCTTCCTCAACAGCCCCTCCTCAAAAAGAGCCACCTTGTACGGACTCTCAAGAAACTCCTTCTCCCTGACCTTTGACCAAACCCCGTCGACAATCGAGTCGCCACGTATAATTGCAAACTCAAACGGAGTCTCAATGCCTGATGCCAGGAATTCACCACTGAGCGTGTGAAGCAGCTCCTCCTTGTTTATCTGACTGTTACGCTCCCATACGAACATCTCGGAGAGCAGCTGGTTGCTGATCGACTGAAACTCAACGGCCTGCTGTTGTACCCACCTCCTGTATTCCTCGGAACCGACCACTACACTGTTTTCCATTGCGGAGGGTGCTTCGTCACGGGGTACCTTCATCCTTACCGGAGGCTCATCGTTCTTCGAGACAATGATCTCGACGGAGTCGGTCTCCGAAGATGACTGACTGCGGATGCTGAAGCTCTCCGTTGTCATCCCCGGGGATACTGAGCGATGAACGGCCTGCGGGAGAGCAGAATAACCGCTTATGAACATGTCGTTCAGGAAATTCATGCGACGGTTCGTCTCCATTGAGTGAGCAGTATTGCGGAGACTGTTGATGACGAAAAAATCAAACTGCTCGTTCTGCACCCTGACAGAATTGCCGATCCATGTCGCCTGCACCCATATTATGGCAGTGATGGAAAGCACCATCAGCACTATGAGTCCTATGAACCTCCGTTTATTCATGACACAAAATTAAATATATATGTAAGCAGGAAATCCGTTTTAACTTTTTGTTAACCGGTTTTAACCTCACTTTAACCCCCGGACAGAATTTATGCCCTACATTTGTAATGTCTTATCTGTGAAAGGAGAGAAGAATACAACTGCTACCCGCCAATGGGATACAGCATTCACAGGTGGTTGATTTAGGTTAGTTTGGGTGAATTGGGAAGGAAGAGGTGCGGCAGAGGCATCTCTTCTCTTTTTTTATAAATAGGGTTCATACATTCCTGAAGAGCCTCCAGGTCTTGTCGTCAGGCAACGGAGCCACAGCAGTGACTTCCGTTTTTTTGACAGGATGGATGAATGATATTTTGCGTGCGTGCAGTGAGATACCTCCCCCCTCGTTTGATCTCTTGGAACCGTACTTGAGATCCCCCTTCACCGGGCAGCCGGCAGCAGCAAGCTGTGCCCTTATCTGGTGATGACGTCCGGTATGCAGATCGACCTCCAGAAGATAAAACCGCTCAGACCTGGCCAGAAGGAGGTATGACAGTTCTGCCTGTTTAGACCCCTTCACCTCAGTCTCATAGACGTACGATTTATTCTGCTTTTCGTTCTTCTTCAGATAGTTGCGCATCACTCCCTCCTCTGCCGGCGGCCTGTCGGAAACAATCGCCCAGTACTGCTTCTTTACCTCCCGTGTGCGAAACAGCTCACCCAGGCGCGACAGCGCCTTGGAGGTGCGTGCGTAAACCACACATCCGCTGACAGGCCTGTCCAGCCTGTGCACCACACCCAGGAAGACATCTCCGGGCTTGCCGTATTTCTCCCTGATGTAAACCTTTACCTTTTCGTCCAGAGACTCATCAACTGTAATGTCTCCCTGCACCAGGTCAGATGAACGCTTGCTGACAATTATTATATGATTGTCTTCGAATAGTACTTCCAGATTATTTTTACTCATAAGTTTCCTGTGTCTTAAACGTTTTGGACCCTACGGATTCATCCCCCAGTCAGGAAGTGCCGGCCCGGATGCCCCCCAACTTAATCCTTATACCCTTTCGGCCTTGTCTGGTCTCCGACTCCGGCGTACGGAGTCCTAAGCCCTCAGTGGCCTCTGAAGCTTAG
>JAVEXM010000079.1:0-13442 GCA_034004025.1 Bacteroidales bacterium
AAGTCTAGAATTATGTGCATCAGCCATGCCGGACCGCGTTTGACGGCTGCGCTGTTCCTCTCAATGATCTCCTTTATCCCTTCTATCGGGTACCTGGTTGTCTCTGAGTATCCGCTCACGGTTACCAGGAATTTCTCACCGATGAACAGATCGACCTCATCTGACATCAGTACTTCCTGCTCATATCGCAGGGCATTAAAGACGATGAAGGCATAATTCGGGAATTCATCCATTTTCGGCACCTGGTTCTCATCGGTACAATCCTCGAGTGAAAGGGGATGGAGGCCCAGGGGTTCAGCAAGTTCGGAAAGCTCTTCGCGTGAAGCTTTCCGGTAGTTGAGCCATACGTATCCGTCTTCCTTCATTGCACTGAGTGCTCCGGCGAATGTGCTTATCTTTTCGAGGCTGCCGCCTGAAGAGATATGGTAAAATTCAGATGTGTCCATAATTGGTATGCGTTTTTATTTGAATTCACTTTTCAGGATCAGCTCGATCATCTGCTTCAGCATTGGCAGGTCTTTTATTACGGTATCCCAGATGACCCTGTCCTCAATGGCATGATATTCATGGAGAATGAAATTTCTGAAAGCCCTGACTTTATACCATGGGAAATCATACTTATCGAGTATACACTCATCGACATGAATAATTGCTTCACCTATTACCGCAAACTGAAACAGGGTAGCGTCAATCGTTTTCCGGTCCTCAAGAAAAGATGATTTGGAATATTCGGCGATGAAGTTTTCAATTGTTGTTATTGAATCCAGGATATGGCGAAGTCTGTCTCTGTTTGTTATTTTTTGATCTTTCATTCGATTAATTAATCTTTATCTCATTGGTCGGATGGAACTTGCATGAAATATTAATTTAATACTATTGTGATCTCCTGTTCACTCAGGTTTCATAAATCAAAATTAGCTCGGGAGTAATGCGTTTCAGCATCTCAATGTTCACGGCGCCCTCCATTACGACATCCACTTTGGCAGGGATCAGCTTCTCAAGCTGATATTTTATCTCCGCCAGATCAAACAGGGTAAAAGACTTCTTGTCAGGAACCTGAACAAGTATGTCAATGTCGCTGTCAATGTCATGATCCTCACGGGCATACGAACCGAAGAGCCATGCTTTCTTGACAGTTTTCTGATTAATGAAATACTTCTTTATTTTTTTAATTATTTCTGCCTTTGTAATTTGTCTGGTGGACAGATACTCAATTCTTTTTTCGGCAAGGGCAAATGCTTCCAGCGCTTTTTCCTCCCCTCCCAACTCACGGACTATCTTATCAGAAAGCCAGAGTACGAGAAGTGTCCCTGGTTCAACCCCATAATACTCTTCCAGTTTTATGACATTCGCTTTGGTTGCGATGCGCTTGCCATTCTCTATTTTGCTCAGTATTGCCTGATCAATATCCAGAAATGCGGCAACTTTCCTTAATGGATCGCCCTTCTGCTGTCGCAACTCACGTATCTTATCTGCAAAGGTCAACATTGTTGAATAATTCATGTTGACAAATATAGTCAAATTAATTCATTCAACAATAATTTCTATATTATTCAGAAGGACATAGTCAAGAAGATACCCGGCCTGCAGGGGCGACAGTTGAGGCTACAGAAGGCCGGTCACCCCGGATAATATCAGTCAGGTCCCTGACCAATATGGGCTGCTTTCCAGGCCTCCGGTAAGTCGGCGCCAAAGGTTAAACAAGTGGCAGGCACCAAACGGTATTACTGTGCTGTTGCGATTATGTTGGCGTGGGTGAGTGATGCGGCGATGTCATGATAATTAATGCCGTAACCCTCTTTCATCAGTGAGGTGACAAAATCGCTGTGCGGACGGTGCTGCCGATAGTCGGGCTCACGGGAGGGGTGCCTGAGGTATTTCTCGAAAATGGAGGGGTCGCCGGCGATGTTCAGAACGCCGTGATATGCCAGCCTGTTATCACGCCGGTGCATTGATGAGCCGAGGATCTTTTTTTCGCCGATGGTTATGTCTGAAATACCCCTGGTGCCGTAGTTCCTCACCCCGAGGTCAGAGAGGAGATCGAGAATCATTCCGTTGACCTCCATGAAGAAATCCTTTGATGGCGCTATTCCCGGAAACTCCCTTGCCACGGTTATCACTGCCATCTGCGGCGTCAGTATTACAGCCTCGCCTCCGGTAGGACGCTTTGTCACCGGGATGCCATCGGAGAGGACATTCTCAAGTATCAGGGACCGGTCCGGCGTGTTGCTCTGTCCCAGCACAATGACCGTCTCCGCAGGCTGCCATACCATCATGCCGTCGCCCGTGCCGCCGAAGAGGGCGGCATCGGGGAGGTCATATGGACGGACTATTACCGGCATGCCTCAACAAAATCAGGCTTTGTGAACAGGTTTGCCCACGGCGTCAGAGCCGGCCTCGAGGAATACCTCAGAGATCGTCGGGTGGGCATGCATGGTGTGAGCCACATCCCACACAGTGCTCTCGACAGCCATATACGCCGCAGCCTCGCTTATCAGGTCCGTGGCATTATGGGAGATTATCTGCACTCCCAGTACCTCACCGTACTTCGGCTCCGAGATAATGCGCAACACACCCTCGGGCTGACCCTCGGTAAGAGCCTTGCCGTTGGCCGACAGCGGGAACTCATTGACTTTGTATTCAATCTCCTCTGCTGCCAGCTGCTGCTCAGTCTTGCCTATCTGGGCTATCTCCGGGTCAGTGTAAAGGGTCATCGGCACACGCTCGGTATTCATCGTTTCAGTGATGCCCAGTATATGGTTCACGGCTGCCAGCGCCTGTGCCGAAGCGGCATGGGCGTAGATACTCTTTCCGTTGACATCACCGATGGCATATACACCGCTGACGCTGGTCATGAAGTTCTCATCGGTGACATAAAAGCTTTCCGATTCCTCAGCCTTGAGTGCTCCGGTGGGCTTGATACCCTTGCGGGGCATGCAGTTGACAATCCCTTCATACTCTTCGAGGTTGATCGAATCATAACCTCCGGTACCTTCAAGGGTCTTTATCTTCAGTGAGTCGAGCCTGCGGCTGATGTATGCATTCAGATAATCATCAAGTGCAGGAAAGACCTTGTCGGCCGTCTCGAGAAGAGTGACATCCTTTCCAATAAGTGCAAGCATCTGTGACACCTCTGCGGAGACAGGACCTTCACCGACAACCAGAAGCTTATTGGGTATCTCCTTCATTGAGAACATGTTCTCGAGGTTGATAATCCGGCTTTCATCACCCACCTTGAAGGGCAGTGGCCTCGGATATGAGCCGGTGGCGATGATGATATTCTTTGTTGTCAGTTTACGCTTGTCAACAACCACCGTGTCCGCCGCCTCGACAGAAGCAGTGCCTGTTATTGTCTCTACGTTGTTCTTCTTCAGGAGGTACTCAACTCCTTTGGTGAGTCTCCTTACTATACGTTCTGAGCGTTTTACTCCCTTCTCCCAGCTGAATGTAAGCTTCTTCGGGTCGAGGCCTTCAACGCCGAAGTCGCCTGCCATGCCAAGTCTTGAGAAGTACTTGGCACTTTCGAGCATAGCCTTGGAGGGAATGCAACCCCAGTTAAGGCACATGCCTCCGACATGCTTCTTCTCAATGACGGCAGTCTTCAGTCCTGCCTGTCCGGCCCTGATTGCGGCCACATAACCTGCCGGCCCGGCACCTATGATTATAAGATCGTAGTCCATCTTCACTCTGTTTTTATTGTCTCATTATCAGCGACAGCGGGTCTGCTACGCCTGCCGCCACGTCATTCAGGAACTCCGTTGCCTCTGCTCCGTCGACCATGCGGTGGTCAACCGAGAGCGACAGCGGCATCACGTTACCCACCTTGATCTCACCATCGGCCACCACAGGCTGCTGGTTGATACGGCCTATGCCGAGTATGCCCACCTGCGGGTAGTTGATCACGGGTACTCCGAACCACCCGCCCAGGGCTCCGTAGTTGGTGATTGTAAAGGTGCCATCCTTCATGTCGTCAAGCGTCAGTTTCCTGTCGCGCGCCTTAACGGCTATCTCTGCCACAGCCTTGCTCAGCTCCTTGACAGTCAGCCTGTCAGCATTCCGGATCACCGGTACAACCAGTCCGTCCTCAGTACTTACGGCTATGCCTATGTTATAGTAGTTCTTGTAGATGATATTCCCTTTCTCGAAATCCATCTCCGAGTTGAGTTCCGGGTGGCGTTTCAGTGCTGCCACAACGGCTTTGATTATGAAAGGCAGGTAGGTAAGGCTTAACTCTTCCTTCTTGTACTCATCCCTGTATCTCGACCTTGCTTCCACCAGTGCCGACACCTCGGGCTCCTCAAAGAGGGTCATGTGTGCGGTGCTCTGCTTGGAGCGCAGCATGTTTTTGGCTATCGACTTACGGATCTGGGTCATAGGCCTGATCTCGACAAGCTCATGCGCCGCGTCCGGAGTGGCGGGTGCGGTCCTGGCTGCTGACGGTGCTGCCGATGAATGGTAGTTCTGTATGTCGCTCTTCATCACGCGGCCTGCAGGGCCTGTTCCTGTCACCATGTTTATGTCGATGTTCATCTCGCGTGCCATGGCGCGTGCCACCGGCGTCGCCAGCACCTTGCGCCCGCCAGTTGCGGATGTGGCGGCTGCAGGCTTAGGCTCGGTGCCCTCATCGCTTGCGGGCAGGTAGGCGTTGTTGGAGGCCACCTCAAGGGTGCCCACCACTCCTGCGCCTTTCTCCTCTACCATCTCCGCCTCGGGGGCAGGAGCCTCCGCGTCAGATGCGGCGGCGGCTTCACCGGCGATTTCTATCTCGACGAGCGTCTCTCCAACATGGATCGTCTCTCCAACCTTGCCATAGCGTGCTGCGATCACGCCCTCACGCGGTGCGGGTATATCCGTAACAACCTTGTCGGTCTCCATCTTCACCAGCGGCTGTCCTACCTTGACGGCATTACCCTTGTCGACGTACCACTCGATGATGATACCTTCGGTCAGTCCTTCACCTATATCGGGAAATTTGAAAATATATCTCATCTGTTCAGAATTTTATTGTTCTTTCAATCTCGTAGAAGATCTTATCAGGGGTAATCATATAGTGATGTTCGCCACGGGGGTAAGGCACTATCACATCGAAGGCCGCCACCCTTTTCGGGGGAGCCTCCAGGTGTAGGAAAGCCTCTTCGTTTGCCAGCGCCATGATCTCGGATCCCACTCCGAAGCTGCGCGGCTCCTCGCCGACGAATACTATTCGTCCGGTCTTCTTGACGGAAGCGGTGATTGTCTCCTTGTCAAGGGGATATATTGTTCTCAGGTCTATAAGCTCCACCGAGTATCCGGCCTCCTTCGCCATCACCATCGCCTTCTGCACCTCGCGTATCATGGCGCCGTAGGCAACCACAGTAACGTCGGTGCCCTGGGAGAGGACCTTGGCTTTGCCGATAGGCACTGAGAATTTTTCTTCACTCACCTCCTGCTTGATAGCGCGGTAGATGCGCTTGGGCTCGAGGAAGAGTACGGGATCATCACTCTCTATGGCCGAGATGAGGAGTCCCTTGGCATCATGGGGTGTCGATGGCACCACCACCTTCAGTCCGGGTATATGTGCAAAAATAGCTTCCATACTCTCTGAGTGGTGCTCCAGGGCGTTGATACCGCCACCATAGGGAAGACGTATCACTATCGGCATTTTATAGCGGCCCCGTGAGCGGTTGTGCATACGTGTTATATGTGAGATGATCTGGTTGAAGGCCGGGTAGATGAACCCGCAGAACTGCATCTCTATCACCGGGCGGAGTCCTGCTGCTGCCATACCCACTGCCGTGCCGGCGATGCCCGATTCGGCCAGGGGTGAGTCAAAGACCCTCTCCACACCGTGTTTCTTCTGTAACCCTTCCGTTACCCTGAAGACGCCGCCCTCAAAGCCGGCATCCTCACCGTAGACAACAACGTTCTTATCCTCTGTCAGTTTGATGTCGAGAGCGTCATTGACGGCATTGACTATATTCATTGCTTTCATTTGCGTGCGTTTTTCCATTGTAAGAATTTTTCATGCTCGATCTGCTGGTCTCGGAGATCCTGCGGCATTTCGGCATAAGTATATTTGAGTGCATCCTCAAGCGGATACTGAACTGTCTCTTCCGTCTCCATAAACTGGCGATCGATCTCCTTCTTGTACTCCTCTGTCACCCTCTCCTCTTCGGCATCTGACCACAGCTTCTTCTTCTCCAGGAAGAGCTTCATACGGCGCAGCGGGTCCTTCTTGTCCCACTCCTTCTCCTCATCAGTTGTGCGGTACTTGGTAGGGTCATCCGATGTGGTATGCGCTCCCTTGCGGTAGGTAACAGCTTCTATAAGCACAGCCTGCTGCTCCTTTCTGGCGTACTCATGTGCATACCTGAAAGCAGCCAGCATGGCGAAGATATCGTTGCCGTCGACCTTCAGTCCCTTGAGCCCGTAAGCCATAGACTTAATGGCGATGTTGATGCTGGCCGTCTGGCTCTTCACCGGCACTGAGATAGCGTACTGGTTATTCTGAACTACGAAGATCACAGGCACCTTCCAAACCCCGGCGAAGTTAAGCGCCTCGTGAAAGTCGCCCTCAGAGGTACCTCCGTCACCGACGAATGCCATGGCCACCTCGTCCTTCTTCTGGTATTTGATGGCATAGCCGATGCCGGCTCCGTGAATGAGCTGGGAAGCAATAGGCACCGAGAAGGGGAGGACATGGTTTGCCTCTTCGAACTTAAGTCCGTCTTCGAATCCCATATTGAACATGAATATCTCCTTCATAGTAACGCCCTTGGCCAGCCATGCGCCCATCTCGCGGAAGGCCGGCACCAGCCAGTCTTCATGTCTGAGTACGGCGCCCGCTGCCACACCAATGGCCTCCTGGCCGAAGTTGGGGGGGTAGGTATAGACACGGCCCTGCCGCTGGTATGAGACGATCATGAAGTCGAGTGTCCTGACAAAGAGCATCTCCTTATACAGTTTTACCATCTCTTCATCAGAGAGGTCGGGCATCAGCTCCTTGCTGATCACCTTTCCGTTGTTGTCAATTACCTGCAGCATTTTGTCTTCTGCAGGATCAAACTGGTCGAACATATTTTTGTTTTGTTTAACGTTTCTTGCATAAAAGACAAACAAACCTGCAATTTGTTCAACAGCTACCGGGAGTTGTCATATGTGAAGAAATGTTAACAGCCACACACGTACCCTATTTATCCTTAAATTAGCTGTTTATTATGCAATCAATTAACCCAATCCGTGTAAACTATGAAGAATCTTTCCAGAGCATTAATGATTCTGGCTCTCATTTCCATGACCTCCTGCCAGAATAAAACAGGAGACGAGTTGAATATTCCGTTCGAGAAGTACCAACTGGAGAACGGTCTCAGTGTCATCCTGCATCAGGATAAGTCAGATCCTATCGTGTCGGTGGCGATTTATTACCATGTCGGTTCCAACCGTGAGGTTCCGGGCCGTACTGGCTTTGCCCACCTGTTTGAGCACATGATGTTCCAGCAGAGTGAGAATGTGCCTGAGGATCAGTATTTCAGGCTGATACAGAGTGCCGGCGGGACTCTCAACGGATCCACCAGCCAGGACCGCACCAACTACTATGAGACGGTGCCGAAGAACGCCCTCGAGATGGTGCTCTGGATGGAGTCAGACCGTATGGGCTATCTTACAAACACCATCACGCAGCAGGCTTTTGCCATTCAGCAGAACGTGGTTCAGAATGAAAAACGTCAGAACTACGACAACCGGCCGTACGGTCATTCATCAACGGTCATGGCCAGGGCGTTGTTCCCTGAAGGCCATCCCTACAGCTGGACTACCATCGGTGAGATGAAGGATCTGTTCAACGCAACTGTTGAGGATGTCAAGGAATTTCACGGTCGTTTCTACATACCTAACAATGCTACGCTTTCCATTGCAGGCGACTTCGAAACTGAAGAGGTGAAAGCACTGGTTCAGAAATACTTTGGTGAGATACCCGCAGGTGCTGAGGTGGAGAAGCTGAAGCCGATGCCCGTGACACTGGCAGAGACGAAGAAACTCTATCATGAAGACAACTTCGCCAATACTGCCCAGTACACAATGGCATTCCCTTCGGCTGAGATGTATAACGCTGATGCCTACGCTTTGACGATCCTTAGTGACATCCTTGCCGGCGGAAAGAAGTCGCCCATGTATAATGTGCTCGTTAAGGAGAAGAAGCTCACTTCCTATGTGGGTGCCTACAACATGGCACAGCTGCTTGCCGGCACCTTCCGTATCTCTGTCAATGCTAATCCGGGCGTATCTCTGACAGAGGTTGAGAAAGCCATCTTTGAAGCATTTGACCGTTTTGAGGCAGATGGTTTCACCGAGAAGGATCTCGAAAAGGTCAAAGCCGGACAGGAGACCCGTTTCTACAACATGATAAGCAGTGTCGACGGTAAATCGAAGCAGCTTGCGGAATATAACATGTACGCCGGTGACCCCGGATTCTACAAAAAGGATATGGAGGCGATGAAGGCCGTCACCGTGGACGATGTGCAGCGCGTATATGATAAATATATTAAAGGCAGGAATTATGTAGCCACCAGTTTCGTGCCCAGGGGCAAGGTTGAACTGGCAGCAGAGGGATCAGTAGATGCCGGCATCGAAGAGGAGAACATCCTCACTGCCACCGAGGTGAAGATTGAGGGTGGTGCTGCTGAGGAGATTCAGAAGACACCGACCTCTTTTGACCGCTCCGTGCAGCCTGCTCTGGGTCCTGATGTGTCGGTTACCGTACCGACCGTCTGGAGGTCGTCGCTTGCAAACAGAATGCAGCTTTTCGGTATAGAGCATTCCGAGGTGCCTCTTGTTCAGTACAATATTGTTATTGAGGGAGGCCACATGCTTGATGACATCAACGCACCGGGAGTGGCCAACATGCTTGCGATAATGCTCAACGAGGGAACGAAGAACAAGACTCCCGAGGAGCTTGAGGAGGAGATCGACCTCCTGGGTGCGATGATCAGGGTATCCGCTGATGATGAAGATATTACCTTTAGCGTCAACACTCTTACACGCAATTTCGAGAAGACCCTCGCCATTGTTGAGGAGATGCTTCTGGAGCCCCGGTGGGATTCACTTGCCTTTGAGATTGCCCGCACACGGGTTCTGAACAATCTGCGGCGCAGCTCTATTGATCCCACATACCTCGGATCTACGGCTCTCGCCCGGCTTACTCTCGGCGAAAAGAACATCTTTGCCACCGATGTTTCAGGCACGGTTGAGAGCGTGAATTCGATGACCATGGAGGATCTCAAGGCATTTTACGAGAAGAACATTTCTCCCTCGGTAGCAAGGTTCCTGGTTGTGGGTTCGGTAGACCAGGCCGGCGTGGAGAAGGCTCTTGCCAGGCTCGGGGCCGACTGGAGTGCCAAAGAGGTGCAGATACCTGAGATCGCCTACGCACAGGCACCTGAAAAGGCAGGGGTATATTTCGTGGATGTGCCCGGTGCCAAGCAGTCGAACATATATATAGGTGCACCGGCTATTCCCCGCAGTCACCCCGACTATTATCCGGCTTATGTTGCCAACTATAAGCTGGGCGGATCATTCAACGGCTATGTCAACCTCGTCCTCAGGGAGGAAAAGGGGTACACCTACGGTGCCAGGACAAGTTTCAACGCACAGAAGCATTACGGAACCTTCGTTGCCAGCTCTGCCGTTCGTTCAACAGCCACACTGGAGTCGGCAGAGATCTTCCGCGACCTGATGAAGCAGTACCGGGACGGTGTATCGCAGGGCGACATTGACTTCACGAAGGATGCTCTGCTCAAGGGCAATGCCCTGAGGTTCGAGACCCACAGGGCGCTGCTGGGAATGCTCGGAACCATGAGTGAGCACGGACTGCCGGATGACTATATCGCCCGTGAGGAGGATTATGTCAGGAAAGTTACGGTTGATGATGTCAACGCCACGGTGCAGAAGTATATTGACCCGATGAAGATGTATTATGTTGTTGCCGGCGATGCTGCAACCCAGCTCAGGGAGCTTAAGAAACTGGGTTTCGGAGAACCCGTGTTAATCAAGTAAATTTAAAGATATGAAGAGAATTTCAGCATTACTGATTCTGGCTGTATTGATCCTGGCTTCAGGATGCAGCGGAAATAAGAAAAGTACACTTTCAATTCCTTACGAGAGCTACAAGCTTGACAACGGATTGACGGTGATTCTTAATGAGGACAAGTCCGATCCCATCACCTCGCTGGTGATACTGTATCATGTGGGTTCAGGCAGGGAGGTCCCGGGCAAAACCGGCTTCGCCCATCTCTTTGAGCATATGATGTTCCAGCGTTCGGAGAATGTAGGTGAGGATCAGTTCTTCAAGTATATTGAAGGTGCAGGAGGAATGCTCAACGGCGGCACCAGCAATGACATGACGATCTATTACGAGGTTGTGCCAAAAAACTCGATTGAGATGGCTATGTGGCTCGAGTCGGACCGCATGGGCTTTCTTCGCAACACGGTAACGCCTCAGTCGTTTGCCCTGCAGCAGAATGTGGTGCAGAACGAAAAGAGACAGATGGTCGATAACCGTCCGTACGGGTTCACCAATGACGTTATACTTAAGAATCTCTATCCTGCGGGACATCCCTATAGCTGGACTGTAATCGGGGAGATGGAAGATCTGGCCAATGCCACGATCGAGGATGTAAAGGAGTTTCACAAGAAGTTTTATATACCCAATAATGCAACCCTGGTTGTCTCCGGTGATTATGAGACTGATGAGATTAAGGCACTGATAGAGAAGTATTTCGGAGAGATCCCTGCGGGCGAGGAGTTGAAGGATCCGGAGCCGGTGAATGTCACTCTGGCAGAGACAAAGAAACGCTATCATGAGGATGCCTTTGCCCGTGCGCCTCAATTTACGATGGTCTACCCTGTCACAGAGCAATACACGAAGGACTCCTATTCGCTTGATGTCCTGGCCCAGCTGCTGGGGGATGGGAAGAAGTCGCCGCTGTACAAGGTACTTGTCAAAGAGAGGAAGCTCACGTCGAATGTGAGAGCTTACAACCAGTCGCTGGAGATTGCAGGGCAGTTTGAGATCAGCGTCACTGCTAACCCCTCCACCAGTCTTAATGATGTTGAGAAGGCCATTTTCGAGGCGTTTGAGAGGTTTGAGACTGAGAAATTCACGGAGAGGGATCTGGAGAGGATCAAAGCCGGCCTGGAGACCAATTTCTACTCCATGCTGAGCAGTGTCATGTACAAGTCGTTCATGCTCGCCATGTACAGTGAATATGCAGGTTCTCCCGACTTCCTGACCGAGGAGCTGGAGATGATGCAGAACGTTACCATGGATGATGTATGGGATGTCTATGAGCGTTACATAAAGGGTAAAAACTATGTAGCGACCAGCTTCGTGCCAAAGGGGCAGCTTGACCTTGTTGCCGAAGGATCAGTCGATGCCGGCGTTATTGAGGAGGATGTCACGCAGGCCACCAAGATGGAGGTCGCTGCAGGCGGTGAGGAGGTCATAGAGAAGACCCCGAGCAGATTCGACCGTTCGGTGGCTCCTGCTCCCGGACCAGATCCTCTGCTGACTCTTCCGGAGGTGTGGCAGGCAGAGGCTCTCAACGGGATGAAGATATATGGTGTTGAGCAGCATGAGCTTCCTCTTGTGACATATTCGATTGTCATTCAGGGCGGTCATTTGCTTGATGATATCAGCAAGCCCGGCGTGGCAAGGTTTACCGCCCAGATGCTGAATGAGGGCACCGCCACCAAAACCCCGGAGGAGCTTGAGGAGGAGATACAGCTTCTGGGTGCAAGGATCAATGTAATGGGAGCACAGGAAAACATCACGGTGTATGTCAGCGCGCTGGCACGCAACTTTGAAAAGACTCTCGCACTGGTTGAGGAGATGCTTCTGGAGCCTCGCTGGGATGAGGAACAGTTCTCGATCAACAAGACCCGCACGGTCAATGCTCTAAAGCGCAACATGGCTGAGCCCAATTACCTTGCCAGCATGACCTTCAACAGGCTGACCCTGGGAGAGGAGAACATCATGGCTGTTGACAACAGCGGTACGGTGGAGAGTGTGGAGGCAATCGCCATTGATGATCTGAAGGCTTTCTACGAGAAGAATCTCTCTCCCTCTGTGGCCAACTTCCATATTGTGGGTGATGTTGACCGGGCCAGGGTTGAGAAGGCCTTGCAGAGTCTCAATGAGCGCTGGCAGGCAAGAGAGGTTGTCATGCCGGAGCTCTCATTCCCCCCTGTTCCCGATAAGCCTGCCATTTATTTCGTTGATGTACCCGGGGCCAAGCAGTCGGTGATAAGCATTGGCAACCTTACCCTGACCCGTGACCATCCCGATTTCTACAAGGCTGATGTGGCCAACTATATGCTCGGGGGAACGGCCAGTGCCCGTCTCTTTATGGTCCTCAGGGAGGAGAAAGGGTTCACCTACGGTGCCTACTCCAACTTCAACGGCATGAAGAACTACGGCACCTTCAGGGCATATGCATCAGTACGTACTGATGCGACACTGGAGTCGGTGGAGCTCTTCAGGGATATAATGAAGGAGTACCGTGCCGGCGTCCCCCAGGAGACAGTTGATTTCACCAAAGGCTCGCTGCTCAAGGCCAACGCCTTGCGTTTCGAGACCAACGACAGCAAGCTGGGCATGCTAAGCACGATGACTACTTACGGTCTGCCGGCTGATTATGTCAGGCAGGAGGAGAGTTACCTCATGGGGTTGACGAAGGAGCAGATGGACGAGACCGTGCAGAAGTACATTGACCCGATGAAGATGAATTATGTGGTGGTGGGTGATGCTGCCACGCAGCTCAAAGGATTGAAGAAAGTCGGGTTCGGAGACCCGATAGAGGTAAAATAGCTATCTTTGCAGCTCCTTAGGACTGAGGAACCCTAATCTTAAGACTTCAGACCTTTGGACCTTGAGACTGCAGGACTAAGGCTGCCCGGATGGTGGAATGGTAGACACGAAGGACTTAAAATCCTTTGGCCATAGCGGCTGTGGGGGTTCAAGTCCCCCTCCGGGTACAGCGCCTTCCGACTTCGCCGGACGTAGTCCGCTTCGTCGGACGAAGTCCGAAGCCTTCTTTGAGCTGCGTAGCTTTAGCAAAGCAGGTGGCGAAGGAGGGCTATCACAATCACATCAAAAAGAACAAGAGGTCAGAAACGGCCTCTTGTTTCTTTTTTCAAGGATTTTCCGGTGTGTAATTCCCAATGTCAGGGATGGAAAAATATCGCCCCCACCTGTTAATTTTAGTAAAAATTATTTATGTGTGCTTATGTTTAGAAAAATTATTTATTTTAAGGGAATCAAAAGTGTCTGTTTTAATCTTGAAAGAAAATGTTTAAAGTAACTGCCAGAACAGATTGTGCATTTGATATAAATCAGAAATTATTCCTTAAATATTTGGTTGAAAAGGGAGGCCCCGAACCGCATGAATATGAGGAATTTAACTTCATTG
>JAVEXM010000194.1:0-2907 GCA_034004025.1 Bacteroidales bacterium
AAGAGCATCCGGGTTGTCTCATGGCAAATCCTGCCCTTTTGAATATATCTGTAAGCCCTTCCTTTTCTGCCTGCCGTGCAACCTGCTGCGAGCCGGGCACTATCAGTGCCGTTACTCCCGGAGCCTTTTGCTTTCCCTCCACCACAGAGGCAAAAGCCCTCAGATCTTCTATGCGGCCGTTGGTGCAACTACCCAGGAAGACATAGTCCACAGGGTAGCCCAGCAGCTTCATTCCCGGTTTAAAGCCCATGTAATCAAGTGCTTTCAGGTAAGATCCGGTCTCTTCCGGCCTGAGCTGATCTTCTGCAGGTATCACTCCGTTGATGGCCATACCCATCCCCGGGTTGGTTCCCCAGGTGATCATTGGCGGTACTGATGATGCATCAAATGCAATCTCTTTGTCAAAGAGTGCTCCCCGGTCACTGCGCAGCGAGCCCCATTTTTCAATAAGCCGACCGGCATCGGGATCACTGCTGAATGAGGGGATGTCCGACAGGTAGCCAAAGGTGACCTCATCAAGAGCTATCAGGCCGCCGCGGGCACCCATCTCGATGCTCATATTGCACACTGTCATCCTGGCTTCCATGCTCAGGCGGGAGATGGCCTCACCGGCATATTCCACGAAGTATCCCGTTGCTCCGCCGGTGGATATGGCAGAGATGATATAGAGTATCAGATCCTTGGAGGTCACTCCTTGCCGAAGAGTCCCGTTGACTGTTATCCTCATCCTTGCCGGCCTGGTCTGAAGGATGCACTGTGACGCCAGCACCATCTCCACCTCGCTGGTACCTATGCCGAATGCTATGGTGCCGAAGGCTCCGTGGGTTGATGTGTGACTGTCGCCACAAACAATGGTCATCCCGGGCAGGGTGTATCCAAGCTCAGGGCCTGTGACATGGACTATACCGTTATTGCGGTGACCTATGCCGAAGTACTCAATTCCGGAGGCCTTGCAGTTTTCTTCCAGTGTCTCCACCTGCGCCCGTGAGACGGCATCCCTTATCGGAAGATGCTGATCTGTGGTGGGTATGTTGTGGTCTGCCACGGCTGTCGTCCTCTCCGGCCTGAAGACCCCGATGCCCCTCTCTTTCAGGCCCATGAATGCCTGGGGGCTGGTGACCTCATGGATATAGTGCCGGTCGATATAGAGCACATCAGGACCGTCCTCAACAGACTTCACAACATGTGCATCCCAGATTTTGTCAAACAGTGTCCGTGGTTCCATTGTCTATCCTTGAAACAGCATCAATGAATGCCTCAACCGAGGCGGTAATGATATCCGTGTTTGCCGAGAAGCCGTAAAAGATCTTGCCCTCATTCTCAACCTGGATATGCACCTTGCCGATGTCATCGCTTCCCCGTGTGATTGCCTGTATCAGGAACTCCTCGAGGTGTACATTCTCATGGATTAGATGTTTGACGGCTGTCAGGGCCGCGTCGATAGGGCCGTTCCCCGGGGCGGTGGAGGTATGTACCTCGCCGTTGATCCTTACGCCTACGGTAGCCACCGGGGTGACCGAGTTGCCGCATAGAACCTGCAATGACTCCAGCTTAAGCCTCTTCTCTCCCCTGAAGACCTCTCCTGAGAGGATCTTGATATCCTCGTCGTTGATCTCCTTTTTCTTGTCGGCAAGAATAAGGAAGCGGTGATAGATCTCATCAAGCTCCTCCTTTCCCAGCTTAATGCCCAGCAGGTCGAGCCTGTGATTGAGTGCTGCCCTGCCGCTGCGGGCCGTGAGGATGATTGAGGATTCCCTTATGCCCACCTCTTTGGGGTCAATAATCTCATAGTTTTCACGGTTCTTGAGAACGCCGTCCTGGTGTATCCCTGACGAGTGGGCAAAGGCATTTCTCCCGACTATGGCCTTGTTGGCCTGCACGGGCATGCTCATCAGCGTTGAGACCAGCCTGCTGGTGCTGAATATCAGCTTCGGGTTGATGCCGGTTGACAGCTTCAGGTCATGATGGCTCTTTATGATCATTGCGATCTCTTCAAGCGAGGTGTTTCCTGCCCTCTCGCCGATGCCGTTGATGGTCACCTCCGCCTGGCGGGCTCCGTTGATGATACCCATCATGGTGTTGGCGGTGGCCATCCCGAGGTCATTATGGCAGTGGGTTGAGACGACTGCCCTGTCGATATTGGGGACATTTTCCATTAGGTACCTGATCTTGGCTCCGTATTCCTCCGGGAGGCAGTAACCCGTTGTGTCAGGTATGTTTACCACTGTGGCCCCTGCTTTTATTACAGCTTCGATCACACTGGCGAGATAGGCATTGTCACTCCGGCCCGCATCTTCAGCGTAGAATTCCACATCGTCAACGAATTTCCTGGCGTATTTGACCGAATCAACTGCTCTTCTGATAATCTCTTCGGGTGTTGTTTTGATCTTGTACTGAATATGGTAGGGAGAGGTACCTATTCCTGTGTGAATCCGCTTTCTCTCTGCGTACCTGAGTGACTCGGCTGCTACCTCTATGTCTTTTTTCACTGCCCTGGTGAGGGCACAGATGACCGGATTACGGACTGCCTTTGAGATCTCCACTACCGACCTGAAGTCGCCCGGACTCGACACGGGAAACCCTGCCTCGATCACGTCAACTCCCAGTGCCTCGAGGGCCCTGGCAACCTCAATCTTTTCAACCGTGTTAAGCTGGCATCCCGGTACCTGCTCTCCGTCACGGAGGGTTGTATCAAAAATTATTACCCTGTTGTTTTCCATAATATCTGTTTCGTGGTTATTACTTCTGAGGTCTCAGTTTTCTCACTGCCGCACCTGTACTCCAGAGCTCTGATCCGCCCATCTCCCTTAGCTCCGCATCGAGCTTTTCGCGGTAGTCGGCTGAACCGGTTGAGGTGAGTACCCTGACACACTCTTCTCCTGAGCTGACGTTGTCATAGAGTTCCCT
>JAVEXM010000080.1:0-13375 GCA_034004025.1 Bacteroidales bacterium
GGGAGTGCCGCTGACGTTGGCTGAGGTAGAGACAAGGGGCTTGCGAAATGCGGTGATCAGATCATCACAGAAAGGATCGCTGCAGAGTCTCACCGCCAGTGACCCGTCACCTGCTGCCACACCCTCAGCCACTCCCCGCCCACGGTCATAGATAACGGTCAACGGAGTCTCACTCCACTCGGCCATCTGCAGGGCCACCTCCGGCGGATCAACAACATAACGTGTCAGCATGGACATCGAGTTGACAAGAATGATCATGCCCTTTTTATCAATCCTCTGTTTTATCTCATCTATCCTTTTTACTGCCTCACCGTTCGCGGGATCACACCCCAGTCCCCATACAGTGTCTGTAGGGTAGAGTAAGACCCCGCCGTCACGCAACACCTTCAGGGCATTCCTGATATCATCTTCGTATTCCTTTTCCATGACGAAATTTTTTTCCGGTCTGGCCGGGATAACTGTCGCCGCTGCTCTCCGCTGGCTTTGTGCCGCTCAGTGCCTGCAGCAAAAGTTAAAAAACAATAATAGCTGTTATTTGGTATATATACTTTAAAACATAAGCATAATTTTGAACCAAAGCCAAAACAAACATCATGATACAAAAGATTCTTCTCACTGTTATCATCATCGGATCAGCTCTTGCGGTCAGTGCCCAGGAAACCCCGGGGTACCAGCTTCCGCCTGCTGAGATAGTATCAATAGTTGACGCACCGCAGATACCCGCTGTGCTTGTCAGCAGCGACAACAAAAGCATTCTCCTGCTTGAACGGCCTGAATTGCCATCCATTGCCGACCTCTCGAAGCCGGAGCTGCGCCTTGCAGGCATCAGGTTCAATCCCTCCACCAACGGCAGCAGCCGCGGGCAGGGAGTGGTAAAGATTTCCGCCATGAACATTGATGGCACCAACCTGCGCGAGCTGAAAGGGATGCCGGCTGATCCGCATATAAGCGGGGTCACATGGTCTGACGACTGCAGCATGTTCGCCTTCACCAACACCACGGATGTCACTTTAGAGGTCTGGGTGGCAGATCTCGAGACGATGACTGCACGCAAGATCGATGAGGGTCTGAATGACATCTTCTGGAGGACCATGACCTGGCTGCCTGACGGATCGATTGTCTACCTGCGCACGCTGAGCGACAGGGGTAAGGCTCCGGAGGCATCCAGGGTGCCTAAGGGACCGGCCATACAGGAGAGTGCAGGCGTCAGGGGAGAGTCGCCCACCTTCCAGGACCTCATTAAGAACCCTGACGACGAAAGGATATTTGAATATTATGCCACCTCCGAACTGATGCGCTGGAGCAACGGTAGCAGCACTGCTGTTGGCAGCCGGGGAATGATCACTGACCTGTCGCCCTCACCCGACGGTCAGTATCTGCTGATAACAAAAATCGACAAGCCATTCTCATACATAGTACCCTTTTACTATTTCCCAACAACCACCCAGATATGGGATCTGCAGGGTAATGTCGTCACCACGCTCCTGGAGAAGCCTCTGCAGGAGAACCTGCCACGGGGGTATGATATGGTCATTCCCGGTCCCCGCAACTACAGCTGGCGCAGCGACAGGCCTGCAACCATCATGTGGGTGGAGGCGCTGGACGAGGGTGACTATCATGCCAATGAGATGCAGTATCACGATCAGGTATATATGCTTGATGCTCCCTTTGCTGGAGAACCGGTGCCGTTCATCGCCACGGAGAAGCGCTACCAGGGTATCGTCTGGGGCAATGACAACCTGGCCATGCTCAGCGAGGGGCTCTCCAAAAGCCGCATCAGAATCACCAGTACCTTCAACCCGGCCAACCCGCAGGCTACACTGAAGAAGATCTTCGAAATCAATGCCGACGACCGTTACAATAACCCCGGCTTCCCCCTCACCGTGACCAACAGTTACGGAATGCAGGTGCTGCTGCTCGCCGACAGGGGCAGGAGCCTCTATCTCTCCGGTCAGGGAGCCTCTCCCGAGGGAGACAGGCCCTTCATCGACAAGTACGACCTCAAGTCCGGCAAGACCACACGCCTGTGGCGCTCGGAGGCACCCTATTACGAGACTGTCAGTGAGCTTATTGACCCGGCAAAACAGGTGATGCTCACCGTCCGGCAGTCGGTCACCGAGGTGCCCAACTACTTCCTGCGTGATCTGAAAAAGGGTACCCTGAAGCAGGTGACCCATTTTGAGAACCCCTATCCGCAGCTTGCCGGTGTGCACAGGGAGCTGGTCACATACAAGCGCAATGACGGCATCGATCTTTCATTCATGCTATACCTGCCGGCAGGCTACGACAGGGAGAAGGACGGTCCTTTGCCCACGATACTATGGGCCTATCCGCGCGAATACAATGACCCCTCAACAGCCGGGCAGATAAGCGGCTCGCCATACAGCTTCACACGGGTGAGTCCATCCTCGGTGCTTGTTTATGTCACCCAGGGGTACGCCATCCTCAACAATGCAAGTTTCCCCATTATCGGTGCTGAGGGAGAGGAGCCCAATGACACTTTTGTGAGCCAGCTGGTGGCAAATGCCGAGGCTGCCATTAACAAGGCAGTGGAGATGGGTGTCACAGACCCGGAGAGGGTAGCAGCAAGCGGCCACTCTTATGGTGCCTTCATGACGGCTCACCTGCTCTCGCACTCCAGGCTCTTTGCTGCCGGCATAGCTCGCAGCGGCGCCTACAACCGCTCACTGACCCCCTTCGGGTTCCAGAGCGAGCGCCGCAGCTTCTGGGAGGCGCCGGAGCTCTATCTTGAGATGTCACCGTTCACCCATGCAACAAAGGTTAAGGATCCACTGCTGCTGATACACGGGATGGCCGATGACAATACGGGCACCTTCCCGATACAGAGTGAGAGGTATTATGCAGCACTCAAGGGTGCCGGAGCCACCACGAGGCTGGTGCTCCTCCCAGCAGAGGCCCACGGTTACGACGCCCGCGAGTCATTGCTGCACATGCACTGGGAATATAGCAGGTGGCTCGATAAATATGTGAAGAACAAAAAGTAATATCTGCAATAAGCGGTTAGGTTATCAGAAAAAACTGATTAGTTTTGTCTCTCAAATCTTAAAAAACCTAAGCTTATGATCAGTAGTTTGTTCTGGATAGCACCTGTCGCAGCGGTGCTGGCCCTGCTCTTTGCATGGATATTCTACAGGAGCATGATGAAGTCGCATGCCGGCAACGACCGGATGCAGGAGATCGCCGGTTACGTCAGGGAAGGTGCGATGGCCTACATCAAACGCCAGTACGGCGTTGTGTTCAAGGTCTTCATGGTTCTTGTTGTTCTGCTTGTGATACTGGCCTACCTCGGGGTGCAGAACCCCTTTGTGCCGGTAGCGTTCCTGACCGGCGGGTTCTTCTCCGGCCTCTGTGGTTACCTGGGGATGAGAACGGCAACCAACGCCTCCTCAAGGACAGCGCAGGGTGCCTCCGTATCTCTCAATCAGGGTCTGAAGATCGCATTCCGCAGCGGTGCGGTGATGGGACTGATAGTTGTCGGTTTCGGGCTGCTTGACATTGTAATCTGGTTTCTCGTCCTGAACAACTGGGTCTTCTCCCCTGAGAACATGGCTGAAGGATGGAAGTGGCTGGGTCTGACATTCGTACACGCCGGTACCACTGATCACCAGAAGATGATAGAGATTACCGCCACAATGCTTACCTTCGGAATGGGTGCCTCCACTCAGGCTCTATTTGCCCGTGTAGGCGGCGGCATCTTCACCAAGGCTGCTGACGTAGGCGCTGACCTGGTAGGCAAAGTTGAGGCAAACATACCTGAGGATGACCCCCGCAACCCTGCAACAATAGCTGACAATGTTGGCGACAATGTTGGCGACGTGGCAGGAATGGGTGCTGACCTCTATGAATCATATGCCGGATCTATTTTGGCGACGGCGGCTCTCGGAGCAGCCCTGCCACTGCTGACTGCCGCTGACCAGGTGAAGGCTGTCATAGCACCTATGATTGTGGCAGCAATTGGCATACTTCTCTCCATAGCAGGCGTTTACATGGTCCGTACCAAAGAACAGGCTACCCAGAAGAACCTTCTGAACGCACTGCTGCTCGGAACGGGCGGCAGCTCGGCACTGATACTCGTGGCACTGGCTGTCATGGCATTTACGGGATGGATCACCTGGGGTGTCTTCGGCGCCGTGGTCGCCGGCCTCGCTGCCGGAGTAATCATTGGCCAGTCGACTGAATACTTCACCTCCGATGAATACAAGCCCACAAAGGGCATTGCAAAACAGACACAGCAGGGACCTGCCACCACCATCATCGAGGGTATAGCCGTCGGTATGCAGTCGACATGGATACCAGTACTGACGATAGCTATTGCGATCATTGCCGCATACGGGTTCGCCGGCGGGTTCCAGGACTTCGCAGCGGGTGTCTACGGTATCGGCTTCGCTGCCGTGGGTATGCTCTCCACACTGGGGATCACTTTGGCTACCGATGCCTTCGGTCCGATAGCTGACAACGCAGGTGGTAATGCCGAGATGGCCCATCTGCCCAAGGAGGTGCGTGAGCGCACTGATGCCCTTGACATGCTGGGTAACACCACGGCGGCAACCGGGAAGGGATTTGCCATCGGCTCGGCCGCTCTTACTGCCATGGCCCTCGTGGCAGCATACATGGAGGAGGTCAAGCTCTGGTTAGGACGCCTCGCCGACGACACCGTCGAAGGATACAAGCAGATTGGTGATGTGCTCTTCTACAAGAGCACCGTGCCGTCGGTGATACCTGAAGGAATGACTGCCGTTGACGTAAGTACAGCCCACATTAAGGACTTTGTGGGAGCATATGACCTGTCGCTGTTCAACCCGCTGCTTATCGGCGGCATCTTCATCGGCGCCATGATGGCGTTCCTCTTCAGCTCTATGTCGATGAAAGCCGTGGGACGCGCAGCCGGTAAGATGGTTGACGAGGTGAGACGCCAGTTCCGTGAGATACCCGGTATCATGGATGGGACAGGTAAGCCGGACTATGCAAGGTGCGTTGCCATCTCCACCAAGGGTGCACAGCACGAGATGATGCTTCCGTCACTGATAGCCATTGCTGTTCCGCTGGCCATAGGGCTCACGCTGGGTGTTGCCGGTGTGGTGGGACTGCTGATAGGAGGCATGACTGCCGGCTTCACGCTGGCGAGCATGCTCAACAACTCCGGTGGCGCATGGGACAATGCCAAGAAATTCATTGAGAAGGGCAACTACGGCGGCAAGGGCAGTGAATCGCACAAGGCCGGCGTGGTGGGCGACACCGTTGGTGATCCTTTCAAGGATACCTCAGGCCCCTCGCTCAACATCCTCATCAAGCTCATGTCAATGGTCTCGGTTGTTATGGCCGGTCTGACCGTGACATGGAGCATAATGGGCTAATTGTTAATTCATCAAAGAACAAAAGGGGGCCTTTCAAGGCCCTTTTTTTATATAGTAAAAACCTCTAATCTCAATTTTGATCGATGCCAGGCTGTTCAGTGGCAAAATGAGGCAGCGTTGCCTTACTATACCTTATCGGGTATAATTTATTTTGAAATTAGCATTTTATACCCGAAGGGGTATATTATTCAATTATTTTATTATCTTTATACCCGTTAAGGTATAAAATATGATAAAGACTACACTTCCATTATCGGACTTTTTAAAAGAGAAAAGGAAGAAACTGAAGCTGACACAATCCCAGTTAGCCGAAAAAGCAGGTGTAGGTCTTCGTTTTGTCCGTGATCTTGAACAGGGAAAAACCACACTCAGGATGGACAAGGTAAACCAGGTATTAAGACTATTTGGACAGGAACTTGGACCACAGCCAATAAACCGTGAAAAACTTATTAATGAATGAGAAAAGCAAAAGTATACATGCACAATGACCTTGCTGGGTTTTTAACTGAGACCACAGATGGATATTCATTTACATATGATTCGGATTATTTGACAGGATCAGGGGCAAAACCGGTAAGCCTAACTCTGCCATTACAGGATAAAACATATACAAGCAAGGTCATGTTCTCTTTCTTTGATGGACTTATTCCGGAAGGATGGTTACTTGAAATTGCCGAAAAGAACTGGAAGTTAAATGCCCGTGATCGGATGGGTTTGTTGCTTGCCTGTTGCAGGGATTGTATCGGAGCTGTCAGCGTTGAAGAAGATAAATCATAAGTCCTGGTAATGAGAAGATGTTTATATTGTTATGAATCGTTGGGAGAAGAAGGACCGGAATTTCATGGTAACTGCTCCGTTAGAATATTCGGATCACACAATCCTCCTGATTTGCCATACACGGAGGATCAAATGTTGCATCTTGCTGAAGAGATAATTAAATCTCAGACTTCTGTTACAGGAGCCCAGCCGAAACTCTCACTGCATCTGGAGAAGCTTTCAAGGACGGGCGAACCGCCACGCTTTACCATAGTTGGCCTCTGGGGTGGTTACATATTAAAACCGCCGACAAAACAATACAGATTTCTCCCGGAACTTGAAGACCTTACGATGCATCTGGCTGAGATTGCGGGAATTGAGGTGGTGCCGCACTCTCTTATAAGGTTGAGTTCCGGGAAGCTGGCATACATAACCAGAAGGATTGACAGGATGAATGGAATCAAAATACATATGGAGGATATGTGCCAGTTGACAGAAAGACTTACCGAACATAAATATAATGGATCACATGAGCAAATAGGGAAAGCCATTCTCAAATACTCGGCCAATCCGGGATTAGATATAATTAATTTCTTTGAACAGGTTCTGTTCTCATTTCTTACGGGAAATGCCGATATGCATTTGAAAAACTTCTCACTGATTGACAAACCTGAACTGGGCTATATGCTGACTCCGGCTTATGACATGGTTGCATCCGTCCTTGTAGTGAAAGGTGATGATGAAGAACTGGCACTTACTTTAAACGGTAAAAAGAAGAATATCAGAAAAAAGGATTTTCTTGAGCCGATGGCCAGATTTAACATTCATGCAAAGGCTATTGAAAATTTATTCAATAAGCTACTGATTTCAGCAGAGAAATGGCATGAATTCATTGATATCAGTTTCCTTCCCGAAGAAATGAAAATATCCTACCATGAAATAATAAGAGAAAGGGCCGAAAGGATTTTTGTTCATTCCACTTAATGGAGAAAAAACTTTCATAGTCAGGGAAAGCCAGGGAACATTTACCATTCACCCTGATTGTTGACGAATAATTATGAATGATTATGAAATTCATTCCGGAATTCAGAGATATTGAATCGGCCATGCAGCTGATTGCGCCGCATGTACACCGCACTCCTGTTCTGACCTCGCGGCAGCTTGACGCCATCAGCGGTGCGAGGCTCTTCTTCAAGTGCGAGAACTTTCAGAAGGTGGGTGCCTTCAAGTTCAGGGGTGCCACCAATGCGGTGCTTAGTCTGTCAGACAGCCAGCGTGCCGCCGGCGTGGTAACGCACTCGTCGGGCAATCATGCCGCCGCCCTGGCACATGCTGCGGTCTCACGGGGGGTGAGGGCCTATATTGTGATGCCCTCCTCGGCTCCGGAGGTAAAGAAGAGGGCGGTGGCGGGCTACGGTGCGGAGATCACCTTCTGTGAGCCCACGCTGGCGGCGCGGGAGGCCGCCGCCGAAGAGATCATCAGTCGTACCGGCGCCACCATGATACACCCCTACGACAACTTCTTCATCATCGCCGGTCAGGGTACGGCCGCGATGGAGATGCTGGCCGACATACCCGCCCCTGATGCGGTCATCGCGCCCGTCGGCGGCGGCGGCCTCCTCAGCGGCTCGGCGATAGCTGTCAGGCACCTCGCTCCCGCGACAAAGATATACGGCGCCGAGCCGCTGCTGGCTGATGACGCAGCCCAATCACTGCATGCCGGAGCCATACAGCCGGCATTGCCACCCCGCACAATCGCGGACGGACTCCTCACATCGCTCTGCGAGAGGACATTCACAGTCATCAGGGAGAAAGTCGACGATATCCTGACAGTGACCGAAGAGCAGATTATAGAGGCGATGACCCTCATCTGGACAAGAATGAAAATTGTTGTCGAACCCTCATCAGCCGTCCCGCTGGCGGCGGTGCTGGCAAACAGGGAGCTCTTCAGCGGCAAGAGCGTTGGAATTATTGTTTCCGGCGGGAATGCTGACCTGTCGAAGCTTCCTTTTTCTCAAGACGCCTGAAATAGGCGATGACAGGATAGTGATCCGAATAGCGCACCTTGACGATGTCAAAATCGGTGCACTGAACCTCCTCGCTGTAGAGAACGTAATCTATACGGTTCGGGGGATACTTCCCGCGGTATGTGAAGCCGGCACCGTACCCCGCCTCCACAAAGGCATCCTTCAGCCCGCGGCGCATTCGCCGGTATGTGTATGACACCGGTGTGTCATTGAAATCGCCGGTGACGATGACAGGGTAGGGAGAGCTCTCTATATGTCTCCTCACCCTGTCAACCTGCAGGGCCCTGCTGGCAAAACCCTCCGTGAGACTCCTGTATATTCCGGAGAGGCTCTCCATGGATCTCCCCTGCACCTCTCCTGTGATGTCGCTGAGAAGCGTCCCCTCGACGCGCCGCAGACGGAACGACTGCAGGTGGTTGTTGTAGACCCTGAAGGTGTCGGCATCAACAACAATATCCGTGAAGATGGTGAGTGATGATGATCCCGGGTGGACGATATCGCCCCGGTAAACAACGGGGTAACGGGTGAGTGTGGCGATACCGTACCGACTGGCAGCGCCGCTTTTTATGAGCTTGAAGTGTGTTGACCAACTCCCTCCGAGTCCTCTCTTCAGTTTGCGCTCGCCGGCAGCCGGATCACCCCTGACATAGTATTCCTGGAGACACAGGATCCCGGGATCCTCCTTCCTGAGAAGCTGCAGCATCTTGGTGAGAGTATTATGCTCACTCTCCTCGTAGAAGTTGAAGAGCCTTACGTTGTAGCTCATCAGCTTCAGCTCGTGATGCTCTTCGTTGCCGTGATTGGTGAACCTGATGAAATTGTGCATGTAGCCGATGCCTATCACAATGGCAGCGGCTGATATCAGGGCATACCATCTCCTTAAGATTATCCAGAAGAGAACCATCGCGATATTCGCGGCGGCGATGTAGGGATATGCCAGCCCGAAGAGAGCAGGTATGGCTGTGGTGGCAGGGTTTATGAAGATGGAGAGATAGGCGACCAGCAACATGATGACAAGAACGATGTTCACTGACAGGAGGATGTTACGCGTAAAACGCTTTAACCCTCTATCCTTTTTTCTGGCTTTCGCTGAAAAGAATCTCCTTTTCTTCCCTGGTGAGACTGTCATAACCTCCTTTTGAGATCTTGTCAAGTATATGGTCAATGGCCTTCTGCCTCTCTGCCTTCACCGCGTTGTACTCGTAATCTGTCTTAGTCTTCCTGGCATCAAACTGCGTGCCGGCATTTTTGTAGGTGACCTTCATGCGCCTCTTGCCCGGTTTGAAGAGGGTAACAAGGAAATCGATAAAACTGTTCAACCATGCCCCGAGATCCTTGCCGTTTTTCAGCCCGTACCCGTATGCCAGTCCCATCATGGCTCCTCCGATATGGGCAATCTTGCCCCCGGTGTTGACCGAGAAGTCGAACACGGAGGTGATGAGGAAGGTTATCAGCGCCAGGTATTTCAGCTTCACCCTGCCGAAGAAGAGGAGATGGAGCTCCAGGTCAGGCAGGTATGCGGCGGTGGCAACCACCAGCGCCATCACCGACGCTGAGGCCCCCAGTGCCATGGATACATGCACCATGCCGGCAAAGGCAGGGAAGATGTTGAAAACGGCTATATAAAGTATTGCTCCTGCCAACCCTCCGAGTATGTAGAGCGACACCAGCTTGCGCTGATCGAGGTAACCCATGAATATCTTTCCGAACCACCAGAGCCACAGCATGTTAAAAAGAAGGTGGATGAAGCCCTGGTGGGTGAACATGTAGGTGAGGGGCGTCCAGGGCTTCAGCGCCAGGGCGCCGATGGAGGCCGGGACCGACAGAAACGATATCACCGTCGGGGCCAGGGCGGGACTGGCCGACAGCACCCCGATGACTTCTATGATCTTAATAAGGAGGAATATTCCTGCGTTGACATAGATGAGCCTGGTGAGGGCTGAACCGCGTTTGAAGGATCCCTTTATCTCATCCAGGATGCTCATCAGTAGAGGGTTTTTGTTGTCTTGCGCCAGTACCTTATCAGGAGATATCCGAAGATCATGCCGCCGAGGTGTGCTGTGTGGGCTATGCCGCTGCCGGGACTGGTGATTGCCAGATAGAGTTCAATGGCAGCATACCCGATGACCACATATTTGGCTTTCACCGGTATGGGCGGGAAGATGAACATCAGCTGCGTGTTGGGGAAGAGCACCCCGAAGGCCAGGAGGACGCCGTAGACGGCCCCCGATGCCCCTACAACGGGGACGTTGAGTATAGCGTTAAGCTTACCCATCTGTACGTCGGAGAAGTTCTTTCCCTGACTGACGACCTCGCTGCCCGAGTCATACACATACTGCAGCTGCTCCGGCGTGAGGAGGTCCATCACCTTGTTGTACTGTATCCACTGTACCAACTCGAAGAAGAAGGCCGCACCCAGTCCGGTGACCAGGTAGTATAGCAGGAAACGCTTCGGTCCCCATACCTGCTCGAGTATCCTCCCGAACATCCACAGGGCGAACATGTTGAACAGCAGGTGTACGAATCCGCCGTGCATGAACATGTGGGTCACTATCTGCCATGTACCGAAGAACTCCGATTTAGGGAAGTACAGTCCCAGGATGCCGTTCAGGTTGAGGCCGGAGGTGAATCTCAGCAGTTCATTGAGGAGCAGCATCACCACGTTGATGATGATGAGGTTCTTCACCACCGGTGGTGTGCCTGATAATATTCTGTTCATCGTCGGTATTCTCTTGTTTCAGACGGCAAATTTAGCCATTCTGCGGAAAAATCAGCTGAATCTTCTGTCGAGCTCTTCCAGGGTAATGATATTCATCACCGTTTTACCTGTGGGTGAGTAGTTTGGCATGGTGCACGCAAAGAGCATGTCAAAGAGTTCCTCCATCTCGGTATGCGTAAGCGGCATGCCGTAGGGTATGGCTGCCGCCTTCGCCATCGAGAGCGCCACCCTCTCACGGGCACCGATGGAGGGGTCGGAGAGTGTCTGGCGGTATTCGGCTATCAGTGTCTCGAGCATGGCAAGAGGATTCGCATTGCGACTGTCGGCAGGGTGGCTCTTAATGGTGACCCTGTTGTCAGTGCCCGCCTCCAGCTCGAATCCGATGGTCCTGAGCTGGTCGCCTATCTCCTGTACTATGACCATGTCGCCGGGGTTCAGCTCGGCCGTGACGGGGAAGAGCGACACCTGTGCCGGGCGCGGGCCGTCGCTGAGAGAGGTGAGATACTTTTCATACAGCACCCGCTCGTGTGCCCTCCGCTGGTCTATCATCATGATGCCGGAAATCACGGGGCACATTATATACCTGTTTTTTACCTGGAAGAAGCGGCGCTGGCCCTCTGTGGTGCCGGCACCTTCCTGCTGGTCGCTGCGGGCGGTGATTGTGAAGAGCGACTCCCATCCGCGAGTTTTGCCGTGGTCATGCTCGCCGTCCCATTTCGTCTCCGGCCTTCGGTATTCCGACCCGTCGAAGGGATTGAACGTATGGTCAACCTCCACCTGCGGCGGGGGCGGGGGAGTCATGCCGCCGGTGATGACCGGTATTTCCACGGCGCCCTCCGGCCCGAAGTCGAGCGACGGCACCACGTTGAAACGGCCCAGGGCCTCGCGGAGGGAAGCCAGCATGATCTGCCACACCGAACGCTCATCTTCGAACTTGACTTCGGTCTTGGTGGGGTGGATGTTGACGTCTATGGCTGAGGGGTCGGCGGTCATGTAGATGAAATAGGCAGGCACGGTGTCGGGCGGCAGGATGCCCTGGTAGGCCTCCAGCACGGCGCGGTGCAGGTAGGGATGCCTGATGAAGCGGTTGTTGATGAAGAAGAACTGCTCTCCGGCGGAGCGGCGGGCGTTCTCAGGCTTGCCGGCAAAGCCGCTGATGGAGATGATGGTGGTGGTTGTCTCCACGGTGACCAGGTTCTGGTTATAGTGTTTGCCGAAGAGTGCGATGATGCGCTGGCGACGGCTGCCCTGCGGCAGACGGTATATCTCCTGGTCGTTGTGTATGAGGGTGAATTTTATCTCCGGGTGTGCCAGCGCCACACGCTGGAACTCGGTTATTATATGCCTGAACTCGGTGTTGTCAGTCTTAAGGAACTTGCGGCGGGCAGGGACATTGTAAAAGAGGTTCTTGACGCTGAAGACAGACCCCGTAGCGCAGGAGCAGGGCTCCTGTTTTATCACCCTCGAGTTGTTTATCTCCACCAGCGTACCAGCCTCATCCTCCTCGCGACGGGTGCGCAGCTCGGTCATGGAGACGGCGGCGACGGAGGCCAGCGCCTCGCCGCGGAATCCCTTGGTGGTGATGGTAAAGAGATCATCGGCCGATGATATCTTGGAGGTGGCGTGACGTTCAAAGGCGAGGCGGGCGTCAGTCTCGCTCATGCCTCGACCGTTGTCTATCACCTGCACCAGGGTGCGGCCTGCATCGCGTATCACGATGCTGATCTCGGTGGCTCCGGCGTCGACGGCGTTCTCCGTCAGCTCCTTGACCACGGAGGCCGGCCGCTGTATCACCTCGCCGGCAGCTATCTGGTTGGCAACGGAGTCGGGAAGGAGCCTGATAATGTCACTCATCTGCAGCGATTAAAAACGTAGGTACAAATAGACGACCAGCACAATTATTATTATGATGACCAGGAGTCTTATGGTAGAATGTCTCTCAACACGTTCCTTTCTTCTCTGGAAGTGGTTACGCATGTCACCCCGCATGATCTGTGAACGGTAGGGTTGTGAGGCTCCGTCCTCCATAGCCCTGGCGGAGGAGGCTCCGTCATCTTCGCGCTGAGGTCCGTCCTCCGTGGTACTGGCTGAGGAGGACTCCTTACTCCATGCCTTGCGTCTCTGCTCCAGCTCCTCCTTAGCCGGGTCATAATATCGCGGCACGTAGTTGAAGCCGCGCGGTTTATTCTGTTTAAAGAAACTGGGGATAGCCATGACGCTCTTTTTGCAAAAATAGTAAGAAAAGCCTGAAATATGAACTCCGGCTCCGACGGGCGGGATTTTAGAATTGTTCACTTTTTGTTACCTTTGAGTTTCTTAAAACCTGATACCTGAACGATGAAGATCCTTGTCACTTTTGCCGGTAGTGCAGGCGTGACATCAAGTGTGGCTGACCGCATTGCCAGGGTGATGACCGGGCTTGGGGCGGAGGTAACGCTGCTGCCCATGAGTGGAGTCAGGAAAGTCAAGGGCTTTTCTGCGGTTGTTGCCGGGAGCAT
>JAVEXM010000081.1:0-2566 GCA_034004025.1 Bacteroidales bacterium
AGTTCAACATAACGCCCTTCCTGAAGAGGGGCCGCAATACTGTTGCGGTGGAGGTATACAGGTACAGCGACGGTAGTTATCTCGAGTGCCAGGATTTTTTCCGGCTAAGCGGCATCAAGAGGTCTGTCTGGCTTCATGCCAGGCCGAAGGCTTACATCCGCGACTATTTTGCTAAGTCGACGCTAATCAATGACTATACTGACGGCTTCCTTGATCTGACCGTAGAGATGGCCCACAGGGGCAGGAAGCCTATGGGGCTCAGGCTGGAGGCAGGACTGTACGAGGGTTCGACAAAGATATATGGTGATACAAGGGTTGCGGAGGCTGTTGACAGCATGGCGTTGGTGGAGATCAGGGGAGAGGTGCCCCAGGTAAGGCAGTGGTCGGCTGAATCACCTGCGCTCTATACCCTGGTACTGACACTGGCAGACAGCAGGGGCAGGGTGCTGGAGAGTGTCAGCAGCCGAATCGGTTTTCGCACTGCCGAGGTCAGGGATGGCCGCTTCCTTATCAACGGCAGGGCCGTTAACCTCAAGGGCACCAACCTGCATGAACATGATGCCGTCAACGGCCATACAATAGATGAGACCCTGATGCTCAAAGACATCAGGCTGATGAAGATGCACAATATCAATGCCGTGCGCACCTCACACTACCCGCAGCCGGAGCGCTTTTATGAGCTGTGCGACCAGTATGGTCTCTATCTTATCGATGAGGCAAATATTGAATCTCACGGTATCGGCTATCATCCCGATGTCACCCTGGCACACAAACCGGAGTGGCTGGCGCAGCATATGTTGCGCACGGAGAGGATGGTGGAGCGCGACAAGAACCACCCGTCGATAATCACCTGGTCGCTGGGCAACGAGGCCGGTGACGGAAAGAACTTTGTAGCGACATACAATTGGATAAAGGAGAGAGATAACACCCGCCCGGTACAGTATGAGAGGGCGGAGAAGATAACTCACACCCCTGAGAGGCACACTGACATCTGGTGCCCCATGTACCCCCCCATTGAGGAGATGGAGAGGTATGCCCTCAGCGCCGGCAAGCCGGGGTATGACAGGCCTTACATCATGTGCGAATATGCCCATTCAATGGGTAACAGCACCGGCAACCTGCAGGATTACTGGGATATGATAGAGAAGTATGATATTCTCCAGGGTGGCTTTATCTGGGACTGGGTAGACCAGGGGCTGCTGGAGACCAGTGACGAGGGAGAGGAGTACTATGCCTACGGCGGCGACTACGGTGAGGTGGGAGCCTACAGCGACGGCAACTTCTGCTGCAACGGGCTGGTGGGTCCTGACCGCATGCCCCATCCTGCCCTCAGTGAGGTAAAAAAGGTATATCAGTATGCCGGCTTCACACCTGCTGACCTCTCAAAAGGTCTCGTCACTGTCACGAACAAATATGACTTCACCAATCTCGCGCTTTTCACCGTCAACTGGGAGGTGCTGGCTGACGGGGTACTCATAAGCTCCGGCAACCTGAACCAGCTTGACCTGGCTCCCGGAGCCTCGACCACCGTGGAGGTACCTTACGGAACCATAGAACCGGTGCCCGGGATTGAGTATTTTCTTAACTTCTACATGACAAGGACCGACGAGTGGGGTATCGTTCCGCAGGATCACCTCTATGCCTCCGAACAGATGCTTCTGCCGATTTACATGGAAGAAGTGGAGAGTGCCGTCGATAACCTGGCACTGCTTGACCTGAATAGTGACGGAAATGAGCTCACCGTGGCCGGGGAAGATTTTTCTGTTGTCTTTGACATGGCTGCAGGGGTGATCACTTCGTACACCGATCGTGGCGAGGAGCTGCTTCTTTCCGGTCCGCGGCCCGATTTCTGGAGGGCACCGACGGACAATGACTATGGCAACCGCATGGATAGGAGGAACGCCGACTGGAAGGAGGCAGGAGAGAAAGCGGTGATGAGAACAGCGCATATCTCCCGTCCCGGTATGGAGAGCGCAGAGGTGGGCTTCATCCATGATATTCCCGGACTGGACGGAAGGACGATAGCCATGCTGGAGACCAGCTACACGGTGCATGCCGGCGGCACCGTTTACGTATCAGTCAGGTTCACGAAGAGAGACAGGAGCCTGGAGGAGGTGCCGCGTATAGGTATGCAGATGGTCATGCCTGCCAGGTTTACCGACCTGTCGTGGTACGGCAGGGGTCCGCATGAGAACTATATCGACCGCAGGAGCTCGGCCTTTGTTGGTATTTACGAGAGCAGCGTGGCAGATCAGTACGTGCCTTATGTGAGGCCCCAGGAGAACGGGTACAGGACGGATACGAGGTGGCTCACGATCACCGCCGGCGACGGCCGGGGCATACGGGTGGAGGGCGATCCCCTCTTCAGCTTTGCAGCAATGAACTTCCTGCATGACGACTTCGAGTCGCCTGGCAGCCTGGCCGGCTACAGGCCTGATGCCAAACTGGTTAACACCCATATTGACGACGTGAGACCGCGCGATCTGGTGCGTGTCAATATCGACTACGGCCAGATGGGTGTCGGCGGCGATGACTCATGGGGTGCACGTACCCACCCGCAATACTG
>JAVEXM010000081.1:2666-13293 GCA_034004025.1 Bacteroidales bacterium
CTGCTTCTCGCCGGCAGGCTTACAGCACCAGGTGCTCCTTCAGGCCCTCCGGTGAGTTCCATCGGCAGGTCAGAGTTGTTTGTCAGTTCGAACCATATCGTCTTGCCGTCGTCACGGAAGGGCTTTCCGGCGGCGACAGCCGCATGGAAGAACGGAGCAACGTATTCCTCAAATCCTGCCAGGAAGTCGCCGTACCATACGGCCGTTCTGCGTGCAAACATAGCCTCTCTGAGAGATTCCGGGGTTCGTTCCCTGGCAAAGACCAGGGTCATGGGGCGGTGAGAGTATTGTGGTGCGCTGAACTCTTCACTTATGACACCGTGAACATCGCTGTTGCCCATTACCGCCAGCTTATTGTCGCGGCACATATCCATCACGAGCGGATAAAACTCAACGTGATTGTAATACTCGATCCCGTGCAGCCATTCCCTGGCAATCAGTTCCCGGTGAACGTCGTACATACGGGGTATTCCGTCAGGCTGCTGGCTCTTCCATCCGGGGTGGTTCCACTGAATGAATGCGCCCTGTTCAATGGCAGCCTCAATGACTTGCATGAAGTCATCCTTCACCAGTGAGTCGGGTTCGGTGATGAAGAGGGCATTGAGGTGCCCGGGAGGCATGCTCCGGGTTATCTCGGTACCCATGACGAGGATGATGTTATAGTTTGCCGCGGTCGAACGTGCTATCTTCCACGCGGCGTTGTGATCAGTGGGTATGTACTGCCTGTGCGGCTGGTATTCAATGTGATCAGTTATGGATATTGCGTCCAGTCCGTCGCGCCAGGCCTCGCCTATTCTTTGCGTTGGCCATACGTTACCGTCAGAGAAGACAGTGTGCATGTGAAAGTCGCACTTCAGTGTCACATACCCCGGAATATCCGGCATGTTCACCACCCGCCGCTGTGCTGTGAGGGTCACGGTGCCCAGGAGCAGGGTTACAATTATTAAGACTTTTGTTTTCATATGTTTGTGGTTTTTGTTGTCTGAAGGTCTTATGTCCTGCAGTCTAAGTTGTTGATTCTTAATTCTTAATTCTTAATTCCTCACTATTGCCGACTGGTACTGCCGACTGCTGACTGCCGACTGCCGACTGCTGACTGCCGACTGCCGACTGCTGACTGCCGACTGTTTACTGCCTGCCATTCCCGCTGACCTCCCTGCCTCTCAGTATTAGTCTGTCATAGAGGTACAGCATCACGCTGGCGGCGACGGCGATGGCTGCAAACATTATCCACACCCTGGAAGGGTTGTATGTATCCCAGAGGTACCTTGTAAGCTGCTGCGCATCCATTCCGAAAAGCTCCTGGGCCCTTGCGAAATAGTCTGTCTGGGTGAATGTTGCAGAGACATCCGGGATCTCAAATCCCCTCTCTTCCACTGCTCTCCGGAGGAGCAGGAGCTTGTCTGCCGCCTGTTCGTATGGTTTGCCGGAGACCCATCCGGCACCGACGTGTCCCAGGGCTATCGGGAGGAAGGCCGTTCCCATGTAGAGTGCCTTTCTGTCAGGAGGGGCTATGCCGCCGAGGTACTCCTGTATCTTGGGTGAGGATGCCATCTCTCCGATGCCGAAGATCAGCACTCCCAAAACTATGAACCACGGGTTGAGGTTGGCGAACATCATACCCAGGCCAATAGCCAGTATGAAGATGCCGCTCATGATGCTGTTCAGCGGCCGGAAGCCGGCGGTCACCGACGAGATCACCAACTGGAACAGTATTATGAAAAAAGAGGCCAGGCTGGAGATTGTAACGGTGGTGATGGTTCCCGGGTCAAGCCCAAGGGTTACCGACATCTTGTCGAGGTTCACCCACGACTCCAGGAACACCGGGAAGGAATAATAGAGCTGGTTATAGGCTGTCCAGAAGACCCCGATTATCAGCAGGAAGAGCAGGTAACGCCAGTCGGTGAGTGTCACCCCGATGTTCCTGAATGCAATGCCAATATTCTGAAGGAAGGTGCTGTCTGTGCCAATCAGTGCCGGCTCCCTGTACAAAAACATTACGAGCAGGAAGTTCAGGGCCATTGCCCCCATCGACATATAGAACACCATGTCCCAGTTGTGCTTGTACATCAGGCTTGCCACGAAAGGGCCTATGAAACCGCCGATATTGACCACCATGTAAAAGATGCCGAAGCCGAGTGATGCCGTCTCCCTGTTGGTGACCCTGGCAACCGTCCCCGAGATGATGGGTTTGAAGAGAGCCCCGGCGACGGCCAGGAGTATGAACGCTGCGAAGATGGCTCCGAAGGTCTCGAAGCGGCTGAGCATGAGAAAGGAGAGTATATATGTCAGGAAGGAGACGATAAGCACTTTCTTGTAGCCTATCCTGTCTGCGATGGCGCCGGTAATTACCGGAAGGAGGTACAGGATCATTGATCCCGTGCCCATGATCAAACCCTTTTCACCGTTTGTGAATCCAAGTGCACCCGTCTCCTTTGCGGAGGTAAGGTAGATGGCGAAGAACCCGTTGTAAAAGGCGTACCATCCCCACCGTTCGAACAGCTCAATGACGTTGGAGATCCAGAAGAGGCCGGGGAATTTTTTCAGGGTTTCTGAGAAACTGCTCATGGGGGTGGGTTTTGGGCGGTTAAAATAATTAAATAATTTCTTATTAAGGAGCGGTTAACAAAGCTTAACTATGATCGTCGGTAAACGGGCGGATGGTTGTCTGCACATGCCGTTGAGAGGCATTGATAATCCCTCAGGCAACTTTTGATGCATAGAAATAGGCCTCCTTTTTGCCGGCGTCATCCCAGGTGTACACCTTGCGTCCCCTGTACTGCCCCAGATGGCCCAGAAGTGCGGCATCGCCAGCACACATTGTTGTATGGGCCAGGAGAGCAAGTGTCAGCACCCACTGCCACCAGGGCGGAACGAAAAACATCACTGCTACCAGAGAAGCAGTAATAACCAGGAAGGGAGTGAGGGCTACAGCCGCAAAGAGGTTCAACCCGGCGACAAAACGGTGGGCGGTGACGTAGACAATACCCTGCCTCAGATCTGCACCCACCCTGATATCCCTGGCGCCGGCAAGCCTGAAAGGTATCAGGTGGAGCAGCTCGTGGACGGGCACGAGCAGTAGGGGAATCAGAATTAGTCCCGCAGCCAGTCCCGGAAGTATTCCCGGGCCATTATGGCCGGATCCCGAGCGGGGCCACAGAAAGAGGGTGAGAGCTGCAGAGATGATGGCAACCGTCCAGACCAGCATCATGGGCAGTGTCAGGGTTCTGAGCCCGCTTATTACGAACGGTGCCAGCTCATCGTATCGAAGGGTCAGCACCTTCTCGTAGGTACCCCCCTCTTCAAGTTCCTCTATGGAAGGCTTGTTATTCATTGCTCCTCAAACTTACATAAAATCGTGAGATCTTCCCGGATCACCAAACAGAGGAGTGCCATCCGGTGTTATGTGAGTGAAGCAACAGGATTGTTGAGTGGCTGATAACATCTGTCAGTTTTATTGTTGTATGAAACCTTTGGCACGACAATTGGTTAAATTTGCAGGGAATTATGAAACGGTCGTTCGCAATATTGTTAACCCTGACCCTTTATTTGTACTCTTACGGTCAGAAGCCAGGCGTGGTCGCGCCTGATAGTGCGGCATCAGATACTGTTGTGAAACTGCTTCATGTTCTTAAGTCAGCAACCTTTGACGGTCAGACATATCCGCTGGTGGAACTTGATGAGATCACCGTCGTCGCTGAGGCTCCCCGCGATGTGCGGTTCAACTACAGGAGGCATGCCCGTCTTGTCTACAACGTACGGCGTGTCTACCCCTATGCGCTGATCGTCAGGGACGAGTTCGGACGTATCAACCGTACACTTGAGATGATGCCTGATGAGCGGGCCCGGGATAATTTCCTGAGGCAGTATGAAAAGGATCTCTTCAAGACCTATGAGGGTGACATCAGGAAGTTGACATTCACCCAGGGCAAGATACTGATCAAGCTGATTGACCGTGAGACGCAGGCCACCTCATACGAACTTATAAGGGACTACCGCGGCAAGTTTGCCGCCACCTTCTGGCAGAGTATAGCACGAATCTTCGGGTCAGACCTGAGGGCCAATTATGAACCCGCCGGTGACGACTATCTTATTGAGCTCATAGTGAGAGACATAGAAGCCGGGAGGCTCTGAACGGCCGCCTGATGAGATTAATATCGTTTTGAGTTTGTCGTGATGGACAAAAAAGCCGGGAAGTTATGATCAGCCCCTCTCTGCCAGTTCCATTAACGCTTTCACAACCTCCTCTGCATCGAGGGCAATGTCCGATACTGTTGCGTCGAGCATGTAACAGGCCGCAGTAACGATGAGGTTTTTCCTGTCTACGGACACTTCGCCGTGGGCCTTGCGCTCATGTCTGGCCCCGAGTTCAACTATATGTGCAGCTGTTGTTGCGTCACTTCCGATGGTGACGGTAACATCACCCAGAACCCTGGCTATCAGCACCGGGGAGATGCAGAGCGCTCCTATCGGTTTGCGGGCTCTGTGGGTCGTGAGGATGGTCTCTTCCACGACCCTGTCGACGTGGCATTCAGGACCGTCGAAAGCGTAGGTGCAGAGGTTCTTTGCCACACCGAATCCTCCCGGGAAGATCAGGGCATCAAAATCTGCGGCTCTGTATTCAGTCAGGGCCTTTATCTTTCCCCTGGCTATCCGTGCCGCTTCGGTAAGGACATTGCGCGACTCCTGCATCACCTCGCCGGTGATGTGGTTGATGACATGATGCTGCATCACGTTTGGGGCAAAGAGCTGGTATGAACAGCCGTTTTTGTCGAGTGCATACAATGTCATGACCGTCTCATGTATCTCCGCTCCGTCGAATACACCGCATCCTGAGATAACTACTGCAGCTTTCATAATAGATATATTGTATAGTATACAAACTTACTAAAAACACCCGGTTTTTACACAGGCGGGAAATGAAAGTTCATCCCAGGGATCCACTGTGAAAGATTGAAAAGTTGGCCGGAGAATCTTCCCGGCGTCTGTATGGGGTGCTTCGGGATACCATTAAATGAACTTCCCGGCACAAAAAAAAATGCATCCATATTCATTTATGGGAAAAATAATTACTTTTGATGTTGCAAAAAGGGCTATGGGGGTATCGGCCTCGGCAGATTCTTCAGTGTCTTATTGCACTTTTAACCTAAATCTAATTGTTAAACTAAAACTCTAATCCATGAACAGATTAAAACTGTTGATCGCGCTGTTTGTATTCACGGGTTTCACAGCCCTGATGGCACAGACAGTTACGATTCAAGGTACTGTTACCTCCGCAGATGATGGAATGCCCATCCCCAGTGCTGCGGTGACAGTCAAGGGCACCACTTTGGGTACCCTTACAGCTATGGACGGAAGCTACTCTATCGTGGCACCGACAAGCGCAACACAGCTGGTCTTCACCTTCGTAGGGATGAAGACGGTCACTGAGACAATCGGCGGCCGGACAACCATCAATGTTGCGATGGTAACCGATATGCTGGGTCTCGATGAAGTGGTGGTCACGGCTCTCGGTATAACCAGGGAGAAAAAGGCTCTGGGTTATGCCGTACAGGAGGTATCCGGAAGTGAGCTGGCCAACGCAGAAGAGACCAACATTGTCAATGCACTCCAGGGGAAAGCCGCCGGTGTTCAGATCACCAGGGCTTCTGGAGCCGTAGGATCATCTGCTCAGATACTTATCAGGGGGATCAAGTCCTTCGGCGACAACCAGCCTCTGTGGGTTGTTGACGGAACCCCCATCTCGAACGCCTCAAGCGGCGCAGACCAGTGGGCAGGAGTTGACTACGGTAACAACGCATCGGACATCGACCCCGAGATCATCGAATCGATCTCAATTCTTAAGGGTGCAAACGCTGCCGCACTCTACGGCAGCCGTGCACGTAACGGTGTTGTGCTGGTCACAACCAAGAGAGGCAAGGCCGGCAGGATCAAGGTGAGCCTTTCCAACAGCACCTCTTTTGACCAGGTGGCATGGCTGCCCACATACCAGAATGAGTACGGACAGGGTGTGAACGGAAGTGAGTATATCCATGGCATTCGAAGTACTACTGTGGGTTCGGCTTACGAAGGGATGAGCTATCAGGACTATGCACATGCCTATTCATTCCGTTATGTCAACGGTATGGGTGGCGGACGTGCCGACGGTACTGACGAATCATGGGGGCCGAGGCTTGACGCAGGCCTGAAGCTGAACCAGTTCTTCGCACCTTACGATCCTTCACTCAGTCTTGCTCAGAACCTTGCACAGACAGCTGCTCCGTGGGTTTCAAACCCCAACAACGTCAGGGATTTCTTCCAGACAGGTATCACGGCATCATCAAGTGTCTCCGTGGAAGGCGGTACAGAAAACATGACTGCCCGTATGACCTATTCAAATGTGATGGAGAAGGGTACGATACCGAACACTGACCAGAAGAGGAACCAGATCAACCTCAGCACGGTGATGAACCTCAGTGATAAACTGAAGGTAGATGTCGCCCTCAACTATGCCAAGACCAACAACGACAACCTCCCGGGACAGGGTTATGATGTACAGAACATCATGCAGTCGATAGGAGGATGGTTTGGCCGCCAGGTTGATATGAAACTGCTCGAGGAGAACTGGGATACCTTCTTTGACAACGGAATGCCATATAACTGGAACAGCAACTATCACAACAATCCTTACTGGACTGTTAACAAGAATACCACCAGCCGTAACAGGGAGAGGGTGTTCGGAAACGCCACCGCCACATATCAGCTGACTGACTGGCTGAATGTTGTTGCCCGCTACGGTATGGACTACTACACTGAGTTCCGCAAGCATGTGACCTATGAAGGTTCAAACGACGCTCCCTTCGGAACGGGAGGTTACTTCAGCCAGAACAACCGCGAGAACCGCGAAACCAATGCCGACCTCTTCCTTAACTTCCAGAAGGATTTCGGAGCTCTCTTCCAGGTCTCCGGAAACGTGGGAGGATCATTCAGGAATGTGAAGTACAACTATATGTATCTTAGCGCAGCTGAGCTTACGGTACCCAACTTCTTTGACATCTCCAACGTCAACGGAAGTCCCGGTACTGATATGTACAAGTCAGAATATGAGCAGAACAGCGTATTCGGGTCACTGAACCTCGGTTATGCCAGCCAGCTCTATCTCGACTTCACGGCCCGTAACGACTGGAGTTCAACCCTGCCGAAAGAGGCATGGAGCTACTTCTATCCTTCAGCATCACTGGGCTGGATATTTACGGAGACATTCGGCCTGACCAACTCTCCGTTCTCATTCGGTAAGCTGCGTGCCAGCTGGGCCAAGGTGGGTAGTGACACCGATCCCTACAGCCTTTCCGCAGCCTACAGCGCACAGACTCCTTCCTATGACGGCAACACCCAGTTTGCATATCCGAACCAGCTTCCGCCCATCGGTCTGAAGCCTGAATTCACCACCTCACTTGAGTTTGGTCTCGAAACCAAGTTCTTCAACAACAGGCTGGGAATTGACGTTGCTTACTTCAACAACCTTACCAACAACCAGATCATCACTGCTGACATCTCAGGTTCATCAGGCTTTACCACAATGAAAATCAATGCCGGTGAAATCGAGTCGAATGGTATTGAGGTTCAGGCTTACGGTGAGATCATCAGGACAAAGGATTTCTCCTGGATGACATCGGTCAACTGGTCGAAGCAGACTACCGTGGTCAACTCACTGGCAGAAGGGGTTACAAGCCTTGTTCTCAACAGTTCGTGGTCTCCCACGACGATAGAGGCAAGACCCGGTGAACCCTTCGGACAGATCTACGGTATCGCCTATCAGAGGGATGCGGACGGCAACAAGCTTCTTGACGGAGGCTATGAAATACCCACTGACGCTCCTGTCGTTTGCGGTAACACTCTTCCCGACTGGCTTGGAAGCATCAACAACAGCTTCCGATATAAGCAGTTCACTGGTAATATACTTTTTGATGCCAAGTGGGGCGGAGACATCTACACCGTGACCAAATGGTTCGGTGACTACGCCGGTGTCACCCAGACTTCAGTCGAAGGCGGCATCCGTGAAAACGGAATGATAGCAGAAGGTATTGACATCAATACCAACCAGCCCAACACAGTCAGGGTTGCTGCTCAGTCATACTTTGGCAACTACTGGGGCTTTACAGAGCCTGGAGTCGTTGACGGATCGTATATCAAGCTTCGCGAGATCAACCTCGGATATGACATCAGGTTCAAAAACGTGATGGTCAGCAATCTGAATGTCGGACTCTACGCAAGGAACGTTGCCGTTCTCTATCTGCATCCCAGCAATGATATCAGGATTGATCCTGAAACCGGTTACGGAACAGGAACCACAGCTCTCGGTATTGAGCAGTATCAGCTGCCTCCGGTTCGCAGTATGGGGTTCAAGTTGAGAGTTGACTTTTAATTTAAACCCTAAAAAGAAATGAAAATGAAAAAGATAAAATTTCTTGGAGTAATCTTCATCTCTATGCTGATACTTGGTAGTTGTACCAAGGGTTGGGAAGAGATGAATGTTGACCCGAACAGCCCGACTGATGTTCCGGCTGCTAATATTCTCACCTACGTGGAGAGAGCAATGACAAACACTTTCTTTGATGTATGGTGGACAGGCAACAATACCTCATCCTATGCAAATCACATTGCAAAGATCCAGTACATTGATGAGAACCGCTATGCTGAGCGTGACGGTATTATAGCCAGGTGGAACACCCTGTTGACCTATGTGGTTGAGCTTGACAAGATAATTGCAAAGGCCCAGGAGCAGGAGAACCCCTCTATGGAGGCTGTTGCCATGATTCTCAAGGCCCAGATATTTCATGTCATGACTGACACCTGGAAGGCGGTTCCATATTCTGAAGCTGCCCAGGGTGAGACCGGTCTTTTGCAGCCAAACTATGATTCACAGGAGGCAGTCTATGCGGGTATTCTTGCAGACCTGAAAACGGCCAACACCAAGCTGATGGAAGGCGGAGACATAACCGGTGATGTGCTCAACGGCAATGACAATATGCTCTGGAGAAAATATGCAAACTCGCTGCGCATGAGGATAGCTATCCGTTTGTCAAGTGCCGATGCTGCAGCTGCCAGGACTGTCCTAAGTGAGATTCTCGGTAATGCCACCACCTATCCTATACTCGAGTCAAATGATGACGTCATAGGCTTTGACTGGGTAGGTATCAGCCCATACTATGAGCCCTGGTATTCTGACAAGGTCTCTCCCAGAGATGACCATGGCATGTGCAAGACCTTCATCGATGCCCTTGTGGCAACAGATGACCCCAGGCTCAGCGAGTTTGCTCATCCTGCAGAGCTTGACGGGGTTTACAGGGGACTTCCTGCCGGTATCACTGAAGGAGAGGAAGGCTTCGAGCTCGGCACAATCAGCAGGCTCGGCACGAGGTACCGTGATATGCCCAATGGCATTACCTATTATATGCGCTATGCCGAGGTTGAGTTCATCAAGGCTGAAGCCTATATACGTGCGGACCTGCTTAATAACCTGGCACTGGCAGAGGCTGCATATGAAGCAGGTATAACCGCATCATGCACTGAGCACGGAGTGGCAACAGGCGGTATCAACAGCTATCTGGCAGACGATAATGTTGCATGGGATGCCGTCGGATCATGGGGCTATTCCAATCAGCAGAAGATCGCATACCAGAAATGGGTATCGCTCTTCAAGCAGGGTCATGAAGCATGGGCTGAGACACGCAGAACTGACATTCCAAGGCTCTCTGCTGCCTCCGGCTCAGTATTCTCCGGCCATAACCGCCCGCCCTTCCGCTGGCCCTACCCGACATCAGAATATACCCTCAACGAAGCTGTCGTCACGACATTTGACGACAACATCGAAGACAGGTTCTGGGGTGATAGGATGATCTGGGATAAGCGTACAGGAGTTAACTAACCGTTAGATTCCGATAAAATCCTGAGGGAGTTCTGATTTTCAGAGCTCCCTCTGTTTTTTGCACCTTAGCATCTTTCTCGTTTCTCCAGCCCAATTTTTATGTGTAATTTTCAGGAAATTCAGGGTGACGGCTATGATTTTCCTTCCCCTGCCTGGTATCGGGAGTTTTTATGTAAGTTTGAGTGATCAAATCATTGTAATAAACAAAATCAATTCAAGTACCGTGAGAAAAACAGTAATAATTGCGTTAATTGCCATCTCACCTTTTTGTTCGACTCTTCTTGTGGCGCAGTCCGAGTGTAAGGTGTTGCTGCCCGGGCTTGCAGGAACCTACAGCGGAGAGTGCAAAAAGGGTCTCGCCAACGGTGAGGGTGAGGCCATCGGCACAGACATTTACAGAGGCAGCTTCAGGAAGGGGCTGCCTGACGGTGAAGGCACCTACACCTGGGCAACCGGTGAGGTTTACAGGGGTCAGTGGAAGAAAGGAATGCGGGATGGAGAGGGCACATTCACATTCAGTATTAACGACAGGGATTCCGTACAGGCGGGATACTGGAAGGAGGATCATTATCTCGGTGAAGAACTGATTGCGCCCTATAAGGTTAACTACAAGTTAGGTGTGCCGAGAACCTCATTCTTCAATCAGGGAGGCCCTGGCAGCTTCGTGTCGTTCAAGTTCAGCCGCACCGGCTCCTTTTCATACTACATTGACGGTCTTAT
>JAVEXM010000195.1:0-2831 GCA_034004025.1 Bacteroidales bacterium
TACTGGCCGGAAGTTGCAGGTCAGGACTAAATTCTGGCGATCACCTTCGGATCAGCATGCCAGCCGGTGTAGTTCAGGATGGCCGGTACCACCTCTTCAGGCGATGTGACTATCTGCCATATATCCTTGTGCTCCAGCCTTATGAAGTTGCCCCTGAACATATGCTCGAAGAACTCTATGAGATGGTCATAGAAGCCGTTGATGTTAACAATGATAATAGGTTTGTTGAACTGCCCCAACTGTTTCAGGGTGATCACCTCCGTCAGCTCCTCCAGCGTGCCAACGCCGCCGGGGAGGGCCACGGCAGCATCCGACATGGCAAAGATCGCCTTCTTCCTCTCTGACATGTCTGCAGTCACGATCATGTCACTGACACCGGCATGTCCCCATCCTTCATCCATCATGAACCCCGGGATTACACCCGTTATCTTGCCGCCGGCTGCAAGCATGCTGTCGGCGAGGATACCCATGAGGCCAATTCCGCCTCCGCCGAAGACCGCATGAACACCCTCACGGGCAAAAACGGTACCGAGCTCTCCGGCTGCCTGCAGGTATGCACTATCAATGCGGCTGCTCGATGCCGCGAAAACACAGACTCTCATAGATGATCAGAGAAGAGGGGTGAGCTTGGCCTCAAAAGCCGCCCTGGCGGCTGCCCCCACCTGCTTGTCAACAACCTCTCCGCCCTTGAAATAGAGCACCGTGGGGATGTTCCTTATTCCGAACCTTCTTGCGATATCGGGCGAGCTGTCCACATCACACTTAACGACAAGTGCCCTGTCACTGTATGCTTCGCCTATCTGTTCAATATAGGGGGCTATCATCCTGCAGGGACCGCACCACTCTGCCCAGAAATCCACAATCACCGGTTTGTCTGACTTAAGTACAACCTCATCAAAGTTACTGTCGTTAACATGCTGTGCCATAATATTATATCATTTTTTGTTTGTGTATCTTTCCGAGTCCGCAAATATATCTAATTTACTTTAAAATCAAGCTCCGGGTTGTCTTCAATCCATCCGATCAGTTCATCGGTGATGCCTGCCTTGATGCTTCGTGAAAACAGGGGAACTGTAATCTTGTCATCATGGTCTATCAACAGAAATTTAAGTGTTTTGTTCCCCGGGTTGTCACTGATGAGTGATTTGAGGTTCTTGATGAACTCCGTGTTGACGAGCTCTGCCTTCAGTTTTATTGTGATGGAGTTGATCAGCTCGTCCCGCACGGTAGACAGAAGAAATATCTCCCGGATCTTGAACTCGAGTTCATCGGGGTTGTAGTGCCTTCCCTGTACCCTTCCTTTGACAAGAAGCTGGTAGTCAGTGTTGAAGAAGTTACTGAAGGAGACATATTCCTTGTCAAAAAGGAGGAAGGAGAAGGAGTCCGAGTAATCCTGGAGTGTGAAACCGCCAAAGGGCTTGCCGTTCTTTGTAACACCGTTTCTTGTTTCAGTGACGATCCCTGCCACAGTGACATCACGGTTGGCAAATTCCTTCAGGTTCTGCAGGTCAGCGAGGGTGGCATTGCAGAATGTATTGATCTCAAGCCGGTAATCGTCGAGTGGATGTGAAGAGAGGTATATGCCTATAACCTGCTTCTCCTTGTTGAGCTTCTCCAGCTTCGACCAGTCTGCACACGGTGCCGGCTCAGGCTTCACCAGTTCAAATCCTGCCGCCTCTCCGAAGAGCGACTGCTGGCTGCTGTTGCGTATGTTTTTCACGTTGGTGCCGTAGCGTATCAGGCTCTCAAGGAAGCTGATGCCCTTGCCGTCGGCAGAGAAGTACTGAGCCCTTGTGATGCCCGGAAGGCCGTCGAGGGCGCCCGATACCACCATGGCTTCGAGCATCTTCTTGTTGACGGTGTTCAGGTTGACCCGTTCGACAAGATCATAGACATCGTTGTAGGGACCGTTATTCTCTCTCTCCTCCACCAGGTGTAGTACGGCGTTCTCACCGACACCCTTTATGGCACCGAGGCCGAACCTGACGTTGCCGTTACGGTTGACGGTGAATTTCAGGAGGCTCTCGTTCACATCGGGGCCCAGCACCTCGATACCCATCCGCTTTGTCTCCTCCATCATTACGGTGATCTTCTTGATGTCACTGATGTTGCGGCTGAGGACTGCGGCCATGAACTCCGCGGGGTAGTTGGCTTTCAGGTATCCTGTCTGGTAGGCTATCAGGGCATAGCATGTAGAGTGCGATTTGTTGAAGGCATACTCGGCAAACGACTCCCAGTCGGTCCAGATCTTGTTGATGGTGTTCTGATCATAGCCGTTCCGGTGACAACCCTCAATGAACTCTATCTTCATCCGGTCCATGATGTTCCTCTTCTTCTTCCCCATAGCCTTACGGAGCGAGTCGGCCTGTCCCTTGGAGAACCCTCCGAGCTCCTGCGAGAGCAGCATCACCTGCTCCTGGTAGACGGTGATGCCATAGGTCTCCTTCAGGAACTTCTCCATGGCAGGAACCTCAAAACTGATCTTTTCCTTGCCATGCTTGCGCCGTATGAACTGCGGGATATAATCCATGGGGCCGGGCCTGTAGAGGGCGTTCATGGCTATCAGGTCGCCGAACTGGTTGGGCCTGAGCTCGCGGAGGTATCTCTTCATCCCCACGGATTCAAACTGAAACACCCCGGTGGTCTCGCCGTTGCTGAAGAGCTCATAGGTGGCCTTGTCTTCAAGCGACAGCGACGGGAGGTCTATGGTGAGGCCCTTTGACTTTCGTACGTTCTCTACGGCATCCTTGAGTATCGACAGTGTCTTCAGACCCAGGAAATCCATTTTCAGCAGTCCTACCGACTCTACGTAGTTTCCCTCATACTGTGTT
>JAVEXM010000196.1:0-2825 GCA_034004025.1 Bacteroidales bacterium
AGATGGCGGAGATTACTGCCATTACCCATACCAGGATGCTGACGCCTGCCTTGTTTTCGTTGCCTGCCTGCACTATCTCCGTCACAGGTGTCAGCATCTCCCTTCTGATCATTCCTTCACTTCCCGAAAGGGCAGTCAACCCGGAGGTGGCTGCTATCTCCTGGCCGTCAGCCAGAATCCAGCGGATGAAATCAGCAGCGGCTTCGGGTACCATCTGCGAGGCCGTGGCACAGAAGATACTGTTGCAGAGCTCCTTCGGATACTTGCCGATGTATACGCCACGGTTGAAGCTGTTGAAATCTGCATAAAACTGCTCAAAATAGTCTGACTGACCGTTGGAATTGATGTCAATCGGAACTACCATCAGGTTTTCAGCAAAACCGGTACCACCGGGAGCTGTTATGTCAGACAGTTTGCAGAAAACGACAGTGGCAGGCTGATTCCTGAGCAGCGATGCTATCTCAGAGACTGGCAATTCCCGTGCAATGACCTGCGAAGCGTCGATCCCGGCAAATCCTGCCAGATAACCCAGAGCTGCTCCGTCAACAGCAACATTTGTCATTGCAGGGACATTGGCTTCCGTACCCAGAATCTTGCCCCAGGTGACTGTAGGGGAGGAGAGAAGCGCACCAAACTTTTCGGGGGCGATGCCTTTCGACATTATGACCTGGTAGAATGGATTGTCAGTACTCATAACAGGAACTATCACATCACGCGCAACAACCATTTTCCATTCCGATTCGCCGCTGGCTGTCCCTGCGGAGGCACCTTCAAATATCCTGATATCAGCTTTGTTATACTCGTCAACTGGCAGCATCGACACATTCCGGCCGGGATTTTCCACCCTGTAGGCGTCAATCCAGCTCTGAGCCAGGGCTTTAAGCCCCGGTGAGGAAGCTACTGTGACGGCATCGGTGTTTTTGCCGTCCTGCTCCGGCCCTGCATACTGCGAGCCTGATAATCCTGCGCTCAGGCAGGCGAGGCTGATAATAAAGATGATTGACTTTTTCATATAGTTGTATTTTATATTGTCTGTAATAATGTATACCAATAAGCATGCCAAAGCTTGTAATATATTGAGAACCAATAATATAAAGCACTTTGAGGTCTGTATTGTTCCTACAAAGTGTTGATAAATTAAACAGGCAATAATGGCTATTGATATAAAGCACATAGAATCAGTCTGATAAGACAATGTGTAAATAATATACATATGTATAAAAATGCAACACTTTGAAGAATTAACATGTAAGGTCTCAGGACCGGGAGCTTCAATGTAATGATTTGTTCAATAAACTTTTAAACAGTATCAGTTGTTTTAGATGATGATGATGTCAGAGAAGGGCTCAATTTTCTATATTTGTTTTAACTGTTGTTGCAAATGCAAGGATTGAACATTTATGTGTTGATCCCGTTGACCGGGGCAATTATGAATGATGTCTGCGGAAGGCTGTAAACGAAGCTGATGAACAGGGCGGAGAACCAGATAATTGTGATATTCGGAGGCAGGGGAGACCTTGCCATGAGGAAGATTGTTCCTGCTCTGTATGAGCTTTTTATACAGGGACTGATGCCGGAGAGGTTTGCGGTGGTGGCCACAGGAAGGAGCAAGGTTGATGATGAGGTCTACAGAAATGAGGTGAGTAGTGCGCTCACAGGGAAGGCCGGGAAAGAAGGGGGAAAAGGCGATGATGATTTTATGCGGGCTTTCTTCTATACGACTCTTGATCCGTTGGTTCCGGGTGATTACAGGGAGCTTGCAGGGCTTCTTAACAGGTTAAGGTCTGAGATGAAAATTCAGGGCAACACCCTGTTTTATCTCTCCGTTCCGCCAGAGATATATGACGAGATTTCTCCTGGTCTTGCCGGTCAGGGTCTGAACAGCGAGGCTGATGGCTGGAAGCGTCTGATTATCGAAAAGCCTTTCGGGTATGATTATGCCAGTGCTATGCATCTGAACAGGTTGTTGCTGGAGCACTGGAAAGAGAGCCAGCTTTTCCGCATTGACCATTATCTTGGAAAGGAGACTGTTCAGAACATACTTGTGACCCGCTTTTCCAATGGCATTTTTGAACCTCTGTGGAACAGGAATTATGTTCATCATGTCGAGATCACATCTTCCGAGAGCCTGGGGGTGGAGAGGAGGGGCTCGTATTACGAAGGCACCGGTGCATTGCGTGACATGGTCCAGAACCATCTCCTGCACCTTGTCGGTTTTATTGCAATGGAACCCCCGTCATCCATTGACTCAACATCAATCAGGAATGAGCTGGTCAAGGTCTTTGAGTCACTCCGGCCCGTTAAACCGGAAGATGTAGGAAAAATGACCATCAGGGGTCAGTACACCGGATCGCATGTCAAAGGTGAATGGATTGGCGGTTACCGGGAAGAGGAGAGTGTCAGCAAGACATCAATGACCGAGACATTTGCAGCGCTGAAATTCCATATAGACAACTGGAGGTGGGGAGGGGTTCCCTTTTACATCAGGACAGGCAAGCGTCTTCCCACCAGGGTTACGGAGGCTGTGATCCATTTCAAGCCAACACCTCATTACCTGTTCTCGGGAGAGAGTGCGTGCGAGGGATGCAATCAGCTGATAATCCGTATTCAGCCTGATGAAGGGATACTGATCAAGTTTGGGATGAAGATCCCGGGAGGAGGATTCAAGGTAAGAAACGTGAACATGGATTTCCATTACTCCGATCTTGCCGTGGACCGCATACCTGATGCCTATGAGCGGCTGATCCATGACTGCATGAATGGTGACTCAACGCTTTACACCAGGTCTGATGCCGTACTGGCAGCATGGAAATTCCTTGATCCGG
>JAVEXM010000197.1:0-2823 GCA_034004025.1 Bacteroidales bacterium
ATGATAGCCACCACAAGTCTCAACTGGTTTACTGACCTCAGGCTCAATGTGCACCTGATATATGACGACAACACCCTGCTGCCTGTGTTTGAAGACGGAGAGCCGGTGCTGGGCGACGACGGCAAGCAGAAGAAGGCTCCCATGGTTCAGTTCAAGGAGCTGCTGGGGGTCTCATTCATATTTAAATTCTAGCGGAGGAAGCTGTTCGGGACCAATGGCCCGGTGCGACTGCTCACCTTTCTGAAGAAGCGGTCCGGCGCACCTTCGTATCTTTTCTACAACAGAAGGTCAGCCACCACTGCCAGGCCGTAGATGATACCTGCCATACCGTTCATTGTACCGAAAGCAAGGTTGACCCTGCTCAGGTCATCAGGAGTGACAATCAGATGCTGGTATATCAGCATGGCGGCAAAGATCAGTGCCCCGGCCCAGTAGATCACTCCACCGTGGCCAATGATCCCTGCTGCCACCGCCAGCAGGAGTGTCACAGCGTGCAGAGCCACTGAAACAGTCAAAGCTTTGCCGCGTGACATCACCGCGGGAATCGAGTAGAGTCCTGTTTCACGGTCAAACTGGTCATCCTGCAGGGAGTAGATAATATCAAAGCCGCTGACCCAGGTCAGCACAAGAATGGAGTAGAGTACCGGCAGAAGCGCAAAGGTACCTGTGACTGCAATATAGGCTCCGATGGGTGCCAGGCTCAGCCCGAGTCCCAGCACCAGGTGGCAGAGCCAGGTGAACCTCTTGGTGTAGCTATATCCGAGGACAATCAGAAGGGCCACGGGCGACAGCAGCAGTGTCATCGTGTTTAGCAGGGCTGTTGTGGCAATGAAGAGCAGTGAGCTTACAATTACGAATATCAGTGCATGACCCTGACTGATCCTGCCTGACGGGATCTCTCTCCCGGAGGTCCTTGGATTCAGAATGTCAAACCTGACATCGGCCCAGCGATTGAAAGCCATGGCGGCACTGCGGGCAAAAACCATGCATGCCAGCATCAGCAGGAAGGTCCTCAGGCTGAAACCGTGATCAGGCCTGGTTGCACCGAGGAAGTAGCCCACCAGCGCAAAGGGCATCGCAAAGACTGTGTGACTGAACTTTACAAGCGAGAGATAGTCACCGGTTCTGCCCACCAGCTTCTTCATCTCAGTGCAGCGCCAAACTCGCGCTCAAAGGCTTTGAACAGTCCACTCATAACCTTCTCGATATTCTTTTCAGTCAGTGTCTGCCTGTCATCCCTAAGGATGAAACTGACAGCATATGATTTTTTGTCTTTGCCGATAGCTTCACTCTCATAGACATCAAAAAGGTCTACCTCCTGCAGGATGTGGCGTTCAGTCTTGTAGGCAAGGTCACGTATCTGGCTGAATCTTACCGATTTGTCAATGACCAGTGCAAGGTCGCGGCGTACCCATGGGTACTTTGGCAGCTCACTGAACTGTACGCTCTTCCCTGCAATTATCCTGATTATGTTTTCATGTTTGAGCTCAGCATACCATACATCCTGCCTGATGTCAAACATTGAAAGGTACTTTTTCGAGATCTTGCCGAACGATGCAAGATCAACGTCTCCGATGCCGTATCTCATTCCTTCAGAGTACCATCCAGAGGTCTCTTCCTCTTCATCAATATCCCTGCGTGCAATGCCGAAGCGTGAGAGGAGGAGCTCGACATAGCCCTTCATGTGGAAGAAACCGGTGGCTGCTGCAGGCGCATTCCAGCGCTGAGGGTTGAGGTCTCCTGTAATGGCCATGGCCAGCAACTGCCGCTCGCTATAGGCTTCCGTGATGCCGGCATCCTCTTTACCCGGCCTCCTGTGGTAGACATAGCCCAGCTCATAGAGCTTCAGGTCTGGACTCTGCCTGTTGATGTTCCATGCAATTGTGTTAAGCACTCCCGGCAGCAGTGACATGCGCATTACATTGAGGTCGCTGCTCAGCGGGTTTGCAAGCTGCACCATCGTTGCAGTGTCAAAGTCGCCGCTCTTTTCAAACCACGCAGCGGGTGTGAGGGAGTTGCACATTATCTCGGCAAAGCCGTTGCCGGAGAGGAGGTCTGACACGTTTGATGCAACCTTCTCACGGTCAGGCTTCCCGGTGTGGGAGAGCATTGACCGCATCTCGCCGCTGATGCCTATGTTGTTATAACCGTAAATTCTCAGAACCTCTTCCGTGACGTCGGCCTCGCGGGTCACATCGACCCGGTAAGCGGGTATCTCCAGTGTGAGCCTCTCCGGCGTCTCGTCAGTGATATGAATGTCGAGGCTGTTGAGAATTGTCTTGACGGTATCAACCGGGATCTCCTTGCCTATAAGTTTTGCCATGCGGTCAAGCGAGTAACTGACCGTGGCTTTTCTTACAGGTTTGGGATAGATATCCGCTATATCGCCTGAGATTACGCCGCCGGCCAGCTCCAGTACGAGCAGGGCAGCCCTCCTGAGTGCATAGAGTGTCATCTCCGGATCCGTCCCTCTCTCAAAACGGTATGAGGCATCAGTGCGGAGGTCGTGCCTCCGCGATGTGCGCCGCACCGAAACGGAGCTGAAGGTGGCGCTCTCAAGGAACAGATCGGTGGTAGCTGTAGTGACTCCTGACTTCTCTCCCCCGAAGACGCCGGCGATGCACATCCCTTCACTGACGTTGCATATCATCAGGTCAGAGGCTGCCAGCTCTCTCTCAACACCGTCGAGGGTTACAAATTTTGTCTTTTCAGGCAGTGTTCTGACGATCACCCTGTCGCCGGTGATGGCGGCGGCATCGAAGGCGTGGAGTGGCTGCCCCGTCTCATGAAGGACGAAGTTGGTGATGTCCACCACGTTGTTGA
>JAVEXM010000198.1:0-2821 GCA_034004025.1 Bacteroidales bacterium
TGATGGCCCTCCTCGACAAGGCAAACACTACCACCTATGGCAACCCGGTGATATCAGAGGTCAATATCGGTGTAAGAAATAATCCTGCCATCCTCATCAGCGGTCATGACATGAAGGATATGGAGGAGTTGCTCCGCCAGACAGAAGGGACAGGCGTGGATGTATACACCCACAGTGAGATGCTGCCCGCCAACTATTATCCTGCATTCAAGAAATACAGCCATTTCGTTGGCAACTACGGCAACTCATGGTGGAAACAGACAACTGAGTTCGAGACCTTTAACGGCCCGGTCCTGTTCACCACCAACTGCATCGTTCCGCTTCGCGACAGCTACCGTGACCGCGTTTATACAACCGGTTCATCCGGCTATCCGGGCTGCCCCCATATCCCTGACAGGGAACCAGGCAAGGAAAAGGATTTCTCAGCCATCATTGAACATGCGAAGAGATGCCCGGCCCCGACAGGTATTGAAGAGGGTACAATCATTGGCGGTTTTGCACACAACCAGGTTGTTCAGCTTGCTGACAAGGTTGTCGACGCAGTGAAGAGCGGCGCCATCCGCAAGTTCTTCGTCATGGGCGGATGCGACGGACGCATGAAGAGCCGTGACTACTACACCGAGTTCGCACAGAAACTGCCGAAAGATACGGTTATCCTTACTGCAGGATGTGCCAAATACCGCTACAACAAGCTGAAACTGGGAGACATCAACGGCATCCCGCGCGTCCTTGACGCAGGTCAGTGCAACGACTCCTACTCACTGGCAGTCATTGCCCTCACCCTCAAGGATGTCTTTGGCAAGAACGATATCAACGAACTGCCCATAGCATACAATATAGCATGGTACGAGCAGAAAGCCGTAATCGTTCTCCTCGCACTGCTCTACCTCGGTGTGAAGAATATACACCTCGGACCCACACTCCCGGGATTCCTCTCACCCAACGTCGTGAATGTCCTGGTGGAAAAATTCGGAATAGCAGGTATCACCACCCCCGATGAGGATATGAAGATCCTCCTAAACTAAAAGCCACCTGACTGCTGCCTGTCCTGCCCCCGGTAGTGACAGGCACAAAAACTGGCAGATATCTGGAATCGTCCCCTTCGCGGGGACGATTCTGTTTTTTGCACAGGAGCTTATTTTTTTCATGATATTTATGCACATTTCTGTTATTAATGTGCAAATACCATTATCTTGGAAATATCTAAATTAGCGGTAACAGTTCTTAATAATTTGATAAATCATGGTCACAGCTTCAATGCCCGGGAAAGCCGGTGTACTTATCGGTCTTGACATCGGATCAGTTTCCCTGAACAGTGTTGTAATGGATGAAGATTACAACATCCTTGAAGATTATTATGATTATGTCCATGGCAAACCGTTCAATGTTCTGCATGAGAGGCTCTCCGACATCATAAGCAGACACCCCGGCACAATCGTGAGAGGGCTTGCTGTCACCGGGGCAGGCGGAAGGGTGGCTACAGACCTCATCGGCGGTCTCTGTGTAAATGAAATTATAGCGCAGGCCACCTCGGCAGCGCGGCTTTTCCCTGATGCACGCACTGTCATTGAGATTGGCGGAGAGGATTCCAAACTGATAATACTTGAAAGGGAGCCATCAGATGATTATCCCAGGCTGGTTGATTTTGAGATGAACAGCATCTGCGCGGCAGGAACAGGTTCATTTCTTGACCAGCAGGCAAGGAGGATCGGGGTTCCCATTGAGAAGGAGTTTGGTGACCTGGCCCTGAGGTCGGTCTCCCCTCCCCGTATTGCAGGACGGTGCAGTGTCTTCGCAAAGAGTGACATGATCCATCACCAGCAGATTGCCACACCGCTCCATGATATAGTTGCAGGGCTGTGTTTCGCCCTTGCGCGAAATTTCCGCAGCACCGTAGCCAGAAGGAAAGAAATGAATAAGCCGGTGCTCTTCACCGGCGGCGTGGCAGCCAATGCCGGAATGGTCAGGGCATTCAGGGAGGTGCTGGGTCTCAGCCAGGAGGAGCTCATCATACCTGAACACCATGCATCGATGGGTGCGATAGGTGCCGTGCTCTACTCACGCCTTGACGGCCACCAGGCCTACGGCTTCACCGGGCTTGAAAAACTTGAGAAATACCTTCACCGGAGCACAGCAACGTTTGTCAGCCTGCCTCAGCTGAAAGAATCGGCTGCACTATACAACAAGGAGGTAAAGATAAAAAGCAACGGCCAGGGCAAGCTGCGCGTATACCTGGGTATTGACGTCGGGTCACTCAGCACCAACGTGGTTCTGATTGACTCCGAACACAACGTGGTGGCCCGCCGTTACCTGCCTACGGCAGGAAAGCCGCTCGAGGCCATCAAAAAAGGACTTACCGAGATCTACGATGAGGCTGGCAATTTTGTTGAGGTCATCGGGGCAGGAACAACCGGCTCGGGAAGGTACCTTACAGGTGACTTCATAGGGGCTGACGCCATCAGGAACGAGATCACCGCACAGGCAACCGCAGCAATAGACTATGATCCCACTGTGGACACCATCTTCGAGATTGGCGGGCAGGACTCCAAGTACATCAGCATTGAAAACGGAGTGGTGGTTGATTTCGAGATGAACAAGGTCTGTGCTGCCGGCACAGGCTCATTCCTCGAAGAGCAGGCCGAGAAGCTCAACATAAAGATAGTCGGCGAGTTCGGGAAAATGGCCCTCAGCAGTAAAAGTCCCGTTAAGCTTGGTGACCGCTGCACCGTCTTCATGGAATCTGACCTGAACACATTCATGCAGAAGGGAGCCAGGGATGAGAACCTGGTTGGCGGACTGGCTTATTCCATAGTCTATAACT
>JAVEXM010000082.1:0-8098 GCA_034004025.1 Bacteroidales bacterium
TTGGTTCGGTAAGATCACTCACCTTTGAGGAGTATTCTGTCAACGGCGCCATGGTTGAAGGAACCAAGACGGTGACAAACCTTGGTCCCAACAGCAATCAGAACACAGTCTTCTCAGTGGCCCTCACCGGAGGCAGGATCACCTTCACCGATGAGAAGACCATTACGCGTGAGTTTGTGCGTGAGAGGGAATACATCTCAGGTTACGACACATGGAATCCGTGGGATGACAGGTGCCTGATCACAGGCGTGGCAACAGGCACCAATCTTGACGGACTGGCATACACGCATACTGTCACCAGTGCCCTTGAGTGGCATGCGTCCTGCCGGTTCCTGGTGGGAGGCACTGTTACCTTCAACATCGAAGGAGTAGAACCATTTGTCCTTGACTACGGTGCCGGTGAGTGTGACGCTTATGCAACGCTCTCAAGGGGGGATGATACGCGTGAGATAACCCTCCGTTTCAGGCATCCCAAATATAATTTTACATTGTAAGATAACAGAAGGCCGGAGCCGGCCGGAGAGTCATTTATCCCGTCACGCCATCGTGCTGACGGGATATTTTATTATGATGCCTTCAGTACCTGCATGTCGACCCTCTCAAGCTTGCGTGCGGCATAGTCGGGGGAGACGGTAAACTCCTTGACATCGCCTGAGGGCAGCTCGAACATGGCGTCGATCATAATGGCCTCACATATTGCACGCAGGCCCCTGGCGCCGAGCTTGAATTCAATTGCCTGGTCAACAATATAGTCAAGCGCCTCAGGGGTGAATGTCAGCTCAATGCCGTCCATTGCAAAAAGCTTGATATACTGTTTGGTGATCGAGTTTTTCGGTTCGGTCAGAATGGCTCTCAGTGCCTGCCGGTCAAGGGGCAAGAGGTGTGTGAGCACCGGCAGGCGGCCGATGATCTCAGGTATGAGACCGTAGGCCCGCAGATCCTGGGGTGCAATATATTTCAGAAGATCATCCTTGTCATAGCGGTCACGGCTGCGGCTGGCATTATAACCGACGACAGCTGTGTTAAGCCTGTGGGCAATCTTCTTCTGAATACCCTCAAATGCTCCTCCGCATATAAACAGTATGTTCTTTGTGTCAACGGGTATCATCTTCTGTTCAGGGTGTTTTCTTCCACCCTGGGGAGGCACATTCACAATTGCGCCCTCGAGCAGCTTCAGCAGGCCCTGCTGTACACCCTCGCCCGAAACGTCGCGTGTTATGGATGGGTTGTCACCCTTGCGGGCAATCTTGTCGAGCTCATCAATAAAGACGATACCCTTCTCTGCTGCCTTGACGTCGTAATCGGCACTCTGCAGCAGCCGTGTCAGAAGACTCTCGATGTCCTCACCCACATATCCGGCCTCGGTAAGTACGGTGGCATCGACGATTGTAAAGGGGACATGCAGCATGCGGGCTATGGTCCGTGCCAGCAGGGTCTTGCCGGTGCCGGTCTCTCCCACAAGGATGATGTTTGATTTCTCGATCTCCACATCATCGCTTTCGTGCTTCTGCATCAGCCTCTTGTAATGGTTGTAGACTGCTACGGAAAGAATCTTCTTGGCTCTGTCCTGGCCGATAACATACTGGTCGAGGAACTGTTTTATCTCACCGGGTTTGCGGAGCTTGATGCTGTCAAGGCTGAAGTTCGACTTGCTCCCCAGCTCTTCCTGAAGAATGTTGTGAGCCTGTTCTATACAGTGGTCACAGATATGGCCCTCAAGACCTGCAATAAGCAGATTTGCCTCTTTCTTTGTCCGTCCGCAGAATGAACATTTATCCATCAGGGCTGGGTTACTTGGCAGACCTGACGAGTACCTCGTCAATCATGCCGTACTCTTTTGCTTCTGTGGCCGTCATCCAGTGGTCACGGTCAGCATCCTTCTCCACCTGCTCAAGCTTCTGGCCTGTATGCAGGGCTATGACCTCGTAGAGTTCCTTCTTGATTTTCAGGATCTCTTTTACGACGATCTCTATATCAGAGGCCTGGCCCTCTGCGCCACCCATCGGCTGATGGATCATGATGCGCGAGTGCTTCAGCGCCGAACGCTTGCCCCTGGTGCCTGCAGTAAGCAGGATGGCCCCCATCGAGGCTGCCATGCCGGTACAGATGGTGGCTATGTCGGCTGAGATGTACTGCATTGTGTCATAAATGCCCATCCCTGCATGTACTGCTCCGCCGGGGGTGTTAAGATATATCTGTATATCCTTGCCCGGATCGGATGAATCAAGGTAGAGCAGCTGTGCCTGGATGATGTTGGCAACATAATCATCTACCGGCAGGCCGAGAAATATGATCCGGTCCATCATCAGGCGGGAGAAGACATCCATGGAAGCCACATTCAACTGGCGCTCCTCAATGATTGTAGGAGAGATGTATCCGTTGCTTGCCGAGATGTAACGGTGCAGGTTGAGGCTGCTGATGCCGAAACGGGAGGCAGCATATTTACTGAAATCTTTGCTATCTGACATGATGAATGACTTTGTTTGAATCTCAAATATACGAAATTATCGCTCTAAAGGTTTCATTTTGCCTCGAAGAGCTTGTTGAACTCTTCGGCTGATACCTTCCTGTCGTCGACCTTCATGGAGTCGATAACGATATCCAGTACCCGCGTGTCAAGCACCTTTTCAGCAAGGCGGCGGGCTTCATCCTCCTTGCGGAGCATGTCCTTCGCAAACGACGTAACCTGCTCATCAGTTGCATAATAGAGGCCGTACTGTGAGAACTGTGCCCTGGTGAACTCCTTCGCCTCCGCCAATATCTCCTCGTCAGTGATCTTCAGATCATTCTCTTTTGCAATGCGGTTCTTGATCAGCTGCCAGCGGAGGTCATCGCGGAAGTGACCGTAATCCTTTTCTATATCCTCTGCGGTGGTTTTCTCATTGGTCCTTACCAGCCACCTCTTCAGAAACTCATCAGGCAGGTCGAACCCAGTCTTCTCCAGGATAGTGTCCCGCGCATCCGTTCTGAGTTTGAATTCGGTCTCACGGCTGAAATAACCTCTTATCTCATCGGTCACCCTGGCTTCAAAGTCCGCGGCAGTGGTAACGGCTCCCTCGCCGTAGACCTTATCCCACAGATCCTGGTCATTTTCTGCCGGCCTGAAGCGTGACACCTCCCTGACTGTGAAGGTAAAGTCGCCGCTGATATCCTTTGCCTCATCCTTCTGAATCTTGAGCAGCCCGGCTATTTCATAGTCGTTGGGCAGCGCCTCGCGGATGCTGAAGGTTATACTGTCACCTGCCACTTTCCCCAGGAACTCCTTTTTGATCTCCTCATCCTTGACCATCTCTATCGAGAGGGTGGCGTCTTCATTTGCTATGGTTCCGTCGGCAGAAGTCACCGGGCCCTTTAGCATATCCTTATCCTCAGATTTATCAGCAGCGATGAATTCACCGTGACGCCGTGCATAGTTGTCGATATAGTCGGCCACCATCTTTGCATCAGGTTCAATAAGGTAGCGGGTGAGCTTATGCTTTTTCGAAAGGTTCAGCTCAAATTCGGGTGCAAGTCCCAGCTCGAAGGTAAAAGTGAACTCCTCGGAGTGTTCCGGGTCAAAGGAATGTCCTTCGTCCTTTGGTATTGGGTCACCAAGGATATCCAGGTTTTCACTCTTTATAAAGTTGGAGAGACTCTCCGAGACGATGTTGTTTATCTCATCAACGAGGACGCTGGTGCCGTACATCTTCTTTATCAGGGGCAGGGGGGCATGACCCGGACGGAAGCCTTTCAGGGCGGCAGTCCTGCGGTATTCTCTCAGTTTCTTGTCGACCTTCTCTTCATAGTCGGCCCTGGCAATATCAATTCTGACCTGTGCGTTCAGCTGATCGATGTTTTCTCTGGTGATATTCATATTATGTAAGTTTGCAATCCATTTAAAAAAACCGCCTTCTGTTCGCCCTTCGGCGGACCGTCAGTGCGGTTCAGCATTCTGGTGCGGATGAAGGGACTCGAACCCCCACGCCCTGAGGCACAAGATCCTAAGTCTTGCTCGGCTACCAATTACGACACATCCGCAAATTGTGGCGCAAAATTAGTAAAATTTCCTGATTTCTGAAAGTGGGCCCGGAATTTACCTCCTGAGTTCGAACTTCTTACCAAGGTATACATCCCTTACCTGCTCATCATCAGCCAGCTGTGCTGACGTTCCCTGCTTGAGTATCTTCCCCTCGAAGAGGAGGTAGGCACGGTCGGTGATGGATAGCGTCTCGTGTACGTTGTGGTCAGTGATCAGGATGCCTATATTCTTGTCTTTCAGATGTGAGACGATCATCTGTATATCCTCCACGGCGATAGGGTCAACGCCGGCGAAGGGTTCATCGAGAAGGATGAAGTTGGGTTTGAGGGCCAGGGCGCGGGCGATCTCGGTGCGCCGCCGCTCGCCGCCGGAGAGCTGTATGCCCAGGCTCTTGCGTATGCGTGTCAGACCGAACTCCTCGAGGAGCGACTCCTGCCGTTCGCGGCGCTCCTCCCGGGTCATGTCGGAGAGCTCCATGACAGCCATCAGGTTGTCTTCCACACTCAGCTTCCTGAAGATGGAGGCCTCCTGGGCAAGGTAACCTATGCCCAAGCGTGAACGCCTGTACATCGGAAAACCGGTGATCTCGGTATCGTCAAGCCATATCTGTCCGCTGTTGGGCCTGATAAGACCCACGATCATGTAAAAGGTGGTGGTCTTGCCGGCTCCGTTGGGGCCCAGCAGTCCTACTATCTCACCCTGTTCCACCTCTACCGAGACCTGGTTGACAACCGTACGGGTCTTGTATCGCTTAACAAGGTCTGTGGTGTGGAGTTTCATACTAATGTTAAAATATATTTCATTGATCTACCGGACCCGGCATGAAATCCTGTGTTCTGTTCCCTGTCTGCGCCATTGCTCATGCTGGTCTCATGTTGTTTCACCCTCAGCGGAGGCCTCATCTGCTTCTTCTGCCGCATCATCCTCGGCACGCTTCCTGATGACCCTCGCCGCAATAAAGATACTCACTTCGTACAACAAGATCAAAGGTATTACCACAAGTATCAGACTGAAGACGTCGGGAGGAGTGATAACTGCCGCCAGGATAAGCACAACGACGATCGAATGTCTCCTGTATTTGCGCATGAACTCGGGTGTGACGACCCCTATCCGGGCCAGGAAGAAGACCACGATAGGCAGCTCGAAGATTATGCCTGCCGAGAGCGCCACCGAGGTGACTGACCCGATATAGGAGGTAATGTTTATCTGGTTGTCCACCAGGTCACTGACCCGGTATGACCCGAGAAAGTTGATGGAAAGGGGAGTGATTATAAAATATCCGAAGAGAATCCCGGTAAGGAACAGCAGTGATGCCATCGATACTGCTCCCCGTGCATACTTTCTCTCTTTCTCATAAAGTGCCGGTTTGAAGAATGACCAGAACTCCCAGAAGATATAGGGAAAGGCCATGATCAGTCCGGCAACGATGGAGATGTTCAGGTGGGTGGTGAACTGGCCCGACAGCTTGATGTTTATCAGATCTACCGGATCCTGGTTGATGCAGAGCACCGGGGCATTGACAGCATCGGCAAGGCGGCAGAGCAGCCTGTTGGTGATGAAACCGGGATTATTGGGCGCCAGAATGACCCTGTCAAAGAGAAAGTCCTTGAAGATGAATGCGACCACCGCCCCGGCAACGATGGCTCCCAGTGACTTTATAATATGCCACCTGAGCTCCTCGAGGTGCTGGAGAAAGGTCATCTCACCTTCAGGTTTCTTGTTCTTGCTGTCTTTTGCAGCCATCAGAGAGGTCTCACAATAAAGCGTGTAAAGATGGCAAATCTAATGGATCAAAACAATACCCGGCTTCTCAGGGGCAAAAAGAGAAAAGAGGCAGAAATGATAAATAATATTGATATGTTGGTTAAATTAGATTAAATTTGAGATAAGGGTTTTATGCCGGTGTAATTAAATTTTGTAACTTGTTTTATGTTTAACCGATGTTCAATTAAGGGGGGAGAGGGAGAAAATCATGTATGCTGATGCTTCCATTCACGATTACCTGAAGCGTTATTTTGGCTTTGACAACTTCAAGGGCAACCAGCAGCCGATTATCAGGAGCGTCCTTGATGGTAATGATACTTTTGTGCTTATGCCTACCGGCGGAGGAAAGTCGCTCTGCTATCAGCTGCCTGCTGTCATGATGGAGGGCACCGCGGTGGTTATCTCTCCGCTGATAGCCCTGATGAAGAACCAGGTTGACGCCATGCGCAACTTCAATACTACCGATGATGTGGCACACTTCCTCAACTCGTCGCTGAGCAAGACAGCCATAACACAGGTCAGAAAGGATGTGGCGCAGGGCTTCACCAAGCTTCTGTATGTGGCTCCGGAATCACTGACCAAGGAGGAGAACATCGATTTCCTGAAGAGCGTGAAGGTGTCATTTTATGCCGTTGATGAGGCTCACTGCATATCAGAGTGGGGGCATGACTTCAGGCCTGAGTACCGGCGCATCCGCCCTATCATAGACACTATTGCACGGGCACCCATCATTGCCCTCACCGCCACAGCCACGCCCAAGGTGCAGCATGACATACTGAAGAACCTGGGCATCAGCGATGCGGCTGTGTTCAAATCGTCGTTCAACAGGCCCAACCTCTATTACGAGGTCAAGCCAAAGCAGGATGCCACCAGGGAGATCATCAGGTATATAAAGAACAACGCGGGCAAGTCGGGTATAATATACTGCCTCAGCCGTAAGAAAGTGGAGGAGCTGGCAGAGACACTGAAGGTGAATGACATCAAGGCACTGGCATACCATGCAGGCATGGACTCTGTGACGCGCACACAGAACCAGGACAGGTTCCTGATGGAGGATGTTGACGTGATAGTGGCGACCATAGCTTTCGGCATGGGCATTGACAAGCCTGACGTGAGGTATGTCATCCACTTTGATATGCCCAAGAGTCTGGAAGGCTACTACCAGGAGACAGGTCGTGCCGGACGCGACGGCGGTGAGGGGAGGTGCATATCCTATTACAGTTATGATGACATCGTCAAGCTGGAGAAGTTCATGCAGGGAAAGCCCATTGCCGAACAGGAGATAGGAAAACAGCTGCTGCTTGAAACGGTATCGTATGCCGAATCGTCAACATGCCGCCGCCGGATACTGCTCCACTATTTCGGTGAGGAGTATGATCAGGACAACTGTGAGGCATGTGACAACTGCCTCCATCCCAAGACGCAGTTCGAGGGTCAGGATTATGTGGTGAACATGCTTGAGACAGTACTGGCAGTGAAGGAGAAGCACAAGGCCGATCATATAGCCAAGATACTTGCCGGTACCATGAACTCGGCCATAAAGTCGTACAAGCACCACAAGCTCGAGACCTTCGGCATCGACGAGGAGAGGGATGAGCGTTTCTGGAACATGGTGATACGGCAGGCGCTCATCAACAAGCTGCTCACAAAGGATATTGAGAACTACGGGCTGCTGGGGCTGACGCCCAAAGGGCACGAGTTCCTTGAGAAGCCGCAGCCTTTCATGCTTAATGAGGATCACGACTATACCGACTCCGATGATGAGGAGGCTTCGTACGGGGCACGAACGGCGGCAGCAGATGAAGAGCTGCTGAGTATCCTCAAGGATCTGAGGAAGAAGATATCAAAGCAGGCCAACCAGCCTCCCTACAACATTTTTCAGGATCCCTCGCTTGAGGAGATGGCCATACAGTATCCGATCACAATCGAGGAGCTGCAGAACATCACCGGTATCGGTGCCGGCAAGGCACAGAGGTACGGCAAGGAGGTGGTGGAGGTTATCGAGAGCTATGTTGCAGAGAAGGAGATCATCAGGCCGCAGGATATGATAGTCAGGTCGGTGGTCAACAAGTCTGGACTCAAGGTATACATCATTCAGAGCATTGATCGCAAGATGCCATTTGAGGACATAGCCAATGCCAAGGGCATAGAGTACGAGGACCTGTTGTCGGAGATAGAGGCTATCGTAAGTTCGGGCACCAAGCTCAACATAGATTATTATGTCAACGATGTGATAGATGACGACCGTCAGCAGGATATCTACAGCTACTTTATGGAGGAGGCTGAGAGCGGGTCACTTGAGGAGGCCATCCGGGA
>JAVEXM010000082.1:8198-12893 GCA_034004025.1 Bacteroidales bacterium
CGCCAGCTGGCGGATCGGGACGGCAGTCGGCTACCTCCACGCCGAGGGGAAAAGGCTGGTGACTACCAATTATCTTTTGCCAAACCGCCGCGACGGGGGAAAGAGGCTTGTCACTGCCACCGTCATAAACCAGAAGGGATAGATAATTTCAGAGAGCATGAATGGCACGGGTGCGATTTTTTCACCGCTCTTTTTGATATTCCGGGCGATGATGAGGTAGTCGGGCACCAGGCGTATGGCATAGAGGGCACCCAGCAGCGGGAGGTACTGTGCCGCTATTGCTGCACCCACTGCGGCGGCGGTGACGGCGGCGTTGCACGCCGCCGTGGCTGCGGCGAAGGTGAGGGTGGCAGGGTCACGGTAGTGCCAGCCCTTGGAGGCCCAGCGGGCACGCTGACGCAACAGCGCCGCAGCCGTGACCGCGGCAGCGGTCTCCACCGCCGCCGCAGTGCTGCCCGCGAAACCGACACTGCCCCCGCCACGCCTGACGGCATGCAGCAGGAAGATATCATCACCCGAGGGCAGGTCGTCGCGCAGCTCGCCGGCGTGGCGGAGATATACCTCCCTCAAGAATGACATGTTGGCGGCATTGCACATCACCGGATGACCCGCACGGGCCGTAGCCTCCGTGACCGACTGCAAAGCCGAGAACTCATAGACCCCGAATAGCGACCAGAATCCCCGGCCAGGCCGCTGAATAACTGGGGCCAGCACCATGGATGGCTGGCTGCCCGCATGAACTGAACCCTGCAGGTGTCCGGAGAAGGTATGTGTAATCGGATTGCCGTTCTGGCCTCTTTCGTACTCCGCGACATGCGCCCTGACCCACCCCGGCGCTACAGTGCAATCGGCATCAGTGGTAAGTATCAGCTCTCCCGCGGCACGACTTACCCCCAGGCGGATAGCCTTCTTCTTGCCGGGAAAGGGGTTGAAGAGAAGTCGCATGCTGATGCCTGCCGGCTCCCTGTGCTTCTCCATGAACTCGCTGACAGTAACCGGCGTACGGTCGGTGGAGTTGTCATTGACGATAATGATCTCCAGAAGTTCCCTGGGATAATCCTGCCGCACCAGGCTCTCAAGCAGGGTGTTTACGGTCCGTTGCTCGTTGCGCACTGCCACAACAACGGTAACCCTTAAATGAGGCTCCGACAGAGGGATCGGGTACTCCTCTGCACCCAGGGCCGCAGCAGCCAATGTAACCCCGGTGTGGTTTTCGGATAGCAGGCTGCCGTTTTCCTTCCCGCCGGGCATCTCCTCCTCTCCCGTGATGCCGGCGTGGCCGTCGTTGCCAGGGGTATCACCCCCTGAATGGCGGCGGAGTATCGCCCACAGAACAAAGATGCCTGCAGAATATATTATCACCGGTATTGTCAGCCACCACATTTTATCGTCCTGAGTTCTGATATCTTATGGTCTGAAGCTGCGCATCAGCGTCTTCATTCAGTCCATCCGGATAATGTGTCAATTTTTACCATAACCTGCCGTGCTTGCTGCCTAATTCTGTCAGCCACCGCCTCCCTTGGCGAAGGAGGCCATCCGACTGCCAACTGTCGACTGCAAGCTGCCGACTGCTGACTGCGGGCTGAAGACTGCCAACTGCGAGCTGCCGACTGCCGTCCCGATCCGCCAGCTGGCGGATACGGGATTGAGTCTCCTTCTTCTTCGTCGGAGCCTCAAACTGCTGCCTGCGGGCTGATGACTGCCAAGTGCCGACTGTGGGCTGAAGACTGCCAACTGCTGCCTGCGGGCTGAAGACTGCCAACTGCCGACTGCGGGCTGAAGACTGCCGACTGATCAATACTCATCCCACGCTTTGATCTCCAGCTCGCTCTCCTCAACAGTGCAGAAGGCATGGATGAAGGCGGAGGCCAGTCGGGCGTTGGTGATCAGCGGTATGTTGTAATCAACCGCGCTGCGCCGTATCTGGTAGTCGTTGTTCAGCTCAGTAGCCGACAGATCCTTGGGGATGTTGATAACCAGGTCAACCACCCTCTGCCGGATCAGCTCAACGGTGTTGGGAGAATCCTTTTCGTCGGGCCAGAACGCCACCTCGGCCTCCACTCCTGCATTGGCAAGGAACTGCTGTGTGCCCCGGGTGGCATAGAGCCTGTAGCCGCGGTCACGCAACAGCCGTGTAGCCTCCAGCAGGTCGGCCTTCGCCTTTGCCGGCCCCGAAGAGAGCAGTACAGCTTTTTCGGGCATACGGTAACCCACAGAGTACATCGCTTTCAGCAGCGCCTCGAAGAAGCTGTCGCCAATACAGCCCACCTCACCCGTGGAGGCCATATCCACACCCAGAACAGGATCGGCCTTGGCCAGTCGCGAGAAGCTGAACTGCGAAGCCTTGACACCCACATAGTCAAGGTCAAAGACCGACTTGTGGGGCTTGTCCCAGTGCACCCCGAGCATCACCTTTGTGGCCAGCTCTATGAGGTTGGTCTTCAGTACCTTCGACACAAAGGGCATGCTCCTGCTGGCGCGCAGGTTGCACTCAATGACCTTGATGTCGTTCTCTCGCGCCAGGAACTGTATGTTGAAGGGGCCTGAGATGTTGAGCTCGCTGGCTATCTCTCTCGAGATCTTTTTTATGCGCCTCACCGTCTCAAAGTAGATCTTCTGGGGCGGAAAGACAATGGTGGCATCACCCGAGTGCACGCCTGCATACTCTACGTGCTCGCTGATGGCATACGCAATGATCTCGCCGCTCGAGGCAACAGCGTCTATCTCTATCTCCTTGGCATATTCAATGAACTCCGAAACCACAACCGGGTGCTCCTTGGAGACACTGGCAGCCAGCTCCAGGAAGTGGACCAGCTCGGAACGGTTGGAGACGACATTCATGGCAGCACCCGAGAGCACATACGATGGACGTATCAGCACCGGGAAGCCTATCTCCTCTATGAAGCTGTCTATCTCATCAAAGGTGCGCAGCTCCCTCCACCGGGGCTGGTCGACACCCAGCATGTCGCACATCGACGAGAACTTATGCCTGTCCTCCGCCCTGTCAATCGACTCCGGGGGTGTGCCGAGTATGGGCACCCCCTGCCGGTGCAGTCGCATCGCCAGGTTATTGGGTATCTGTCCGCCCATCGACAGTATCACTCCGCGCGGGGTCTCCAGGTCAATGATATCCATCACCCGCTCGAAGGAGAGCTCGTCGAAATAGAGGCGGTCGCACATGTCATAGTCAGTGCTGACGGTCTCGGGATTGTAGTTGATCATCACACCGCGGAGTCCTTCGCGACGGATGGTGTTGATGGCATTGACGGAACACCAGTCGAACTCCACGCTTGATCCTATGCGGTAGGCTCCGGAGCCGAGGACTATCACTGACCGCTTGTCGTTCTCATACCAGATGTCGTGCTCCATGCCGCTGTAAGTAAGATAGAGGTAGTTGGTCACAGCCGGGTACTCTGCGGCAAGAGTGTCTATCTGCTTGACATATGGCACTATACCTTTGCTCTTGCGATGGCGCCGCACGCTCAGCATGGCCTCATTGATGCTGCTGTTGTCAGGCTTTATGATATGCCGTGCTATCTGAAAATCGCTGAAGCCGTTGATCTTGGCATGAAGGAGAACCCGGTCAGGCACACTCTCCAGGGTGTCATAACCCTCAAGTTGTCTCTTGATGTTGCTTATGTTCTGCAGCTTGAAGAGAAACCAGCGGTCGATCTTCGTCAGCTCATATATCCTGTCTACATCGAATCCCTCCTCCAGTGCTCCGGCAATGGAGAAGATACGCATGTCGGTGGGTTCAGAGAGCTCCCTTTCAATATCACCGAAGCTGAGGTTGCGGTTGCTTACGAAGCCGTGCATTCCCAGTCCTGTCATCCGCAGTCCCTTTTGTATCGCCTCCTCGAAGGTGCGTCCTATGGCCATGATCTCACCTACGCTCTTCATGCTGCTGCCTATCTCATGGGCCACACCCTGGAACTTGTTCAGGTCCCATCGCGGGATCTTGCAAACTATATAGTCTAGAGCCGGCTCAAAACATGCCGTGGTTGTCTTCGTGACCGAGTTTTTTAGCTGGTGCAGGCCGTAGCCCAGCGCCAGCTTTGCTGCCACAAATGCCAGCGGGTAGCCCGTCGCCTTGGATGCCAGTGCGCTGGAGCGCGAAAGACGGGCGTTGACCTCGATGACGCGGTAGTCTTCGGAGCCGGGGTCAAGGGCATACTGAACGTTGCATTCGCCGATGATCCCCACGTGCCGAATGATTTTTATTGACAGCTCCCTGAGCTTGTGGTACTCACTGTTGGTGAGCGTCTGCGAGGGAGCTACGACGATGCTCTCGCCGGTGTGTATCCCCAGCGGGTCGAAGTTCTCCATGTTGCAGACCGTGATGCAGTTGTCATAGCGGTCTCGCACCACCTCGTACTCTACCTCCTTCCATCCCTTGAGCGACTCCTCCACCAGGATCTGGCCCGAATAGGCAAAGGCGCGGGCGGATAGCGCCTTGAGTTCCTCGCGATTTGAACAAAACCCGCTGCCCTGTCCGCCGAGGGTGTATGCCGCCCGTATGATAACGGGGAATCCCAGCCTGCCGGCAGCATCAAGAGCGTCATCAACGGTGGTGACTGCTATGCTGCGTGGCGTCCTGACATCTATCTCATCAAGCTTCCTGACAAAGAGCTCACGGTCCTCGGTGTTCATGATTGCCTCCACAGGAGTGCCGAGTACCTTTACGCCGTGCTTCTC
>JAVEXM010000199.1:0-2811 GCA_034004025.1 Bacteroidales bacterium
AGATGGCGGAGATTACTGCCATTACCCATACCAGGATGCTGACGCCTGCCTTGTTTTCGTTGCCTGCCTGCACTATCTCCGTCACAGGTGTCAGCATCTCCCTTCTGATCATTCCTTCACTTCCCGAGAGTGCAGTCAACCCGGAGGTGGCTGCTATCTCCTGGCCGTCAGCCAGAATCCAGCGAATGAAATCAGCAGCAGCTTCGGGTACCATCTGTGAGGTTGTGGCACAGAAGATACTGTTGCAGAGCTCCTTCGGATACTTGCCGATGTATACACCACGGTTGAAGCTGTTGAAATCTGCATAAAACTGCTCAAAATAGTCTGACTGACCGTTGGAGTTGATGTCAACCGGAATTACCATCAGTTTTTCAGCAAAACCGGTACCACCGGGAGCTGTTATGTCAGACAGCCTGCAGAAAACGACGGCGGCAGGCTGGCTCCTGAGCAGCGATGCAATCTCAGAAGCTGGCAATTCCCGGGCACTGACCTGCGAAACGTCGATCCTGGCAAATCCTGCCAGGTAACCAAGAGCTGCTCCGTCAACAGCAACATTTGCCACTGCAGGGACATTGGCTTCCGTACCCAGAATCTTGCCCCAGGTGACTGTAGGGGAGGAGAGAAGGGTACCAAACTTTTCCGGGGCGATGCCTTTCGACATTATGGCCGGGTAAAATGGATTGTCGGTGCTCATAACAGGAACGATCACATCACGCGCTACAACCATCTTCCATCCCGGCTCGCCGCTGACTGTCCCTGCGGAGGCACCTGCAAATATCCTGATATCAGCGTTGCCATACTCGTCAACGGGCAGTATCGATACATTCCGGCCGGGATTTTCCCCCCTGTAAGCGTCAATCCAGCTCTGAGCCAGGGTTTTAAGCTCGGGTGAGGAAGTTACTGTGAGGGCGTTGGTGTTTCTGTCTTCCTGCTCCGGCACTGAATACTGCGAGCCTGATAATCCTGCGCTCAGGAAGGCGAGGCTGATAATAAGGATGATTGACTTTTTCATATAACTGTATCTTATATTGTCTGTTATAATGTATACCAATAAGCATGCCAATGCTTGTAATAAAATGAAAATCAATAATATACAGCATTTTAAGAACTATTTTTACTCCACAAAGTGTTGATAAATTAAACAGGCAATTTTGTTTAATGATATAAAACGCATAAAATAAGCTAGATAAGGCAATGTGTAAATAATATACATATGTATATAAATGCAACACTTTTTAGAAATGACATGTGAAGTCAATGGATCGGGAGCTTCAATCTAATGGTTTGTCCAATAAACTTTTAAACAGTATCAGTTGTTTTAGTTGATCATGATGTCAGAGAAGGGCTCAATTTTCTATATTTGTTTTAACTGACGTTGCAGATGCAATGATGGAGAAATTATGTATAGACCCCGTTGACAGGGGAAGTAATGACTGATGTCTGCGGAAGACTGTAAGCGAAGCTGATGAACAGGGCGGAGAACCAGATAATAGTGATATTCGGTGGCAGGGGAGACCTTGCCATGAGGAAGATTGTTCCTGCTCTGTATGAGCTTTTTATACAGGGACTGATGCCGGAGAGGTTTGCGGTACTTGCCACAGGAAGGAGCAAGATTGACGATGAGTCCTACAGAAATGAGGTTAGAAGTGCGCTCACAGGGAAGGCCGGGAAAGAAGGGGGAAAAGGCGATGATGATTTTATACGGGCTTTCTTCTATACAACTCTTGATCCGTTGGTTCCTGGTGATTACCTGGAGCTTGCAGGGCTTCTGAACAGGTTAAGGTCTGAGATGAAAATTCAGGGCAACACCCTGTTTTATCTCTCCGTTCCGCCGGAGATATATGACGAGATTTCTCCGGGTCTTGCCGGTCAGGGTCTGAACAGTGAGGCCGATGGCTGGAAGCGCCTGATTATCGAAAAGCCTTTCGGGTATGATTATGCCAGCGCGGTGCATCTGAACAGGTTGTTGTTGGAGCACTGGGAAGAGAGCCAGCTTTTCCGCATTGACCATTATCTTGGAAAGGAGACTGTTCAGAACATACTTGTGACCCGCTTTTCCAATGGCATTTTTGAGCCTCTCTGGAACAGGAATTATGTGCATCATGTCGAGATCACATCTTCCGAGAGCCTGGGGGTGGAGAAGAGAGGCTCGTATTACGAAGGCACCGGTGCATTGCGTGACATGGTTCAGAACCATCTGCTGCACCTCGTCGGTTTTATTGCGATGGAGCCCCCGTCATCCATTGACTCAACATCCATAAGGAATGAGCTGGTCAAGGTCTTTGAATCACTCCGGCCCGTCAAGCCGGAAGATGTCAGAAAAATGACCATCAGGGGCCAGTACACCGGGGCGCATGTCAAAGGTGAATGGCTTGGCGGTTACCGGGAAGAGGAGGGTGTCAGCAAGACATCAATGACCGAGACATTTGCAGCGCTGAAATTCTATATTGACAACTGGAGGTGGGGAGGGGTTCCCTTTTACATCAGGACAGGCAAGCGTCTTCCCACCAGGGTGACGGAGGCTGTCATCCATTTCAAGCCAACACCCCATTACCTGTTTTCGGGAGAGAGTGCGTGCGAGGGATGCAACCAGCTGATAATCCGTATTCAGCCTGATGAAGGGATACTGATCAAGTTTGGGATGAAAATCCCGGGAGGAGGATTCAATGTAAGAAACGTGAACATGGATTTCCATTATTCCGATCTTGCCGTGGACCGCATACCTGATGCCTATGAGCGGCTGATCCATGACTGCATGAATGGTGACTCAACGCTTTACACCAGGTCTGATGCCGTACTGGCAGCATGGAA
>JAVEXM010000200.1:0-2808 GCA_034004025.1 Bacteroidales bacterium
TTCCAAGGTTACCCATTGTCCAGATGACATATGTCCTGAGCATCGTCTCATTACTGAAATACTGCAGCAGGCTCACCACGGCAGAGATGGCACTGGCAAGCATCAGGCCGACGATGAGCACCGTCATGATATCACGCATGCGCGAAGAGACCGCCATGATGATCACCATCACCATCCCGGCGCCGGCCCAGGCGGCAAGGATCATGCCCCATCCCTGGAGAGGGCTGTTGGCAGAGATGGCAAACAGCGGTGAAAGGGTAAGGACTGTAAGTGCCACTCCAAGGCCGGCGCCGGAGCTGATGCCCAGCACATCGGGACCGGCCAGAGGGTTGCGGAAAAGGGTTTGCATGAGCAGACCACTGACAGACAGTGCCGCACCGGCAATGACTGCCGTGAGAGCCCGGGGAAGGCGAAACTCCATCACGATTATCTCACTCTCCGCGCTCCCCTCTCCAAAGAGAGCCCTCACCACATCACCAGCCTCAAGAGGGGTTCCTCCAAAAAGAATATCGGCACAGAAAAGAAGTATCGTGACCAGGAACAGTCCTGTCATCGCCAGTGAAAGCTTTAGTGTTGGCAGCCACTCTCTCATTCCAGCCTCCTGTAGAAAAAGTGTGTGTAGCCGGGGAGCAGCTCCGGATGAAGGATGGAAACCATATCCATAAGCAGGATGTCTGGGCGCACGACTGCCGTCTCCCAGTAGTCGTTGCCTCCGGCAGGAGTTATCCTTCTCCTGTTGTTCCATACTCCACCCTCCCTGCATACCGGCAGCCGGCTGAGACGATGGTCAGCGGCCCTGATATCGTCCAGGCTCTCCGCGGTGCCGGGATTGATCCATATATCAGCATCAGCGGCACGCCTGAACACTGCCTCCACCGAAAAGGGAACCGAATGGGCTTCGGTCATGTCGGCGAAAAGGTACCTCCCTCCGGCATCTTCGATGAGCCTCCCTGTGTAGGAGTTGCCGGGTGATACATACCATACATCCTCCCAGGGTGCACCCAGGAGCACGGCAGGTCTTTCCCCCGCACTGCTCCTCACCCTGGCCGCAAGTTCGTTATATCGCCCTGATACCTCTGCAAAGAGACTGTCAGCCCTCTCCCTCCTGCCTGTTAACAGCCCGAAGAGCCTTATCCAGCCGGCACGTGACAGTGGATGCTCTTCCAGGTAATCTGCATTGTAGATCACCTTTATCCCCAGCGAAGAGAGCTTCCCCAGCTGCCCTGATGACGGGTCGGCAACACCGTAGGCCATCACCAGGTCAGGTTTGAGGGCGACAATCAGTTCATTGTTAAGATTGCCCTCGTATCCGACCCCGCGGACTGACCCGCGGGCCACCGCGTCAAGGATCAGAGTGTCGTAAAACAACCCGGGGCCGGAGATACCTGCCAGCAGGTCAGTCGCACCAAGTGCAGAAAGCATGGCAGTATGGGTTGTAGACATGCAGATCATCCTCTCAACAGGCACATATATCACCCTGCTCACATCAAGAGAAGCCGGTATGGCCATTCCGCGGGGAAGGAGAAAGTACTCCAGCTCAGTGCCGTGCGAGTTCTGCCACGGATCCCTGATCACCACCCTGACATACTCCTCCTTCTCTTCTATCACAAGACGTGATGAGACAGGGGACAGCCCGCTCTCCTTCTGTGCCGGTTTTTCACTGCCATTACGGCATGAGAGGAGAATCAGGGTCGCTGCGATGATTAAATACGAAACCTTCATTACCTGGAATCTGCCTTTATCACTGTACCGGTATGAAGAACCGAATCATTCCTGAGACTGTAATGATATAAGCCGGCGGCAAGATTGGGCAGTTCAACGGGCAGGATTCCCGGAAACACATTTCGGTATTCTCCGGCATAGACAACCCTTCCCGAATTGTCCCAGAGACTTAAGGAAGTCTCGGTAACACCCCTGCCCTCCACCTCGAAACAGATGTTTGAAGTGAAGGGGTTCGGATAGACTTTCAGCGGGCCGGTCTCTTTTTCAGGATCTTCCATATTGTTCAGGATTGTATTGTCAACCATCACAACCCTGATGCCCAGGGAAACTGGCCCTGGAAAAGCCGGATGCTGTGTGAAGGGCAGCCATGAGGTGCCGTTGTTGAACCAGGCGCTGTTCCCGGTGTCGAGCGGCCAGGGGACAGAGTGTTTCACGGCGAACTGAGGTTGCGGCAGCATCATGCCGTTTCTGTAATATACCTCATAACCGGTGTAATAGGGACCGGTGACCTTCACTGTCCGTCCGAAATCAACCTGCAGCTCGGTATTGGGCTTCACTTCTGTCAGGCGTATTGTTCGTGATGCGAGCACCTGCCCCGGGATGGGGCCGCCGCCCCAGATGAAGATACGCAGGGAGTCGGCAGTTGATAGATATGAAGCCGCAGCCACCTTCAGCCGGACCCAGGCAATCTCGCCTGTTCCGATAAAGTGAAAATATTCCGCATACCTTCTCAGCCCGTCGGAGTTATTGCCTGTTGAGAAGCCCCAATCCGGCGAGATGTATGCCTCTGTGGTGCCGGGATCAGTAGGAGGCATATTGTTGAGCGTGTCAGAAAGCGACAGGTTGTACGCATATGGGTCGCGGCCCCCGGCAACGGTGGCGCCTGAGGAAAGGGGATCAAGCCAGGGCTTCAGATGGGTAGAGGTGATAGTTGTGATATTGAACATGCGGCTGATCTTTGCGTAAAAATCATTTGTCGGTTCCGCACATGTGGCACTTCCGCCGGTGAGGGTTCCCCGCACCCTGCCGTTCTGGTCAAAGAGCGGTCCGCCTGATGAACCGGGCTCCGTGGCACCCAGCTCCCAC
>JAVEXM010000005.1:0-5169 GCA_034004025.1 Bacteroidales bacterium
TTTCCAGCGTCTGTGAGACCAGAGCCAGTATTCAGGCTGAGCCCTTATCACTTCCTCCAGCATGGAGGCATACACTGTGGTGATCCGGTCAGGTTCCTCCTCACGGGGATGCTCGGTTATCATGCTGTAGTCGAGCTCATAATAACCTCTCCTGAGCTTGTTGATCTTCACAAACACCACTGCCATATCGTACTTCACCGCCACCTTTTCGGCACCCCGGTAGAAGGCTGTCTGCTGGTTCAGGAAGGTGGTCCAGGAGTTATTGTCGCCTCGCGGAGGTGTCTGGTCGGCTATGAAACCCGACATGGTCAGAATGTTTTCACTTCTGAATCTCAGCAGCTCTCTTATTATGTTTTGCATGGGTGTTGCGCAGGTGCCGTATTTTGTCCGGAGATGCAGTATAAATTTATCAAAATATTTGTTTGTCAGGGGCTTATAAATAGTAATTATTTTATGGCTGGTGAAAAGCTGTACGGCAGAGAGCCACTCCCAGTTATTGTAATGGCTGCACAGGGCCACTATGTCCCTTCCCTGGTCATAGAGACGTTCAAACTCTCCAGTATCTTTTACGACGAACCTGCGCGACATCTGACCGGGAGTCATATGCAGAGCTTTTACCGTCTCCAGGAAGAGGTCTGTAAAATGGCTGTAAAAACGACGTGCGATCTTTTTCCTCTCCCCGGCACTTTTCTCCGGAAAAGCGTTCTTCAGGTTCGTCTCAACAACCTTACGTCTGTAGCGTATCACGTGCCATATCAACGGTTGCAGTATATCTGACAGGAGATAGAGCGCTCTGAAGGGGAGCAGGGTAAGCAGCCAGATAGCTGCATAAAAGAGTCTGAATCCGATTTTTTCCATCACTCTTTGGTTCCGATCAGTTCTCCGTTCATTGATGCATCATCACGGACGGTGGTCAGTTTCACTCTTCTTACCGAACCCGGGAGGCCGCTGATGTACGGGGTCACAACCCTGATGTAACTGCCTGTCAGTCCTGCCACCATCCCGTCAGCGCTCTTCTTTTCAAAGAGAACCTCGTGGAGGGTGCCTGATGCGTTTTGCATGAAGAGCATGCGGCGGCTCTCCGACAGCCTTATCAGTTGCCTGCTGCGCTGCTCTTTCACTGACCTGGCCACAAAGCCCGTCATCTCCGCCGCCGGGGTGCCGGGTCTGGGTGAGAAGGCAAACACATGAAGGTATGAGAAAGGCAGCTCTTCCAGGAAGTGGAGGGTATCTTCGAAATCGCCCTCTGATTCGCCGGGGAATCCTACTATCACATCAGCGCCGATGCCGGCACCGGGAATCTTCTCCCTGATGGCCATGACACGGTCGCGAAACAGCTCCCTGCGGTAACGCCTCCGCATCAGGCCGAGCATCCTGTCGCTGCCGCTCTGCAGGGGCATATGGATGTGTGGCATTATAATCCGTTCTTCAGCCACGAGGTCGATTATCGCGTCGGTGAGCAGATCGGGTTCAATTGAAGAGAGCCGCAGCCGTTCCAGACCCTCGACCCTCACCAGTGCCCTGAGCAGTTCCTCAAGGGATTCTCCGGTGCTCTTCCCGAAGTCGCCCACGTTGACGCCGGTGAGTACTATCTCCCTGATACCTGAGGCGACTATCCGTGCTGCCTCATCAACTACCTGGCGTATCTCAGGATTACGGCTCCTGCCTCTTGCCAGGGGCACGGTGCAATAGGAACAGCGGTTGTCACATCCGTCCTGCACCTTCAGGAAGGTACGGGTGCGGTCGCCTGCCGACCATGCTGCCCTGAACTGCTCCGTCTCGACCCTTTCGCAGGCATGTATCTCGGGAGTGTTCCTGCGTTCAAGCCTCTCTATATATGAGGCCACGTCAAACTTCTCCTCCGTGCCGAGGATCAGGTCGACACCGGGTATGGCAGCAATCTCTTCACGTCTCAGCTGTGCCCAGCAGCCTACTACTGCCACAAAGGCATCAGGATTGTTGTTTATGATCTTCCTGACAGCCTGCCGGCATTTGCGGTCAGCCGCCTGTGTGACTGTACAGCCGTTTATTACGTAAACGTCAGCCTTGCTTGCCGGAGAAACACGCTCATACCTTTCCCCGGAAAAAGAGCGGGCAATGGCAGAGGTCTCGGCAAAATTAAGCTTGCATCCCAGGGTCTGAAACGCTACTTTCTTCTTCAAAATTAAACGGTTACTGTTCCGGCTGCAAAAATAGCAAAAAAGATACTCCGTAGCAGCCTTCCCCGGGGAGCAAATGAGCCTCTCCGCAGAAGCTTGCCGGAATACCAGACGGACCCCTTTATAACAGCTTGCTCGCCAGTTCTGCCAGGAAACTCCTCTCTCCCTTGACCAGGTGGACATGTGCAAAGAGATCAAGTCCTTTCATCTTGTCTGAGAGATAGCTGAGGCCGTTGGATCCTGAGTCAAGATAGGGGGAGTCAATCTGTTCTATGTCTCCCGTGAAGATCATCTTGGTGCCTTCACCTGCCCTGGTTATGATGGTCTTTACCTCGTGAGGGGTGAGGTTCTGTGCCTCATCCACGATAAAGAAGATATTTGACAGGCTTCGTCCCCAGATATAGGCGAGAGGTGTAATTACAAGTTTCTCGTCCTAGATCATGTCATTGAAACGTATGAACTCCGGACTCTGTGCGCTGAATCGGTGTATAATGACAGTCAGGTTATCGAAGAGTGGCTGCATATAGGGATCCATTTTCTCCTTTACATCGCCGGGGAGGTATCCCATATCGCGGTTTGCCAGCGGTACTATCGGCCGCGCAAGGAAAATCTGCTTGTAGCGTTTATGCTGGTGCAGCGCGGCCGCCAGTGCAAGCAGGGTCTTGCCCGTACCGGCCTTGCCGGTAAGAGATACCAGCTGGATGTCAGGATTGCAGAGGGCGTCGAGGGCAAAGGTCTGCTCCGCATTGCGCGGGTCAATGCCATAGGTGGTCTGCTTCAGCACCCTGACCAGCATCTTCGTGACCGGGTTGTAATGAGCCAGGGCACTGGAGTTGCTGTTTCGCAGTATATAGAATTGATGCCCCGGCTCCAGCTCCTTGAGTTTCAGATCCGAGGCGGGGACACCGTCTGTCTGTTCGTAAAGCTTGTTTATCAGATCGTGATCGATGTTCTCAATGATCTTTATTCCCTTATAAAGATCGTCAAGGTTCGCCACCTTGTCGTTCTGATAGTCCTCAGCCAGCACACCCAGCGACTTCGCCTTCATCCGCAGGTTGATATCCTTGGTGATGAGTACCACAACCTTGTCCTTGTTTGCCTGGGTGACATAATCGGCTATGGCCAGAATGCGGTGATCCGGCGTTCGCTCGGGGAACGACTCCGAGACCCTTTCGGAAAACTGTTTGCCGGTTTCGATATGAAGCGTTCCGAGCTTTTCGCCGAGTGGTATGTTTCCGGTGAGAAGCATGTCGCCCGAGATCTTGTCGAGCTCACGGGTGAACTCCCGCGCATGGAAATTAATCATGTCGTTGCCCCGCTTGAACTTATCAAGCTCCTCAAGCACCACGATGGGAATCACAACATCATTTTCCTCGAAATTGTAAATGCATGTGTAGTCATGCAATAAAACGTTTGTGTCAAGAATGAAAATCTTTGTTTGCTTTTTTCTTTTCGCCATAACAGGATAGTTTATAAAATAGCAGCATCTCCGGCGCCGATGCTGTCACAGGCCACAAAGATAGCCCTCCCATGTCGGGCCTCAAACCGGTTTGTGTAAATTTGCAAACAACCGTCACAAGGTTATCAACATGACATACCAGGAAACAGTCAGTTATCTCTACAGCCTCCTTCCGGCATACCATCGCGTTGGCAAGCCGGCATACAAGGGGGATCTGAACAACACCCTGGAGCTCGACAGGCTCTTCGGTCACCCTCACCTGAGGTACCGAACAGTGCACGTGGCAGGCACAAACGGAAAGGGGTCGGTCTCCCACATGATCGCCTCGGTGATGCAGGAGGCCGGCTGGCGCACAGGACTCTACACCTCGCCGCACCTGAAGGACTTCCGTGAGAGAATTAAGGTTGACGGACGGATGATGGGGGAAGAGGATGTCATCTCGTTTGTGGAGGAGCATGACGCTCTGATCCGGCGTGTCCAGCCTTCCTTCTTTGAGCTGACAGTTGCCATGGCCTTCGACTGGTTTGCACGCATGGAGGTAGATGTGGCAGTGGTGGAGGTAGGTATGGGAGGCAGGCTCGATTCGACCAATATCATAACTCCCGAACTGTCAGTGATAACAAATATAGGTCATGATCATATGGAGTTCCTGGGAGACACGCTGGCAGCTGTTGCCGGTGAGAAGGCAGGTATCATCAAAGAGGGGGTGCCCGTGGTCATTGGTGAGACACAGGAGGATACTGAACAGGTCTTCCGCGGGCGGGCGGCGACGATGAACGCGCCTGTAACCTTTGCCGATGCGGTGTTCAGGTGCAGCCTGGGCAGGTTCTCTGCCTCTCGGGCAACCAGGAGCTTCAGGTTGACAGACCTGAGGAGCGGAGACGTTCTGCGAGGCTCTACGCCGCTGGGAGGGGAGGCACAGCAGAGGAACATCCAGACCGTGGCAGCTGCTGTAGAGATACTCTCCGGGGCATTCGGGCTGGAAAGCAAACATTTTCTGTCAGGGATGGCGAATGTGGTTGCTTCAACAGGATTGCTCGGCCGGTGGCAGGTTCTCTCGCGCAAACCGTTAACCGTTTGTGACACAGGTCATAACAGGGAGGGCCTTGAGTATGTGATGAAGCAGATAGAGTCGACGCCCAGGAATAACCTGCACATGGTCATCGGGTTTGTCAGCGACAAGGATCTCTCATCCGTTTTGCTTCTCTTTCCGCGTGATGCCACCTATTATTTTACCAGGGCCTCCGTACCACGGGCGCTGGATGAGAAGCTGCTCATGGCCGAGGCAATGAAGTACGGGCTTATCGGAGATAGTTATCCGTCTGTTATCGGGGCTCTTGAAGCGGCCCATGCTGCCGCCCTGCCTGACGATATGATCTTCATCGGGGGGTCAACCTTCGTGGTGGCAGATGCTCTCTGAGAGGCAGTCTTCAGTCTTCAGTCTTCAGTCTTCAGCCAGCAGTCGTTTCGCTCCGGCAGGGCCGCACGACCGTCCCGACCTTCCCGACCTTCCGGTCCGGATCTCAGCTGCACTCCGACAAGACCGCACGA
>JAVEXM010000005.1:5269-56167 GCA_034004025.1 Bacteroidales bacterium
CGACCTTCCCGACCTTCCGGTCCGGATCTCAGCTGCACTCCGACAAGACCGCACGATGGAGCGAAGCTCCAGACCTCAGATCTATACTGCCTCTATTGTTGAGGGTGGTTTGGTAGCTATATTATAGGTAACGGATACCACGCCCGGCACCTCGCGAAGTATCTCAGCAGCGAGGGCCTCAAGCACCTCGAAGGCCAGTCGTGTGGGCGTGGCAGTGCGTGCATCCACGCTGTCCCAGCAGCGCACTTCTATCTGCCGTCCGAAGTCGCGTTTGCCGTCGCGCATGCCGGTGACCCTGTCGTCATGGAGTATGGCCATATACTGGAAGGCACCGCTGCCGGCCAGCCTCTTCTCAACTATTGCTGTGGCACGGCGGACGGTATCAAGCTTTGGCTGCGTCACCTCACCAATGATACGTGCTGCCAGAGCCGGTCCGGGGAAGGGAATCCTGTTGAACATCTCCTCGGGCAGTCCCAGCGCCCTGCCGGTCATCCTCACCCCGTCCTTTCTCAGCTGAATGAGAGGCTCCAGTATCTGGTAGCCGAATGTCGACTGCGGGTCAATGCCAAGCTGGGCGAAGACGTTGTGCTGCCTCTTTATGCCGGCTACGGTCTCATCAACATCGGTGAGGATGGTTCCCTGCAGGAGATACCTGGCCTCACTCTCCCTGACGATACGTCCGAATACATTCTTATAGAATGTCTGGGTAATAGCTTCACGCTTCTCCTCGGGGTCAGTAATACCGCGCAGGGCATCAAGGAACTCCTTGCGGGCGTCAACGATCTCCACGGTTACGCCAAGGCTTTTAAAGACAGCTACGACAGCCTCGGGCTCAGCTTCGCGCATCAGTCCGTTCTGAATGAAGACCGTCCTGAGCCTGCTGCCCAGGGCCCTGTGCCCAAGCATGGTAACGACTGACGAATCAACTCCTCCGGAGAGAGCATTAATGGCTGTGCCGCTGCCGACAGCAGCCCTTATCTCATTCACCTTCTCAGTGATGAATGTGTTGGTGTTCAGATCCTGTGCTTTTATTTCCCGTATCATTTTATCGGACTATTATTGGTTTTAACAAACTTACATAAAAACAGCTGATTTTATTCAGACAAATATAAATCACGATCGCTGCCCGGATTTACAGAGGAAATATAATAAATGGCTGGCACAAGATTGTATGAAAGTATACGTGAGTGGTCATAAAAACCTGACATCAGGCAATCGTCTGCTTTCTGTCCGGGAATATGTCCTGCTTTTGACCTTTCAGGAACAGTATCTAAAGCTTTTTTCATACCTTAATCGCAAAATTCGGAACAGATGAAACTAAATCTTTTTCTGCTGTGCTACCTGGTTATATCGGGCGTGACCCTCAATGCCCAGGAAGGAAAGAAAATCACCATTCTGCATACCAACGACTTCCATTCTCACTTTCTGGGATACGCCCCGGAGACGGCCTACACGCCATTCGTGACTGACGGTGATCCTACAGTGGGGGGATTTGCGAGGATTGCAGGAATTATCGCAGAAACCAGGTCGGAGAATCCAGGCACCACCCTGGTACTCGACGGAGGCGATTGTCATATGGGAACACTATTTCAGGCCCTGGAGCCGGAGACCGGTTTTCAGCTGAACCTGATGAAAAAGGCAGGATACGATGTGATTGCCGTGGGCAACCATGATTTCGATTTCGGCCCCTCCAGGTTCGTGGATATGATAGAGAAAGCCACAGTGAAGGGAGGCACCCCCGTTCTGCTGTCCGGCAACTCCGTCACCGACCCTGAGGATCCGGCTGATGATGATTTCGAGGCGGCACTTGCTGCCGGGCAGATCAAGAGATTCCATATTATCGACAAGGATGGCATTAAAATAGGGCTCTTCTCACTCCTGGGAGAGGATGCAGATGAGTCGGCCCCCTATGCCTGGCCGATTACCTTCGAGAAAAACGTAAAGGCAGCAAAGCGACTGGTAAAGAACCTGGAGAAGGAGGGGTGCGATATGATCATATGCCTGTCGCACAGTGGTATTTCAAAAAACAAAAAGGGAGAGTGGGCAGGAGAGGATGTTGAGCTGGCAAAAAAAGTGAATGGTATTGACCTGATCATCTCCGGACATACACATGTTCTTCTTGAAGAGCCTCTCATTGCCGGCGGTGTCCCGATAGTCTCAGTGGGTGACAACGGCAGGTACATGGGTAAGATTGAAATGGTGTACGGTTCGGGCGGAACAAGGCTTGACAAATACACGCTCATAAAGGTGGATGACAAAATCGGCGCTGATGCCTCGATCCATGAGGCCATCGAAGCGCAGCTTGAAAAGGTCAACAGTGAGATTCTGAAGCCTATCGGACTGGAGTACAAGGAGCCTGTGGCCGTGGCTAATTATCCATTGACAGTGGAGGAACACGGCGATATGGCAGGAAGCAACCTCGGGGCCCTCGTGGCTGACGCACTCTACCATTATGTCAACAGTGAAGGTCCGGGTACAGATATTGCCATGGTGGCCCTTGGCGTGATACGTGACCCGATTCTGCCGGGAACACAGAGTGTGGCTGACCTGTTCAGAACAATGTCACTGGGTTCAGGCAATGACAAGACGCCCGGTTACGGTCTCTCAAAACTCTGGGTTACAGGAAAGGAGATTAAAAACGTTGCTGAGATACTTATATTTCTGTCAAAATCGACCCCGTCAAACTTCTGCTATTACTCCCACCTGCGTATTGAGTATGATCCTGAAGGCAGGATTTTTAACAAGGTCAGGAAGATAGAGCTGGCAGACAGTGAAGGAAACTTCTCCGAGCTTAACACCTCAAAAGATAATCAGAAGCTCTATTCAATTGTGGCGAACTCCTATATGGTTGACAACCTTGGACTTATCAAGAAGAAGACTTTTGGCCTCATAAGCGTTGAACCCAAGGATGCCAAGGGTAATCTGATGACAGACCTGTCAGGCGCTGTGGCCGATTTTAACAGTGAGGTTTCAGGCATTCAGGAGGGGAAGGAGTGGCTGGCTCTGCTCAGTTATCTTCGTCATTTTGAAATCCCTGAAGGAGAAGAAGTGCCTGTCATTCCGGAATATTACCGTAATCCTGACCGGTCTCTTATTACTGTAAGCGGAAAAAGGTGATCAAGGCAAGGCATATTCCCTTTTTCGTCCGGTTCTTCAGCTTCTACTCACGCAACGGACTGAACCGCCTGTTTCACAGTGTGGACGTAGACTGCACCGCTGAGACATCAGGCAGGCCTGTGCTCCTTATCGGCAACCACTTCAGCTGGTGGGACGGATTTATAGCCTATCGGCTGAATGATCTCAGGCTTCATAAGAAGTTTCACATCATGATGCTGGAGGAGCAGCTCTCTTCCAGGCTCTTTCTGAACAAAGCCGGGGCTTTCTCCATAAAAAGGGGATCACGGTCGGTGGTGGAGTCGCTCCATTATGCCTCCTCGCTGTTGCATGAGAAAGAGAATATGGTTGTCGTCTACCCTCAGGGAACAATCGCATCAATACATCACAGGCCTGTCAGATTTGAGAAGGGGGTGGAGCGGATCATTGCCGGGGCATCAGACAAACTAATGATCCTCTTTTATGTGGCACTGCCCGACTGGTACTCTGAGAAGAAGCCGATACTGACACTGAGGGTCATTGAATATACAGCAAGGGACAGATCGGCATCAGATCTGGAGGAGAGCTACAATATTTTCCTTAATGAGTGTATTACCAAGCAGATACCTTCATGATTCTGGTGATAACAGCTCTTCTTGTCCTCTACCTTACCTTTCTCAGGTTCTCTGTTGCCTTTCTGAATATGGTGAGCAGACCTTACCTCCCGGAGCTTGCCAGGCAGAAGTGCGACCTGCCTTCACTGTCAGTTCTGATACCGGTAAGGAACGAAGAGAAGAACATAGACAGGCTTCTGGGATCACTGATATCTCTTAACTACGGGAATGCGGAGATACTGGTTTATGATGACGGATCGACTGACGGATCGGCTCAACTGATAAAAGGTTACGAAGCGCTGGACAGCAGGGTAAGATATATCCAGGGAAAGGAACTACCTGCAGGGTGGACCGGAAAGAACCGTGCCTGTCACAACCTGGCGATGTCGGCTAACGGCGACTATCTCCTTTTCCTTGATGCAGATGTCACTGTCGGCTATGATCTCCTGCGGCGGGCTGTGCACTTTGCACGCAGGCATGACCTGACCCTGCTGTCGATGTTTCCTGAACAAATGATGAGAACCAGAGGCGAGAAGATCGTCGTTCCATTCATGTTCAGGATATTGCTCTCACTTCTGCCGCTTTTTCTGATACGCCGCTGCAGCTGGACCTCCTTTGCGGCCGCAAACGGTCAGATGATGCTTTTCAGGGGCGACATGTACCGCAGGTATTATTTTCACGAAGCGGTGAAGAATCAGCTGGCGGAGGATATTGAGATCATGAGGCTGGTGAAGCGTGAAAAACTGCGGGGCGACACACTGGTCGGAGGAAAGGAGATACGTTGCAGGATGTACCGCAGTTACAGCGAGGGGATCAGCGGTTTCTCAAGAAACATCTTTTCCATGTTCGGAAACAGTATTCTCTTTTTTCTGTTATTCTCGCTGACAGGACTGGCAGGCTGGATTCTGTTCCTGTTTCTGCCGTGGTATTATATGGCAATTTATATTATTATGATATTGATTTTGAATGCAATGATAGCCGTGACAAGCAGGCAAAGGGTCTCAGAAAACCTTAAGTACCTCTTGCCCGGCATAGCGGCATTCTATCATATTGCAGTCACTGCAGTGGTTAAAACAATAAGACGAAGCTACGAATGGAAAGGAAGGGATGTAAAATGAGGATAAGAGTCCGGGCAGTTGCTTTTGCAGTCCTGATTCTTGCCTTGCCACTTGCCGTGGCCGGACAGGATTGCAGCAGCTGTGACATCTACAGGGGATATATCACCGGCGACATGAAGTTGTGGGAAAAGGGGATGAATGACCTGCAGCAGTCATACAACCGTAAAGCTGATGCCTGTATACTCTATACACTGGCGGAGGCCAGGTACGGTTATATAGGTTACCTCCTTGGAACCGGTGACAAGAATGCGGCAAGGCCCCTGATAGATGCTTTTGAGAAAGAGGTTGAGTTGCTGGCCTCATACCCTGAGTACACCGCAGAAACCGAGGCATTCCGGATCTCCCTGCTGGGCTTCCGGATGGGTCTTAACCCGGCGAGGGCTGTAACGCTGGGGCCTAAGGCGCTGAAGCAGCTGGAGAAGGCAATGGAGAAGGGGGGTAACAGCGCCGCTGTATGGATAGAAAAGGCCAACAGCGAAGCGCATATGCCTGCCTTTGCCGGAGGGTCAAAGGAGAAGGCTGCCGCCTCTTTCAGGGAGGCATTGCGTCTCTACGAGGCCGGCACCGGGATGTCAGACTGCAACTGGAGATACCTGAACACCATGGTTCTGCTCGGTCAGCTTCTTGAGAAGATGGATGACCTGCAGGGTGCCCGCGAGGCCTACCGCCGGGCTTTGAAACGGGCGCCTGACTTTGAGTGGGTGCGTGATGAACTCCTGCCTGCTGTGGAAAAAAAGATAAAATAATTTGATTTAAGCGATATATGTCCGGAAAGAAAGCACTGATAGTAGGCACGGGCCTGGGAGGGCTGGCAACGGCACTGCGCCTCAGCCGCCGCGGTTATAAGGTCGAGATGGTGGAGATGTACAAACAGGCCGGCGGGAGACTTAACCAGCTCCGGTCTGAGGGGTTTACCTTTGACATGGCCCCTACCTTCTTCAGCATGAGTTATCACTTTGATGAGTTTGTCCGGGATGCAGGTATTGAGATGCCTTTCAGGTTTGTGAAGATCGATCCGCTCTATCATGTGAATTTCCGGGGCAGCGACAGGCGGTTTATAATCTACCGTGATCTGGAGAAGCTAACCCGTCAATTCGAGGATATTGAGCCGGGATTCCGGGAACGGATGGAGCGGTTTCTTGATTCATCGGGTAAGCTGTTTGTTGACATTGAAAAGGGAGTGCTGTCAAAAAACTTCAGGTCGCTGCCCGACTTCATAATTCAGATGACAAAGCTTCCCGTCAGGCATGTGCCAAAGATACTGCGGTCGGTGTGGGGCGAGATGAGCCGTCACTTCACCTCATACGAGGTGCGGGTCATCTTCTCCCTTGTCTCCTTCTTCCTGGGAGCGACACCCTTTGACACCCCGGCTGTCTATACAATACTGAGCTACACCGAGATGGTGCATGACGGTTACCACAACGTAGAGGGCGGCATGTACCGGATTGTGGAGGGACTGCTGAGAGAGGCTGATAAAGCAGGTATCAGAATACATTACAATGTTAAAATCACCGGCTTTGATGCCTCGGCCAGACGCAACAGGGCCTTCATAGATGATACGGGAAAACGGTGGGAGGCAGACATCTTCGTGGTGAACGCCGACGCGGCCATGTTCCGCGGCCGGGTATTCCGCCGCAGCGGGTTCAGTGACGAGAGGCTCGACAGGATGCAGTGGACCCTCGCTCCCTTCACGATGTACCTGGGGGTAAAGGGGAGGGTGGAAAACATTCACCATCATAACTACTTTCTGGGGGAGAGAGATTATGAGCAGTACTCCAGGGGCATCTTTCGCAACAGGGTCTCGCTTGAGAAGCCTTACTACTACGTGAATGCCAATGCCATCTTCAACCCGGAGAGCGCCCCCGAAGGATGTGAGAACCTCTTTATCCTTGTTCCGGTGCCTGACCTCAGGTTCAAGCCCGACTGGAGCGACAGGGAGCAGATTGCCGATGCCGTGATAAAGGATCTTTCCCAGCGGACCGGACACAACATAGAGGCCAATCTTCTTACACGTGTCGTCCTGGACCCGGTGGCATGGCAGAATATGTTCGGACTCTACCGCGGAAGCGGACTGGGACTGGGTCACAAGATGACACAGGTGGGAGGCTTCCGGCCCTCGAACAGGGATGAGAAATTTTCCAATGTGTGGTATACGGGTGCGTCTACAGTCCCCGGCACCGGTTTGCCGATGGTGATGATAAGTTCAAAACTCACAGTACAGAGAATTGACGATGAAATTGACTCAATATGACAAAATTGCCATCAGCTGCAGCAGGGTGATCACCACCGGCTACAGCACCTCATTCTCGCTGGGCATAAGAATGCTTGCCGCCAGGCACCGCAAGGCCATATATGCAATATATGGTTTCGTGCGCCTGGCAGATGAGATAGTCGATACCTTCTTCGGTCAGCCCCAGAAAGAGATGCTTGACAGATTCCGGACAGATACGGCTGATGCCATAAGCAGCCGCATCAGCTCCAATCCTGCGCTTCACAGCTTCCAGTGGGCAGTCAACACCTACAATATCGACAGGGATTTTATAGAAGCATTTCTCTACAGTATGGAGATGGACCTTAGCCTTAAAAACCATGACCGGCAGAGCTACAGTGAGTATATCTACGGCTCGGCAGAGGCTGTTGGGCTTATGTGCCTGCGGGTATTCTGCCATGAAGACCCGTCGCGGTTCGACAGGCTGAGGGAGCCGGCACGACTGCTGGGATCGGCCTTTCAGAAGGTCAACTTCCTGAGGGATATTAAAAGTGACTGGACAGAACGGGGGAGAGTATATTTCCCGGGTGTAGACTTCAATAACTTCACGGTTGAAGAGAAACGGCAGATAGAGAATGATATAGAGGCCGAGTTTGCCGGGGCAAGGGAGGGCATCAGAAAGCTGGACCGGGGCAGCAGAAGAGGCGTTTACCTGGCATATTCCTATTATCTTGCCCTCTTTGCAAAGATAAAAAAGGTCGGCGCCGGATCTGTGGCTGGCAGGAGGTACCGGATATCGGACGGCAGGAAGATGCTGCTGCTACTGAAGGCGTTGTTTTATGACATTGCACGACTAATCTGAAAGAGAGAAGAATGAAAAGCAAAGCAGCGGTAATAGGCGCGGGAATAGGTGGAGTGGCAGCAGCCATAAGACTCTCGCTGAAGGGGTATGAGACACATCTCTTCGAGAAGAATGATGCGGTCGGGGGTAAGATGGGAGAGCTTCATCTTTCCGGATGCCGCTTTGACACAGGCCCGTCGCTCTTCACCCTGCCCTCCCTGGTGGATGAGCTCTTCACCCTGGCAGGAGAAGATCCGCGCGATCACTTCAGCTATCTCTCCCTACCTTCATCGTGCAGGTATTTCTGGGGCGATGGCACTAAGATGGATGCCTGGACCGACAGGGAGCGCTTCGCCGACGAGGCTGAACGCATTACGGGTGAGCCGCGGGAAAAGGTGATTGCGTTTCTTGATGAGTGTGCCGAACTATACGACCTGACTGCAGGGATATTCATATTTTCACCGTTTTATCAGCTTGATAACTTCCGCAAGCCGGAGTCGCTCAATGTGGCGCGCAACTTCAGGAAGCTGAATGCCTTCTCGACCATGCACCAGGTTATAAGGAAGAGGTTTGCCAGCGAAAAGCTGATACAGCTGTTTGACCGCTACGCCACCTACAATGGCTCCAGCCCTTACCGGGCGCCGGGCACACTGAACGTGATAGCCCACCTCGAGCATAACACAGGTGCCTTCTTCCCCGAGAAGGGGATGAGGGATATTGTGGAGGTTCTGACACAACTGGCCGGCAGGTGCGGTGTGACGACCCATACCGCCACACCGGTGCTGTCGGTGATTAAGGATGGCAGCAGAGTCACCGGTATTAAGAGTGCTGAGGGCATCATGAATGCTGATGTTGTTGTCTCCGATTCGGATGTGATACCCTTCTACAGGAACCTGATGCATGAAGAGCGCCCCGCGCGAAAGCAGGAGAGACAGGAGCGCAGCACCTCGGCTCTCATCTTCTACTGGGCAATGAAGAGGAGATATGATGAGCTTGATCTGCACAATATCTTCTTCTCTGCCGACTATCCTGCTGAGTTCAAAGCCCTGGGCAGGGGAGAGGTGACCGATGACCCTACGGTCTATCTCTTCGCCTCTTCGAGGGTTGTTGCCTCTGATGCCCCGAAGGATAAGGACAACTGGTTCGTGATGATCAATGTGCCATATGACAGTGGCCAGGATTGGGCGGCGGTGGTGGAGCGATCTCGGAGGAACATTATTAATAAGGTAACCAGAATGCTTGGGAAAGATATTGCGGAGGATATATCAGAGGAGGCGATCCTTGACCCGCCACTGATAGAGAAGCTTACAGTCTCGAACCGCGGCGCTCTCTACGGAAGCAGTTCCAACAGCCGTTTCGCAGCTTTCAGGCGTCACCCCAACGTCATAAACAGGTACGGCAACCTGTGGTTTGTCGGTGGGTCGGTGCACCCCGGCGGGGGCATACCTCTCTGCCTTGCCTCGGCGAAGATAGCTTGTGACATGATCCCTCCGGCAGAAGGATGAGACCAGGTCGACATACAGAGAAGTCTACCGAGATTCTGCTGTGGGTCTACGGGGTGGGACTGGCCGGAATGTTGCTGCCCTTCTCGCGGGAGCTCTTTATCACAATCACTCCCCTCAACCTTCTGTTTGCCGCCCTGTTTCTCTTTTACGGAAGATGGCCCTCTCGCAGGGTGCTCTTTACGGGTCTGGCTGTTTTTGCCGCCTCCTTTCTGGTTGAAGCCGTTGGAGTAAATACGGGCATGATATTCGGATCATACAGCTATGGCAGCGCGCTGGGACCCAAGTTGTGGAATACTCCAGTCATCATAGGTCTCAACTGGTTTGTGCTTATCTACTGTACCAATGTGATCAGCAGGCAGCTGTGGGATCTGATGACGAATAAACTGACCCCTGGCCGAAAAGCAGCGATGCAGCGGGGTTCTGCCGTTACCCGGGAGGATCACCTGGCGCCAGGCTCTGTCACGAGCCCTGATGTTCCGCCACTGCCTCGTACTGCCGCCAGCCGGGATGATGCACTGCAGACAGTATCTGAAGCAGGTCCGCATGTTGCATTGAAGTCGGCATTCATCATCATCGCCGGGTCGTTGCTGATGGTGCTTTACGACCTCTTCCTGGAGCCGGCAGCCACACGTCTTGACATGTGGTCATGGGAGGGAGGGATCATACCTTTGCGCAACTATGCGGGCTGGTTTCTCTTCTCGGCGCTGTTTCATGCGCTGGTCAGGATTACGGGTGAGGAAAGGATCAACAGCAGGGCACTGCCGCTCTTTGCAGTGCAGATGGTCTTCTTTGCAGTAATAGATCTCTTCTGGCTGGTTTCGGAGTGTTTCTGATTGCAGGCGGGGATGCTGGTTTCGGAGTGTTTCTGATTGCGGACGGGGATGCTGCTTCCGGAGTGGTTATGATTGCAGGCGGGGATGCTGCTTCCGGAGTGGTTCTGATTGTCGGAGAATGCTGCTTCAGGAATGGTTCTGATTGTTGGCAAGGATTCTGACAAAGTGGTTTTCAAGATGCCGGCGCATTCCTTCGCGGAACTTGTCAGGGGTTCCCTTCTTCAGTAGTGAGACGAGTTCCTTGTGTGACGTATATTTTTTTCTTTTGCCCTTTACTTTCAGCAGCCCGATGTTGTAAACATGCTGGAAGACAGGCAGCAGCAGGTTCTGAAAATCTTCCAGGGTGTCATTGCCGGTCATCTGGTACAGCTTGCCGTGGAACCGGATCTCGTGATCGACGTCAAAGAGTATATCATCGGAGTGGTCGGGTTCGATCTCCACGATCTCTTCCAGCTCCCTGATATCGTGGTCTGTCTTCCTGGCAAAGATAAAGTCAGCCATCCCAACCTCCAGTGCGAGCCGCATCTCAAAGACATCCATAAGGGTTTTGTTATCGAGGATTCGCGGAATCAGTGACTTGCCGAGAATGGCAGACAGATCAGGACTCTTGATGATGGTTCCCTTGTGCTTCCTGGATTCGATCAGCCCCATGGTCTTGAGCCTGTTGAGCGATTCCCTGATGACCGTACGGCTGACACCCATTAACGATGCCAGTTCGGTCTCCTTGGGTATTGAGTCGCCCGGCTTCAGCTCCTTGTAGAGAAAGACCTCTATAAGGCGAATCTCCACCTTGTCCACCAGGCTGCTGGTATCAATCGCTTTCAACTCAAGTCTTAAATCCTGATTATCCATCATTTATCGCCACGAAAAAAATGTCATACAAAAAAAGCAAAAAAAATCAGATTTCTCTTGTTTGTAAAATTAAAAAATTATTTTTGCATTGCATTATGTAGTACATAAATATATAATACTTTTTAATAATAACCTTAAAATCAATTCCAACCCAATGAAAAAAGCAGTTACTTTTTGGCCGAGGATATTGATGCTGTTGTTCACTTTGCTGGTGACCGGCAGTGCCATTATGGCCCAGAAAACAATCAGGGGCACGGTGACGGATGCCGCAGACGGACTGCCGTTGCCTGCCGTGAGCGTTATTGTCAGGGGAACGACAATAGGAACCGCCACCCTGGCTGACGGATCCTTCAGTCTTAGCGTTCCTGAAGGTTCAAACCAGATTGAGATCTCAATGGTAGGATATGTCAGTCAGACGGTTGCCATCGGAAATCAGGATGTCATTGACATTGTCCTGGCGCAGGAGACCACCATCCTTGATGAGATAGTTGTCACGGGGTACAGCACTCAGTCGCGTGCCGAGATGACCACTTCCATCTCCAAGCTTGACACCCGGGTGCTTGAGAACGCACCACGTTCCAACGTAGCCACGGCTCTTCAGGGTACTATTGCAGGACTGAAGGTGACGCAGACCAGCGGTCAGCCGGGAACGACCCCGAGTCTTGTGGTTCGCGGCGGTACCAGCTTTGACGGTACCGGCTCACCCCTCATACTGGTTGATGGAGTGCCCAGTACGTTTTACGCACTCAACTCTGACGACATTGAATCCATAGAGGTTCTGAAGGATGCCGCCTCAACGGCCATCTACGGTGCCAGGGCTGCCAATGGCGTCATCCTCGTTACAACACGCAAGGGCAAGGCAGGAAAATCAAACATCACCCTCAGGTCGAAGTTCACCTTCAACCAGCGCCGCGCAGACCCGATGGAGTACCTGGGGGCAGAAGACTACATCAAGTATAACAGGCTTGCTGTCAAAGCCGCACAGGAGGTGATGGGCTATGCATGGCTCAACCAGTTCCTGACCGGCAACCAGGCTGCCGCCACGGGAAACAACACCACAAACTCCATCTATACTACCATGGTGCTCTCCTCTGACAATGAGTACCTGCTGGCCTACGACGGCTGGAAGACCATGGAGGACCCGGTCAATCCCGGAACGACCCTTATATTTATGGAGAACAAGATGAACGAACTGTTCTACCAGAACAGCAGTTCCCAGGATTACACCCTCTCCTTTGACGGGGGAAACGACAAAGGAACTTACTACCTCGGACTCGGTTTCATGGATGACAACGGACTGGTTCTGAATTCGGAATTCAAGAGAATCTCAGGAACCTTCAACGCATCATACAACCTGACTGATGCATTGAAGGTCTCTTCCAACATCTTCTATGCCCACTCCAACAGGAATCTTCCCTACGACAGTGATTATAACCTGTTCCAGAGGACGGCCGGTCTTGCGCCTACATCGCGCATCTACAACAACAATCCTGACGGAAGCCTCTCAAATGAGTACCAGCCGGGAACATACCTCGGCTTCGGGAACCCGCTCTATTACTATGACAAGTTCATTCGCTACAACCTTGAGCAGCGTCTTTCGGGCTCCGTGCAGCTCGATTACAAGTTCCTCAATGACTTTACATTCACCCTTCGGGGCAGCCACTTCTCGGTCAACAACTCCAACGAGTCGTTCAATAAGGCCTATCTTAACTCAGGCAGCCTGATAACCGCAAGAAACGCTTCTGCTGAACAGCAGAGATTCCTGCGTAACCAGGTAACCGCCCTGCTGAACTACAGGAAGACATTTGCCGGGTTGCACAATGTCAGTGCCCTGGTTGGTTCAGAGTATTTCATTGAGAACTCCTTCGACTTCTCAGCCGGAACACGTCTCTCACCCACAGATCTTATCTATACCATGAACGTGGCGTCGGAAGCCAACGGAGTGCCTTCTTCATTCAGGACAGGATATGAGATTGCCTCTCTGTTCGGTCAGGTCAACTACGACTTTGATTACAAATACCTGGTGGGTTTGACATTCCGTTATGACGGCACATCGCGTCTCGGAAACAACAAGTACGACTTTTTCCCCGGCATCTCATTCGGGTGGAATGCACATAACGAGGATTTCTTCAAGGACTCAGGCATCAGCGCCTATGTAAACAAACTGAAGCCGAGAGTCAGTTACGGTGTTAACGGTAACATTGACATCCTCAGTAACTTTGGTGTGTTTGGCAGTTACGGGGCTACCTCGGTTTACAATGGATATTCAGGTTATGTAAACAACGGCCTTCCGCTGCTTGACCTCAAATGGGAGCGCTCAACAACTCTCAACTTTGGACTTGACATGGCCCTCTTCGGAAACAGGGTGACAGTTATTGCAGATTACTTTGTAAGGGATGTCAAGGATAAGCTTGCGGGGCTGACCCTGCCGCTCTGGACAGGCTTCTCGTCGATTACGACCAACAACGGTACTCTGAGGAACAAGGGACTTGAGCTCCAGGTTAACGGTGATGTTCTGAAGACATCTGATTTCAACTGGAACCTCGGCCTTACTTTTTACCGGGTAAGGAACTATGCAAAGACACTTCCTGAAAACGGTGTTGAGAAAAACAGGCAGGGCGGAACCGAGATCTATGATCCCGAAACCGGAGGAACAATATATGTTGGCGGTCTGCAGGAGGGTGAAAGAGTAGGTTACGATGTTATCACTGCCTACGTTTTTCAAGGTGTTTATAAAACCCAGGCTGATATAGATGCACATGCCGGGAGGATAGTAGAGTTTGCCCAGGATAAGGATACCCGTTTCCTTGGCGATGCAATCTGGAAAGATGTCAACGGTGACAATGTCATCAACTATCTCGACAGGGAGGTTATCGGCAGAAGGACACCCGATTTCGTCGGCGGACTTACCTCTGCAATGAGCTGGAAAGGACTCAGCCTGTTCGTGAAGACCGACTTTACGGTAGGGCACATGATCATCAACGGACGCCGCGTGAAGGGTATAGCCCAGACACAGGGTAACCAGAACGGTCCGCTCGAGATCCGGGATACCTGGACGGCTGAGAATCCGACATCAAACATACCCATATTCACTCTTGTCGACAGGCAGAAGAACCATATGGCCGGCGGCGGTGACCAGGGCTCAATGACAAGCAGCAGCTCCAGGATGTGGGAGAAGGGCGACTTTCTTGCACTGCGCGAGGTAACCCTGAGCTATGACCTCAGAGGATCGGATGTCAATAACCTCTTCAAGGACCTCAGGCTCTATGTTACCGGGTCTAACCTGGCCTACTTCAATAAATTCTCAGGAAGCTCACCCGAGGAGTCGGGTGACGGCATCGACTACGGAAGATTCCCGCTGCCCAGGACCTACACCCTCGGCTTAAGCGTTACTTTCTAATATATAAATAATGCAAAAAATGAAAAAACTGATAATATTACTTCTGGGCATCGCATTCCTGAACTCATGCGAGCTCGACATGCAGCCTGAAAGCCAGCTGACTTTCAACGGCTTCTGGGAAAGTGAGGAGGCTGTCAGGGCTGCACACACCGGGATAATGGCCGCGTACAGAGGCTATGCCTACACCTTCTTCCAGATGGGTGAACTGCGCTCCGATGTATGGGGTGGCAACACGATCGAGTCGCCCTACGGGATTGACCTGATAGAGAACAATATAAGCTCATCAATAGTCCACTTCTCAAACTGGTCCAACTTCTACGGGCTGCTCCATTATGTGAATGACTTCATCCAGAATGCTCCCGGCGTCACCTTCAAAAAGGAGTCTGACCTCAATCATCTCATGGGTCAGGCATACGGTATCCGTGCACATATTTACTATACCATGGTAAGGGCATGGGGTGATGTGCCCATCTCTACCGAGCCCCTCCTCGAGGTCGACCTTGAGAAGCTCAAGAAAGCGCGTGCACCCAAGAGCGAGGTGATGCAGCTGATCAAGAGTGACATAGCCAGGTCGCTTGAATACTTCGGCAGCGATAACAGCCTCTGGCTCAACAAGACCGTATACTGGTCAAAGGGAGCCACCCTTGCACTCAAGGGTGATGTGTACCTCTGGTCGGGCAAGGTGCTGGGCGGCGGTAATGCCGACTTCACAGAGGCAAAGACAGCGCTTCAGGATGTTGCCGGATTTGAACTCGTCAGCTATGACAACCTCTGGGGCCAGAGCAATGAGAATAACAAGGAGTTTATCTTCGCTTTCGACTATCAACAGGATCAGTCGAGCAACTTCTATAACAACTTTACAGGCAGGGCTGTTGACATACGCATCATGTACGATGATCAGGGTAACTCTATGTCAGGTTTCGTCATCAACGGAGCAAGCAGATACGGCCCGACAGACAAAGTGTTGCTGCTGATTGACGACCTGAATGATGCCAGGAGGAATACCTTCCTGCGCCTCTACTCTGACGGTGCCGTGCACATTCCCTACGTGGCTGCCGAAGCCAGCTACCAGGGTGCTGTCATGAACAAGTTCCTGGGTATTGTGGATGCCGACGGTTCAAGAAAGGACTACAACAATGTGCCTCTGTACCGTTATGCCGATGTTCTCCTGATGCTGGCCGAGGCCAAGAACAACCTCACGGAGGATCCCTCCGCCGAGATCAACATGGTCAGAGAGAGGGCTTACGGTGCCAATTACGGCGGAGCATACATCTACGTCAACGGCAGCCAGGCAGACAATGCAAAGGCCATACTTGACGAAAGGCTGAAGGAGTTCATCGGCGAAGGCAAGAGATGGTGGGACCTGGTAAGGGCAGGAGGCACGTATGTCTTTGATGAGATTGCTACGCTTGATCCGTCAGAAGCATACAAGATATATTACTCCATCTCCCAGAGCATGCTGGCAAATGACTCGGAGTTGGTGCAGACGGAGGGTTACTGATGTTTTTTAACATGGGGGTTTAGGGTGACAGGTATTTATCCCGGCTCTCTGTAGCCGGGATAATGCCTGTTTTGTATTTTTATGCATTATTTTCTAAAATTACGCTAATGAGACTTTTAATGGTTTTTGTTGCTGTCGCGTTGATGGCTTCAAGGTGTGACAGGAACCCGGAGACTGATTCCGGCTGGAATATCGGGGATCCTGAGATATCCGTAAAAACCGAACCCTTGTTTTTGGAAAGGGACGAGATTGACCTTGCAACTATCTGGTTCAGTGCTGAAGGGGGAGGTGAACCGCTCTCACTCGAATCGATCGCGATAAGGTTTACGGACAACAGTGCGGTTGCTTCACTGGAAGCCATCTCAGCCTGGTATACCGGGGTGGTTCCCGGTGTTCCTCAGCGAACGCTGCTGGCAACCCTGGAGAGTCCGGGGAAAAAGAGCACTCTAAAGGGTGAAGTCACTCTGGCCTCAGGCAAAAACTATTTTGTACTTTCATTTGATGCCCGGGATGATGCTGATCTTACCGGCAGCCTCGCGGTGGAGTCGGTGACTCTCTCATTCAGCAATAAAACCAGTCGTGAGATTACCCCATCACCAGACACCCCTGTCATCAGATTTGGCAAGATTCTCAGGGGCGCAGGGCAGGACGGGGTTGATACCTACCGTATCCCCGGACTTGTAACGACCAACAGCGGGACCCTGATAGCCGTCTATGACAACAGGTACAACAATAGCAAGGACCTGCAGGAGGATATAGATATAGGTATGAGCCGCAGCACTGACGGAGGACAGACATGGGAGCCGATGAAGGTCATCATTGATATGGGCGAATACGGCGGACTGCCTCAGCAGCTTAACGGCGCAGGCGATCCATGCGTGCTATATGACCATGTAAACGGCACCCTCTGGGTGGCAGCCTTATGGATGAGCGGTTCTGCACCTGACAAGATGCTGTGGTGGGCGTCGCAGCCGGGCATGACCCCGCAGGAGACAGGCCAGTTCATTCTGGTTAAGAGTACCGATGACGGTCTTACATGGTCAGAACCGATAAATATCACGGAGCAGATAAAGGATCCTTCGTGGCAGTTGCTTCTTCAGGGGCCGGGATGCGGCATCACAATGAGTGACGGGACACTGGTTTTCCCGGCACAGTTCAAGGCAGACATAGGAGTAAAGGCACTGGATGGCGGGCAGTATACCTGCCACTCGACCATCGTGTACAGTCGTGACGGAGGCGAGACCTGGCAGATCGGCACCGGGGCAAAATCCAATACGACTGAGGCACAGGTGGCAGAACTCACTGACGGTAGCCTGATGCTCAACATGCGTGACGACCGGAATCGTACTGACAAAAGTGAAACCAACGGCAGGGCGGTGGCCATAACCACTGATCTGGGTGAGACCTGGACGGTTCACCCCTCGTCGAACGGAGCCCTGCCTGAGCCAAATTGCATGGCCAGCCTGATAGCCGCTGACATTACCGTTGACGGACAGGAGAAGAGGGTACTGTTCTTCTCCAATCCGAATAACAAAGGTGAAAGAACAAACATGACCGTCAAGGCGAGCCTTGATGAAGGAGTCTCATGGCCGGAGAAGCAACAGACAGAACTGTTTGCACCGGCAGGGTACGGCTATTCATGCCTTACCATGGTAGACGACAGTCATTTAGGGATTCTCTATGAGGGAGTTAAAGAGCTCTGTTTCCAGAAGATAAAAGTTGATGAGCTCCTTGGTAAAAATTAGTAATAATCCAATCGAATTATGGCCATAAATAAAGTTGAAGGCCTTATTGCCGCGCCTTTCACACCGATGCATCCGGACGGAGAAGTAAACCCGGATCTGATTGAAAAATATCACAGCATGCTTAGCTCCAACGGCGTCGTGGGAGCATTCATCAACGGCTCAACCGGCGAGGGTGTGTCGACCACATTGCGGGAGAAGCTGGTGGTGTCGGAAGCCTGGGCCAAAGCTAACTCCGGAGGAGAGATAAAAGTCATAAACCACCTCGGGGGCACATGTTACAAAGAGTGCATGGAACTGGCAAAAGAGTCGGAAAAGATGGGCCTCTACGCCGTGGCCCTGACATCACCCTCATACTTCAAGCCTGCAAATGCAAAGATGCTTGCGGAGTACTTCATCAGGGTGGCATCGTCAGTTCCGGAAATGCCGGTCTACTACTATCACATCCCGGTCCTGACAGGGGGTTACTTCAATATGATCGATTTTGTCCGGGAAGTTGCCCCCCGGGTGCCGAACTTTGCCGGTATCAAATTTACACATGAGGACTTCATGGATTTTCTCAGCTGCCTAAATTATGAAGGCGGGAAATATGACATGCTCTGGGGCCGTGATGAGAACTTCCTCTCTGCGATGGTACTGGGTGCACGCGGCGCAGTGGGAAGTACATACAACTATGCTGCCCCGCTGTATATTAAGATGATTGAGGCTTTTGACCGCAATGATACTGAGGAGGCACGTTCGCTGCAGCAGAAATCAATTGATATGATCACACTCCTTGGCAAGTACGGAGGCATCGCCACGGGGAAAGCCTACATGAGGTTCATCGGCCTTGAATGCGGCGAGTTCCGGCTGCCGGTGAGGAACATGAGCAGGTCAGACTATGACAGTTTCGTGAAGGACGTGAAAAGCCTTGGAATGGATGATCTCTTCTCAAAACTGGCTTGACCGGTGGCAGGCAAAAGGAGCATATACAGGCTTTCACTTCTGGCACTTGCTGCGTCTTTAACCTTTAATTACTGTTCAAAAATGAATATTGAGTGGTCAGAACTGCCCCCGCTGCCTCCGCCGGCCCCGGAGAGACTGCAGCCTGGCGTGGCCGGCCCCTTTGCCGGAATACATGGAAACACTCTCATCATTGCCGGGGGTGCCAACTTCTATGACACCATGCCCTGGCATGGTGGAAAAAAATATTATCATGATGAGATCTATGCCCTTCATCTGCCTGTCAATGGAGGTCAGTGGAAGAGTTACCGTGGAGAGACATCATTGCCAGTCCCGGTCGCTTACGGGGCATCAGCGTCAGTGGATGCAGGGCTCGTCTGCATGGGAGGTGAGACGGAGCAGGGGTTGACAGATGAGGCTTATATAATTTCAGCAGCAGGGGAGAGGCTGATCATCACCCCGCTGCCACCATTGCCGGTGCCTCTCTCAAATGCGGCTTCAGCATCACTGGGGCCGAAAGTGTATCTCGCCGGAGGCCTGACATCCGACAGTGCATCAAAGGCGCTCTTCTGCCTGAACACCGACGAGGTTGCTGCCGGTTGGCAGAGACTGGCAGATTTGCCATTGCCGCTGGTAAACAGTGTTATGGTGGCAACTGAAGGAGAGAAGCCTGTCCTGTGGATGCTCGGGGGCAGGACAAGAGGAGAGGATGACGACATGTCACTTATCCGGTCAGAGGTGATTAGCTACTCAGTGGGTGAGGAGAGATGGCAGACCAGGGGAGAGATGGCAGACGACAACGGAGCCATTAAGCTGGCAGCCGGGACGGGTACAGCGCTGGACGAGAGGCATATTGCCATTTTCGGGGGAAATGACGGAGAGGTGTACAACAGGGTGGAAAAAATCCTCTCGGAGATGTCGCGCGTTACCGATACAATCGTGCTGGCTGATTTGAGAAAAGAGTATATCACTCTTCAGGAGAGCCATCCGGGCTTTTCGCGGGCTGTTATTATTTATGACACGGAATCGGGTGAGAGCATTATTTCAGGCGAGATACCCGGTCCGACACAGGTGACCACCGCCGCCGTATCCACCCCCTTCGGCATAATAATCCCCTCGGGGGAGATCAGGCCGGGAGTAAGGACTGTCGTTATCAGGATGGCAACCTTCAAATGACCGGCAATGACGCATGATTCTCTTGTTGAAGTTGCAGAGAGGTACAGGAGGAATCTCCTGGATGATGTGATACCTTTCTGGATGACTTACTCGCCTGACCGTGAGAAGGGAGGATATTACACCTGCCTTGACCGCCACGGGGATGTTTATGACACCGACAAGTTCGTCTGGCTGCAGGCACGTGAGGTGTGGATGTTCAGCCATCTGTACAATAACCTGGAGAAGAGGCCGGAGTGGTTGGAGATGGCGCTCCAGGGAGCTGACTTCCTCGAGAAGCACGGGCAGGATCCGGAGGGCAACTTCTACTTTTCCCTGACCAGGGAGGGAAGGCCTCTCGTGCAGCCTTACAACATCTTCTCCGACTGTTTTGCAGCAATGGCATTCGGTGAGCTGGCCAAAGCTACAGGGATTTCCCGCTACGGTGATATTGCCCTGAAGACATTCAACAATATCCTGAAGAGATCAGATAACCCTAAAGGCCCGTGGTCAAAAGCTTATCCCGGCGCCCGTCCGCTAAAAAGCTTCTCCCTTCCTATGATACTCAGCAATCTTTCCCGGTTACTGGAACATCTGCTGGATGATTCCGTGGTCGAAAAGACAGCCACCGACAGCATCCATGAGGTGATGGATGTTTTCTACAACAGTGAGCACGGGCTTATTCTGGAGAATGTGACTCCCGATGGCCAATTCTCCGACAGTTTTGAAGGCCGGCTGCTTAACCCAGGTCATGCCATTGAGGCCATGTGGTTCATGATGGACCTTGCGCTGAGCAGGGGTGACATGAAGCTGGCTGAGAAGGCTAAGGAGATCACCCTTTCAACTCTGGAGAGAGGATGGGATGGAGAGTTCGGTGGCATCTACTACTTCCTGGATGTTCTGGGCCACCCGCCCCAGCAGCTGGAGTGGGACCAGAAGCTATGGTGGGTGCATATCGAGACACTTATTTCCCTTGCAAAGGGATACAGGCTGACCGGTGACCAGAGATGTCTCGACTGGTTTGAAAAGGTTGATGCCTACACATGGAGTCATTTTCCCGACCCGGAGTGCGGCGAATGGTACGGTTATCTCAACCGCAGGGGGGAGGTTTTGCTGCCTCTCAAGGGCGGTAAATGGAAAGGCTGCTTCCACGTACCCAGGGGTCTGCTGCAGGTCTCCGCATCACTGAACGATTAACACAGAACGGTGTTATATTTACATCCACTGTAAATATGCATCATGGACCTCACACTTCGCGACACCTTTATAACATTATGGGAAAAATATTTCGGCAACGCTGACCTGCCGGTTACATTCTACTACACCTATGCCGACGGCGGGGCACACTGGGCCGACAAGCCAAAGGGATGGAGCTGCATTGTCTGCGAGCTGGCCAGGGTCAGGGAGGGCAGGAGCCTTGTCTACAATGCTGAGAGGGTTACCTGCGGCGGCGGAAGGAGATATCTTGGCTTCACTGACAGGATGAGACCCGGATTCGAACATTTCCTTTCATGCGGTAACGAAAAGATTGAGGGCGAAAGATACCTCCGGACCCCAGAACTGGTGAAGGAGTTCATGAAGTCGCAGAAGATACTGCCGGTTTCGGGAATGAACCTGGTTTTCAAGAGGTGGGATAAGCTGGAAGAGGCTGACGATCCCGATGTGGTGATCTTCTTCGCCAGGCCCGATGTGTTGTCGGGGCTTTTCACGCTCGCCAACTTCGACCAGTCGGAACCCAATGGCACTTTTACACCCTTTGGTTCAGGCTGCGCCTCCATAATACACCATCCCTATCTTGAGAGTCTGTCTGACAAACCGAGGGCGGTGATCGGCATGTTCGACCTCTCCGCGCGCAAATGTGTGCCTGAAGATGAACTCACCTTCGCCATCCCGATGAAACGGTTTGAAAAGATGATCGGTTACATGGAGGAGAGCTTTCTCATTACCGACACATGGTCAACAATCCGGCAAAGACTTAAATAGACGTTCCTGCACATCCTGGCTGACTGCTACCCGCACTTCGACTCGTGCTTCCATGCCTGCCGGTTTATTGTACTTTAGCTGCACCTGCCTCACTGCCTGCCGGCTGCTGCCGCTCTGTAGCTGCTTTGTCCCCGGCTTCTGCCATTCTGCTGTGGCCGCCTCACTGGCTGCCGGCTGCTGCCTCCTGACTGACTGCTTCCAATAGCATCATCAACTGGCAACGGGTCATTATGACTCCTGACCATGCCCCGTAACAGATATAATATAAGCACATTAGCCTTAGAACTAAAAAAATAGTCAAAAAAGTTGTAAAAATAGTTGCATGACTAAAAGAATAGTCATATATTTGCATTGAAGGATTGAAAGAACAGATATGAAAACAATGCAACTGACAAGGGCAGAGGAGCAGGTGATGCAGATACTGTGGGATCTCGGGGAGGGACTGGTTAAGGATATACGTGAGCGTTTTGATGAACCCAGACCTGCCAGGAACACGGTATCGACTGTGGTCAGGATCCTTGAGAAAAAGGGATATGTTGACCACAAGTCCTTTGGGAACGTCCATCTTTATTACCCGACTGTTTCCAGGGAGGAGTATTCACGGCACCAGCTTTTCGGACTGCTTGAAAGTTATTTTGACAACTCATTCCCCGCCATGGCATCATTCTTTGCACGTGAAAAGGATCTTTCCGTTGCGGAGTTGGAAGAGCTGATCAGGGAGACGCGAAAGGAGTTATCGGCCAGTAAAGAGTAAAAGTGATGGAATCGATAGGTTTTTACCTGCTCAGGTCGGCAGTCTGGATAACAGGTTTTGCACTGGTCTATTATCTCTTCCTCAGGAATGAGAGGTTTTTTCTTCTCAACAGGATCTACCTTGTCACCGGTATCCTTGCATCTTTCATCCTTCCGTTAATTACTGTCCGGTATGTTGTAGAGGTGCCTGTACTACAGGCCGGTGCGACTGCCGGTCCGGTAACAGTATCGTTGTATGATGAAGGCGCCTGGCAACAGATTATGGCGGTGGTTTTAAGTGCCGTCTGGATGACCGGGATTGCCGTTATCTTTTCACGGTACGTGGCACAGGTTATACCCGTGCTGCGGGCCGCCGGAAAGACGGACTGTACACCGGGCTATCCTGTAAAGGTGATCCGGTCATCTGAATTTCCAGGCTCATTTTCCTTATTCTCCCTTGTGGTTGTCAATCCTTCAGTTTCAGAAACCGAGACCAGGGAGATAATGAATCATGAGCTGGTGCATATCAGACAGATGCACTGGTTTGACCTGCTGCTCTCATCTCTTTTTTGTGCAGTCCAGTGGTTTAATCCTGTTGCCTGGATCTACTCCGGGTTCATCAGGCAAAACCATGAGTACCTGGCCGATGAGGAGGCGCTGCAGCGTACCTCCGACCCGGCCGTCTACAGGGCTGTACTTCTCAACCAGATTGCCGGCTCACCGGTTATCGACCTTGGGAGCTTTTTCAGTTACTCATTTAACAAAAAACGATTTGTCATGATGAAAAATAGAATCAGTTCACCCTACAGGAAGCTGCGACTGTTCCTGATCCTGCCGGTAGCCGCACTGGTGCTTTTTGCCTTTGCGAAGCCGGAGTACAGGGTTGTGGAGGGAGTGGCAGACGGGGCAACTCCAGCCGTCGTCACTTCTGAAATTGAAAAGATTGTCTCGGGTGTGGTCAGGGATGAGAGAGGTAATCCGCTGGAAGGGGCCGTGATATTAATTAAGGGCACCACAGTCGGTACCACAAGTGATGCAGCAGGACGTTTTGTCCTGCAGGATGTTCCGGACGATGCCGTTTTGGTGATATCCTATGTAGGGTTCACAACACAAGTCTATTCGGTGAAAACCGGAGGCCGTAACCCTGTTATTACGATGCAAGGCAGCACAGTAGTAACCGATACGGTAAATATTGGTCCCGTGCCACCACCCCCGCCTCCACCTCCGCCACCACCTCCGCCACCCTCCGGGGCAGGAGCTCCGCCACCACCACCACCGCCTCCGCCGCCAGCATCCTTCCCGTCCACTGCCCTCATTGTGCTGGACGGAGAGATAACGAAAAAGCCGTTGTCTGAGATCTCCCCTTCTGCGATTGCCTCTATAAATGTGCTGAAAGGAGAGATGGCCGTGCTGAAGTATGGAGAGAAGGCCCGTGATGGCGTTATAGAAATCACTACCAAAAGCAGCAGTGCTGATGCTTCTCCGATCAGGGAGGAGGTAATAGTGCCCGGACAACAGAAAAAAGAGAGCGATGAGGTCTTCGTCGTTGTCGAGGAGATGCCTCAGTTTCCCGGAGGAGAGGAGGCCATGATTTCATGGATTGCTCAGAATACCAGGTATCCCGAACAGGCAAAGCATGAGGGTGTCAGAGGAGTTGTTGTTGTTACCTTTGTTGTCAGTAAAACCGGCAAGGTGGGTAATGTGAAGGTGGTAAGATCAGTTCATCCTCTCCTGGATGCCGAGGCCGTCAGGGTAATCGGGGAGATGCCCGACTGGAAGCCAGGAACCCAGCGGGGGAAGGCGGTAGATGTGAAGTATACCGTACCGGTCAAGTTCAACCTCGATGTCAAACTGAAAGTCGATAAACTGTAATAGTTTGTCAGTGATATTCCAATAGAGAGAGGCCGGCTGATTCGCCGGCCTTTTTATATCTTGCCATTGTTATGCAGGAGCAACTGCGCCAGCGCTTCCTTGACTTTGCTGCGTGAGCAGATTAACCCTTATTCCCCTTCTTGATTTACTCTTTGATTTGATGTATCACCGTCTGCGGGAACGGGATCTCAATACCCTCCCTGTCAAAGGCAAACTTCAGCCTCTTGCGGAATTCGCCTGCAATCTCCCACTGTTTCAGGGGCTTGGTGTCGCCGAGTATCTTGACTATTATGGCAGAGTCTGCAAACTCATTCACCCTGAGGAACTGTGGCGGCGAGATGATTGCATCACTGAATGCCGGATCAGCGGCCAGCTCCCTCCCGGTTTCGTTGATTACCTTAATCAGGTGGTCAATATCCGTACTGTAGCCTACACCCATGTCGATGTTGACCCTTGCAAAGTCCTTTGACAGATTGGAGACCTTTGTGATTGAGCCGTGAGGAATATGATGCACTGTACCGTCAAGGTTACGGAGGGTTGTCTTCCTCAGGCTTATATCCTCCACGGCCCCGCTTAAACCTTCAATATCAACGACATCTCCAATACGGTACTGATTCTCAAGCATCAGGAAGAGTCCTGTTATTATATCCCTGATCAGGTACTGGCCTCCAAAGCCAACTGCCAGTCCTACAATTCCGGCTCCGGCTATCAGCGGTCCGATCTCGATTCCCATTTCCCCGATTATCATCATCAATGCCACGACGACGATAACAATATTCATAGCTCCGGTAAAGATTCTTATCAGTGTTTCTTCGCGCTTTTTTTCAGCATCGGCAGAAGTATGCTCATCTGACTTTACCGATGCCCTGACAGTCCGGACAATCAGTCTTTTCAGCACTCTGTCGATAAGTAGTGCGAGGACCGCGATTACTAATATTCTTATACCATGATTTGTGAGCCACGGAATTATCTGATCCGACCAGTTTTTCAAAGTTTCTTCCATAATATAAAATTTATGTTGTAAAATATGTATGCATCACAGAACGGGTCGCAATTTAATAAAAACTAATATGTTATGCAAACTCAGTGACACCCTGTCCGTTGACCGGTGCAGAGATAAAGAGCCGCGGGAGGGGCCTCTTTTTGTTGAGAGTGATGGAGAATTAGTTTATTATGATGTACTTTTGATAGGCTCTTCAGGTCAGTCCTGTCAGACAAATTTTTATGATCATTTTAAGCAGCGAAGTCGGTAATTATATCATCAGCAACGGCAGGAGATACTCCTACTTTGCCGGCAATAATTACCTGGGCCTTGCAGGCGATGCCCGCATCAAGGCGGCAGTCATCAGTGCTGTTGAAAAATACGGTGTAAACTTCTCAGCCTCCAGGCACACTACCGGCACGGCCGATATACACCTGGAGCTGGAGAGTGCACTGGCATCCTTCAAGGGTAAGGAGGATGCGGTTATCTTTGCTTCGGGTTATCTGGGGAACAGCATACTCCTGGAGGTGCTCAGGGGCAGTTATTCGAAGGTTTTCATCGACCAGTCGGCACATGCCAGTATCATCTCTGCCATCCCTGCCGATGTTGCCAGTGTGATCTTCTATGATCATTGCAATGCGGATCATCTTGATCACCTGCTTGATCAAAACAGGGATTCCGCCCCGCTGGTGATTACAGACGGCCTTTTCCCGCTTACGGGTGAGATTGCCCCGCTTGACAGAATATTCCCGGTGGTCAGTAAGCATCACGGTATTCTGGTGGTTGACGACGCTCATGCCACCGGCATAATTGGTGATACGGGCAAGGGTACACCCGAGCATTTCGGTCTGGGCAGGGAGGAAGGGATATACCAGACCGAAACAATGAGCAAGGCACTGGGTGGGTACGGCGGGTTCATATCGGGCAGCAGGACCCTCACCGCGCTGATCAGGGAGAGATCAGCCACCTACCAGGCGTCGACGGCTCTTCCGCCGCCGATAGTAGCCGCGGGAATAGCATCGCTCAGAATCCTCGGAGACAATCCGGGTCTCCGCCTTAAGCTCCTGGAATCAGCATGGCACCTCAGGGAAGAGATAGCCGGGATGGGGTACAGTACAAGCAACGACAGGACTCCTATCATACCTTTGATCTTTGATGCACCTGAGAAGGCCAGGGGTCTCTCGCTTTACCTGGAAGAGAACGGAGTGATTGCTCCCTTTATGAATTATCCCGTAAGGAAGGAGATGCACCAGATCAGGATTACAGTATCTGTCAGTCATACCGGCCAGCAGGTCAGCCAGTTACTGGATTTATTAAATAAATGGAAGAAAAAAAATGAAAACAGTTAAAATCAGGAAAGTATTTATTGAACCACTCAACGTGCCGCTGGATGAGCCGTTTACGATTGCCATCGGAACAAAGTACAGCATTGAGAACGCTCTTGTTACGGTAGTTCTGGAGAATGGTATTGAAGGCTATGGCGAGGCCGCGCCGCTGGAACCTATCAACGGCGAAAACCAGGAGACAGTTCTGGCTGCCCTGAAAAGTTGTGTCGGATTCCTCGAAGGGAAGGAGATCACAGACTACAGAGCCATCTCTGCCACACTGAGGGGTGTTTTCTGGGCACAGGTCACTGCACGCTGTGCTATTGAGATGGCCCTCCTTGATGCCTATACGAAGATGATTGACATTCCAATGTACCAGTTTTTCGGCGGTGTAGGCAACAGGGCCGAGACAGACTACACCATTGACATCGTGCCGCCGGAGACGGCAAAAGCCAATGCAGCAAAACTGGCAAAGGCTGGATACACTGTTCTTAAAACCAAGGTGGGAAAGAAACTGACAGATGATATTGACCGCCTGCTTGCCATCAGAGAGGGAGCTCCGGCATGCGGTATAACCATAGACGCCAACCAGGGCTATTCGCCCTGCGAGGCGGTCCATTTCATCGAGGAGATGGGCAAAAATAACATCCGACCCATACTCTTTGAACAGCCTGTCTCAAGATATGATCTGCAGGGCATGAGGTTTGTCAAAGATCATACATCAATACCGATAGGAGCTGACGAGTCGGTTTTCACCAGCGCCGATGCCATAAATGTGGTGCGCACCGGATGTGCCGATTATATCAATATTAAACTCATGAAATCAGGTATCATTGAGGCTATGGATATCGCTGCCATTGCCCGCAGTGCCAATATCAAACTGATGATCGGATGCATGCTGGAGTCGAAACTTGCACTGGGCTGTTCCGTTCACTTTGCGGCGGGGATGGGTTGCTTCAGCCACATCGATCTTGATCCTCACATTGAACCTGACCTGGAGCCCTTCACCGGAGGACCCGTCTACAGCGCACCTTTCTGGACGCTTCCACCCGATCTCCCCGGCCTGGGCTGTCAGAAACGGTGATCACCCAGAGGCGGGAACGGTGCAGCCGGAATGCGGCGGCCACTGTGTGATAATGTATGCTTAAAATGAATTAGCACATTATGATGCTGTGTTATTCTGCGGGGTACTTTTCCAGTGAAATGTAATCCAGGAAGAACTCGTTTATCTCCCCGTCCATATTGCGGTTAAAATCATCATACCTGACTGTCAGAAGATTCTCCCCGCTCTTCAGACTGATCCACTCAACATTGGTAAATCCCCAGTCTGACCACTCATCGAGTCCCCGCTGAGGAAAAACCAGTGGTCCTGCAAATTCACCGTTGACATAAAGCGACCGTGTGGCGCAATTATTGTCAGTGTTCACCGGGCCGGTGCCGTTGGCGTAGCGCATCCGAAGCGCGTATCTGCCGTCAGCAGCGTTAATCTTGACAGTCAGATCCCTTTTGTTTTCCAGTGAAAACCTTACATAACCGTTGCCTGAGAACCCTTCTGCACCGTTTTCTCCCTTGATGTTAAAGTTCTCTGCTTCAATAATGTGAGAGCCATTTTCCGGCAGAACCGTTACCGGATTGCTGAGGAACGACTCAACCCCGTTGCTGTCAACCGCCATGACCTGGTATTCTGCCGGATCTTCAGAACGGGGTATCTCAACCGGGCTCATTGCTGGTGCAGGTTCCTGCCTGCCGTTTCTGTACAGACGGTATTCTGTGGCATTGCTTACGGTATTCCAGGAGAGAATGTTACCCTCTGCTTCCAGGTGAGGTGTTTCAGGTGCCGTGTAATTTTCCACAGCACGGTAATGCTCTTTGTTTGCCTGGCTGTTCATTACGATTTCAACAGTATGACTGCCGGTCATTGTTGAAGGTATAGAATGGTCTGCAGTCACATTCCCGTCAATCTTAAAGACGCTGATGCCGTCTCCCCATCCGGTAACCGTAATATCATAGGTTCCGCCGCGATAGCTGAGATTATTCAGCGAATAGTCCCCGCTGTAATTCCGGGGTATGACGGGATCAAACTTCAAACGGTCGATTTCAAAACTGATTCCCAGGAGAATACGGTGGTGCATTGCCAGCATGGCCGCAACGCTCCACAGCTGTCTGTCAGAGTTGATCTCTGTGCCTGCAAAATCACCCGTCTCTGCCACGAAATTTTCCTTGTTTGTCAGGAACAGTGCAGCAGGGCGGATAATTGATGCCAGTCCTGACTCAACCGCGTCGACCCTCTTTTCAGCCGCGTTGGCCATGGTCCAGAATGCCTGCACGAATGGCCAGATGCCATTATTGTGGTATGGAGGTATGCCTGGTATCTGGGGAAAGATGCAGGTGATGCCGAAGGGAGTGACCGGGGTATTCTGAAGCACCAATTGCTTTCTCGCCTCATCTGCAATGTCAAACAGGACGGTGAACGCCTCACCCAGTGCTTCAGATCTTGATGACAGCGACCGGGAATACCTGCCATAAAGGTACTGGCCGTAAAATCCCTTCTCCTCATGCCACAGGTGGGTGTTTATGCTATCGCGCAGCTGTTCTGCGTCGGTTGACCAGTGATCTTCCCGGCCAAGCTCGCGTGCCATCAGTCCTGTGACTCTCAGTGCCTGACAGTATGCAGCGTTGGTGCCCAGGTTCAGTGATGCATAGATGTCGGCCGGCTCCATCCAGAGAGGGTAGGTCTGTTTTCTCCAGTCGAGGAATGAGGATTCTCCCCTTTTCAGGCCGGTGGCAGGGTCACTGACCATCAAGCTGTCGGCCTCCAGACTGTTCTTCACCGTCTCAAAAGCTTCGGTCAGCCACTCTTTGTCGCCTGTATATTTGTAGATCTCCCATGCTGCCAGCGCCCATACGACCCGGTCTGATGAGACAGGCCATGCACCGCCTGTGCCGGTATCCTGTATTATCCTGTTGTCTGAGACCTTCCTCCTGAGGCTTTCCATGCATCTCTCCGGAGCGAGCCAGGCCAGCGAAAGGAGGGTGGCGTAGCTGATATCACGCGTCCAGACGCCGGCCCACTCTTTTCCCGTTCGGAAGGTGCCGTCCTCTTCCATCAGCATTACCATCTCATCAAGAGACATGTTATAAAGCGCAGTCAGAAGCAGAGAGGTGCTTTCAAACTGAGGATACCGGGATATGTCATTGTTCAGCCTCCACTCCGAAGATGTGTGGGCTGAAGGGTCATATACATTGAATACCAGTTCGTTTTCATAGATGCCGTCGCCGTCGGAGTCTTCCATCTTCAGCTGAGGATTTCCTGCGATGTTTTCGAAATCCCAGCTCAGGGGATAGGTGTCTCCGGCAATGTAGATACCCTTGAAGTCGGAGGCAAAAATGCGGTTGCCGTGAAGATCGTCAAAAAAGCCTTTATCCTTGAAAGCCATATCGATTTCCCTGAAATCGACCCTGAACCTGACCCTTGTATTGGGAGGCAGCATCTGTGAGGCATCTTTCTGGGAACCAGCATCGGCTCTCTCGCCGAAAATCACGTCAATCACAACAGTGTCATCACCCTCAGGGTAAATGTTTGCCTGATGGTTTACTCCGAACGGCAATTCATTGTCGCGGCCGTTGATGCTGAACTTGAACTGAATGACCGGGTCGATGCCGGTTGCCGGGCTTACATAACCCGATGTAATGTATTCCGGACTCAGCGCTGTAGCCATTGATTCTCCCTGCACAACATGGCCGGGGTATACAGCATATTCACCGGATTTATAAAGTGGCATCTCTTTCCTGTCGCAGGAGTTCAATGACAGCAGTGTGAGGCAAACAGCACTCACTATAAGTTTCTTTTTCATTGCTATAGATCATTTTATTTTTCCTTTCACCCGGTACACAATATCTCCATTTTGAGGCACAATTAAAATAGTTCGGTATAATTTATTGAAAATAAATAGAATATCCGGAGAAAAAAGCGTATCTTGCGGCATATTTATAAATAAAAGTAATGAATAAAGGAACAGTAAAATTCTACAATGAATTCAAAGGATTTGGATTCATAAAAGATGAAAATTCACCCAAGGAGTATTTTGTACATTCATCTGGTTTAAAGGACAATATCAAGGAAAATGATGTTGTTAGCTTTGACCTGGAGCAGGGAAAAAAAGGATTGAATGCCGTAAATGTAAAACGTGTGTAAACTAAATACATCACTCTGAAAATCCTGGTCCCGCCGGTGACGGCGGGACTTTTTTTTAAAAAAGTGAATTAATTATGATTGAGAAAAAGCCTGTTGTCCATAAATCTCCCGATCTGTCGCTCATGAAGGAGGTTGTAATTGACCACAGAACAAAAATTTATATCCCTTCTGATGCCGATGCCGAAGAGGCAAGGGCCAGGTACCTGGCTCTCAGGAAGACAAGAAGGCCATAACAGTCACCTTAATATTCCATTGAGGCCATTTCTGCCGTTTTAAAGTGCCGGCATGCTCATTTTTTCATGAAAATGGAGGAAAAACAGCCGGATACCATAAAATCTTACCTTGTAAAATCTCCTGTTTGTCAAAATGCAATATTCTGTCGGGAGTCCAACGCCTGATATTTGCAAAGACCTGACTTACAAAATCATACAGTTTAATATTCTTTCAGGGGAAATTATAAGCCCCGGAATTTAGTAAAAAAGAGGTCTCTTTTGACGAATGGCCTTGTCAGCCGTGTTAGTGGTTGGTTAGTGTCAGTGAACACCCCGAATACTTTGATTAACGATTTGCATGACAAGCGCAAAAGCCCAATCAGTGGGCTTTAAATGCTTGTCATGGGCCTGTCTGTACCTTATCTTTGACATGACCAAAGGACCGATTTCATGAAGATGATTTTTCAGATAACATCACCGGAAACGGGCAAAGTTCTGATCAGGCGCCGGAAAATCGCAAAGGCATTGCGCTGGTGGCTGAGAGAGAACGGGATCGTTTTTGACTACAGGTACTATATGGCTTAACAGCAAAAGATAATAAGAAGATATGAATACTGAGCCAATGGGAAACAATACAAATGAATTCAGCAACAAGGCAGGTCTGAATTCACGGATGAGCAGCTCACGGATGATGAAGCTGAATCACCTATTTTCAGAGCTCAACGCTGAAGTCCGGCAGGACCTGATAAGGTACCTCGAAGATCTGGGACCGGTCAATGAGACAAACATACTCGTGATTCCTTCATCACGGCACTATTTTTTTGATGCCGAAGATATGAAGGGAGTAAAGACTGTTGTCAATCTCAAGCAGCTGAATTATGTAAGGGAGATAAGGGATTTCCTGCATAATGTGTCCGGGATGCTTCAGGGTGAAAGCCGTTTTGTAGGTTGTTTTATTGACAACAGGACACAAAACGGCTTTTCCGACAAGTACAGCAATCTTCCAAGGAACCTTTCGGAGAAGGCGGAGGCCTATGAGAACGGTATTGAATCGAGGATCCCTTTCATCAACAGGATGTACAGTTTCATTGATCTCAAGACCAACAGGTATCTTACCAAGAGGACAGTCTCAAACCTGCTTGAGGAGTGCCGCCTGCAGCTAATCGGAATGACAGAGATAAACGGACTGACATATTTCCATGCAAAGAAGAGATCAGCACGGATTGGGCTGATTGCATAATCAAGTATAACAGATAATTAAATATTTATTTGGTTGACAAAAATTAAAAAGGCTGAGATGAAAAAACTTGTTTACTTATTTGCAGCGATATTAATGGTCGCGGCGCTTGGATCCTGCGAGCAGGACGAAAGCGGGATTGTACTTAAAAAGGGAGATACTGTGGCAACTGTTACCCCTGAGCCAAGTGATATTATGAAAGTAGCTCCTGTTATTATTCCGGGAGCAAACAACGGAGGAAACAGGACATGTGCTGAAGTGGCGACGGCATTTTCACTGCCGGATGACTATTTTCTGTGCGGAGAGAAGGTGGATTATCACGGAGGCGTCTTTGCAGGCAACTTCCCTGACGGCGTTCTGGTTGATGTAACCCACGGCAAATTCGTTGATTTTGAGCTTGAGGGTCCGATAATGATCGGGGATAAGTATTATGTCGTAGGTGCAGTGATAGTCAAGGGTGGAAATGCAGCAAATGTCTATTTCTATCCCGGAGGCACCCTGGGTGACAGCGGACTGACTGCACCTGTAAATGCCTCAGGCAAGGCTGCGGGACTCAGTAACCTGACCTTCTGCCTGGTAGAAAAAGTACCTGAACTGGTAATAGCCCTGAAAACATACCTGGCAACGCCTGTAGCCGGCGAGTCATGGACATACATCAGAAAAAGCGCCTGGGCGGTCAGCGGAGGACTTGGAGTTGACCCAACACCCGGGACACTTCACATGGGATACAACTACTACATCTATGGCATGGAGAATACATTTGACCTTGTGGAGGCTTCACTGCCTGCCATTATAGGCCCGATTGGTACCATTAAAGCCAGAGACTATTTTGAGGGTGACGTTCACTACCTTGAGGTTGTTCTTGACATCAACAGGGACAGGGACCTGGTATTTGATGACACATATCTGTATGTAGGGTCATATGAGGGTTATGAAGGAAGGTACTACACCGCATTCCAATACACCGCAATTGATAACATCGTTTCGCAGAGGGTGTTCAGGATCGACCTGGCAGGAATTGAGTATTAGCAGGGTTCAGGACGGAATAGCGAGACAATTGTCAGACAGGAGAGGTCAGCCGGAGGGCTGGCCTCTTTTTTTGGAGGGCAGGCCTCTTTTTTTTCGGGTGACTGATTACACAAGCGGGGTGATTGATTATGCCAGGTTGGTTACGTGCAGATAAACGGAAGCAGCCCTCACTTTTTTGTACCTGTGGGGGCTGCCTCTCAAAATTAAAAAGGACCTTCGGAATTATAAAGTAACACAATATTACGGAGCTGGCAATGGGGCAACAGGCTGGATTTGACTAAAATATGCTATTGAATGGTCAATGGATGAATGGTGGTGACGGAAAAATATTCAGGCATATATGAAAGCTCATCCGATAATTGTAATTAACACACTAACTATATAAATTTGTAACACATATTACACCTTGTATAATAAATTTTATCTATTTTTGGGCAAAGGCAGTTTCAATCACGTACGCTAGTCGGACAATTTTTTCATCTATACCTTATTTCAAAAAGTACGTGGGGGGAGGAACTGCCTTTTTTATTATCTTCCTCGGGTGTGAAGCCCTTTCATGCTTTACGGCTGCCAGCCTCACAGATCATCCTACCCGTCAGAGAAAGTGAGATATTATTTACACACTTTCACACCAGGCACCTTCAGGTCCGGCTGTCAGGAAGCGGCTCTCTTCGTGAAGTGAGCCGGGATTTTGTACAAATGAAAAAGGCACCTGCGTTTTCCTTCGCATGTGCCTCATCTTTCGGTGGGCGATGTAGGAATCGAACCTACGACCCCCTGCTTGTAAGGCAGGTGCTCTGAACCAACTGAGCTAATCGCCCGAAAAGCGAGTGCAAATATAACTCACATTTTTGATTACGCAAGGGAGAGTCCGAAAATTGCATTACACGAAAAAAGAGTTTAAAAATCTGCTGAAACAACCTTATTTCATTTCAATTTGTCTTGTTATTAACTCTGTTGATTATGCAACCCTGATCAATCATATCAATAATCGAAAAATATTTATATTAGCTTTTGGTTCTTTTTGACTTTGAGTGAGTTACCATTTACAGGCAAATGGCAGCACACTTACGCTTCAACTGTTTGATAGATAGCATGATATGTTTTCCCTATTCTGATCCTGACTAATATGAAACGCACATTCCTGTTACCGTTTCTGCTTGCCATTATCCTGACACTGCCTCCGCTGACGACTGAAGCGCAGGTTGGTCCCGGAGGTGTCGGCAGCATCGTCAATACTCAACTGTGGCTCAGATCAGACAGTCTGATAGCCATCCAGCCTCTCTATTTTGTTACCAGCTGGTATGATCTATCCGGTCATATGCGCGATTTCGGGCCGGTTGTCATGGGACAGACAGTTCCGTCGCTGACCCTTGATGCAATTAACGGTTATCCTTCCGTCACCTTTACTGACCAGGGAGGAGTGGGAGGTGACTTCCTCGGTTACAACGGATCGCTGGGCATTGCCGGATCCGATGCCGCCACGGTTGTAATCGTGGCACGAAACAGCACCGCCGCCGACGAACAGAACGGCGGGCTCTATATGGGACAAAAAAACCTCGGGGGAGCCAATGCCGTCAGGAGCTATAATCTTGAATATGCCGATGCTGTAAGGTTCAACGGTCATGACCAGGTGTTCAGTGACGGACACACGGCAGGCGACCTGAAGATAATTTACTATACAAATCCTTCAGGTGCCTCCGTATCCGGTTACGGAGCATACCTCAATGGAACACCACTCACAGGAAGCTCATCGTCGGGATTCGTCCCCTCACTTGTCTCCAACTTTGCACTTCTCGGTGCGACGCAGATGAATGCTTCCTTTAACCCCGCAGGCTTTTTCGACGGAGAGATGATGGAGGTGGTGCTCTTCTCGGGTCAGCTTAACGATGCCGAGCGTGTCGTGCTGCACAATAACCTCGGAGCAAAATACCTGCTTCCCATAGCCGATGACCATTATGCCTGGGAGGTGACTCACTCCCACGATGTCACAGGCCTTGCGGCTTACAACGGCACAACCTTCACCAATGCATGGTCGACGGGCATGTTGTCAGTTACTTCCCCGACTGATCTCAGTGAAGGTGAATATCTTTTCTTCGGGCATGACAGGGCTGGAGCCAAAACATGGACTACAGACGAGGTGCCTGCTCCCGGTACTTATCGCCTTGCAAGGGAGTGGCGGTTTGATGAGACCTCCGATGCAGGTACCGTGACCATTAGTATCCCTGCCTCCTCACTGCCGGCACTGCCTGCCGGTTATCCGATGGTCGGAATAGTGACCGACGATGACGGCGACTTCACCTCGGGGGCTGTCATGCACCGCCCCACGCTCACGGCCGGAACCTACACCCTTGATCTGAACATCACTGACGGGCAGCACATGACCATCATTGCCTTCCGTCCGGAGGTGAACTTTACGGTTGTATCGGACTCAGGCACGGAGGACATCACCACTGTTACCGTTCAGGCTTATCTTAACTATCCTCATACTGCAGACCTCTCGGTAGACTATGCAGCTACCGGCGGAACGGCAACCCCGGGAGTGGATTACAACCTCTCTCCCGGAACCATTACAATTGCATCCGGATCGGTGACAGGTTCATTCACTATTAACGTTATCAACGACGCACTTGTTGAGCCTTCCGAGACAATTATAACCACTCTTTCCAATCCCTCCGCAGGATTGTCGGTCGGCGCCCAGAGCAGTCACACCTATACGATCCTCAATGATGATAACGTTTATGCCTCTTTCTCCTCAGCCACAGCCTCGGGAGCTGAAGGCAATACCTCTGCTCCTGTCACTTCGCTTGAGATAGTGGTCAGCGGAGGGATCATCAGCCAGCCGGGAAGCCTGATAGTGATGGTTTCCAATGGAACCGCCTCATCGGCAGACTGGTCTCAGACAAGCAACCTGATCTCCATCCCGGCAGGTGACTACACAACGCCGGTAGCGATACCCATCCCTGCCTCGGTGCTGACCATCCTGGGAGACCTCACCGTGGAGCCGGATGAAACCATCAACCTAAGCATGAATACCTTTGTGACGGTATCCGCAGGTACGGTTGTCAACTCCGTATACACGATACTCAACGATGACAGCTCCACCGTCAGCGTCTCGGCTGCAACACCGGCAATAGACGAGGGAGGACCGGGAGCTGCAGGGACGGGCACCTTCACCTTTACACTCAGCAACCCTGTCTCGACAGCAAGGACAGTCTCCTACAGTGTGTCCGGGACAGCTGCTTCGGGAACCGATTTCGTGGCACTTTCAGGGTCGGTCGTGATACCTGCAGGAGCACTGACTTACAATCTCACCCTGACATCTGTCGCCGACCTGATTGTTGAAGGCGACGAGACGGTGATCATAACAGTCACAGGTGTCTCAGGTGCGCCTGCCGTGTCAGTCGACTCAACACCGGCATTAATTACCATCGCGGACGATGATCTTCCGGTGATACTATTTTCCCCTGCTGCGGTAAACATGGCCGAGGGATCCACGGCTACAGTTGAGGTATGGCTGGAGAGTCCTCCTGCTGCGCCGGTTACCATTGATGTTACCACCCTTATGCCCGGGCTGCTGAACGTCTCTCCTGCAACACTGACATTCAACTCATCAAACTATGCCACCCATCAGGTGATAACGCTTCAGTCGGTTGAGAATACATCCCTGGGCGACCAGACTGATCATCTGATACTTTCGGTGAATGACGCACTCTCGCATGACCCGTTTGATCCACTTCCGGATATTGATATCCCGGTAACGATCGTCAATAATGACGTGCCGTTAATAGTGGCTAATCCCGTCAATGTGACCGTGGCCGAGAACGGAACGGCCACTTTCACGGTAGCTTTGTCTGCAGCTCCGGTTTCCGGGAGTGTCGTTGTTGATCTTGTAAGTGACAATACCGCCGTTGCCACTATAAATATTCCGCAGCTGACATTCACGACGGCCAACTACAATATTCCGCAGACTATCACGGTTACGGGGGTCAACAACAACACCGTGCCTGATGTGTCAACCACCATTTCTCTTGCTGTCAATGATGCGCTGTCTGATGACGGTTATGACGGGGTGACAGCAGCCGTAACTGTCAATGTCACCAATGATGACCTGGCAGGCTTTGTCGTAAATCCCCTCGCACTGACTATCAATGAAGGGGGGCCGGCAGGGGAGTTCACCATTGTTCTCACCGCCCAGCCCCTTAAGGATGTGGTGTTTGATCTGGTCAATGCAGCTCCGGTACATGTCACCCATCTTGCTCAGGTGACCTTTACCACGGCAGACTGGAACGTGCCCGTTGTGGTTACTGTCGCTGCGGTAGATGATGCTCTTGATGCTGATCGTACGGACATTATTGCCGTGACCGTGAACCAGGCTCTTTCGGATAACAGTTTTGACGGCCTGGCTGCACAGAACGTTACGGTCACTATTGAGGACGATGATCCTCCCGTCATCACCGGATGTCCCCCGGATATAACCGTAAGCAATGACCCGGGCAGCTGTTCGGCCGTTGTAAGCTGGGCAGCTCCGGTCTCCACCGCAGCCATGGTATCTACTCATCTCCCGGGCGAAACCTTCCCGGTGGGAGTGACCACGGTGACCTACACATCCACTGATGACGACGGCCTTGTTTCGGTCTGTTCATTTGATGTCACCGTCAATGATACCGAGGCTCCTGTTGTATCCTGTACCGATGCCTCCGTCACTCTTGACGCTACGGGCAATGCATCGATAGTTGCTGCCGATCTCCTTGCCGGTGCTCCTGCAGACAACTGTGCCGTAGCATCAGTGACGCTGAGCCAGTCGTCATTCACATGTGCAGACCTGGGCACTGTTACTGTCACCGTCACTGTCACCGACGCCAGCGGCAACACAGCCACATGCGACGCCACGGTGACTGTCAACGACCCCATGCCTGCGCCATTTGATGCCGGTCCTGATGCCGCCCTATGCAGCTCTGAGGCCGGATACCAGGTCACGGGAGCCTTCCACACCGGGGGCACGGTCACCTGGACCGGCAGCGGGGACGGTACCTTTGACGACGTCACGGCCGACAATCCCTATTATACCTTCGGCCCTGCCGATTATACTGCCGGCACTGTCACCCTGACCATGGAGGTTACAGGAGGCGGCTCATGCGGAACGGTCACTGACGAGGCTGTCATTACGATATATCCGCTGCCGGTGATACAGGTTACGCAGCATGAGGACATCAGCTGTGCTGGTCTGACAGACGGTGAGATAGTCCTGACAGCGACCGGCGGTTCTGATCCGTACACCTACAGTATTGACGGAGCCCCGTTCCAGGCGTCAGGCTCATTCACCGGACTTACAGCCGCAACTTATTATCTGGAGGTTATGGATGCGAACGGATGCATCGCTGACACCAGCCTGACTGTTATTGAGCCTCTGCCCTTCACGGCTTCGCTTGACAGTTCGCGGAATATTGCATGCCACGGTGCCGGCGATGGTGCAGTCTACACCACACTCACCGGGGGCACAGAGCCGTACAGCATCAGCTGGACAGGTCCTGACGGCTTCACAGCTTCATCGGCTGACATTGAAGGATTGGCCGGGGGCATCTATGAGATGACGGTTACTGACCTCAACGGATGTGCCACTTTTGATTTCACCCGGGAGATAACTGAGCCTGACGCAATCGTTGTTACGGACGTCACCCTCTCTGATTTCGGAGGCTTCGGGGTCACCTGTCCCGAGTCTGCTGACGGCTCCGTCAGTGTGACTGTTGCAGGCGGCACTCCTCCACTGGTGTTGTCCTGGAGCGGTCCCGGAGGATTTACATCCGATGCGGATGCCATCTCCCTGCTGCCGGCCGGCACTTACACGCTCATCATTACCGACGGCAACGGCTGTACATTGTCCTCTGAGTACACGCTTACTGCACCTCCGCCGATGATTATCACTGCTGAGACGGTGCCCGCTTCCTGTCCTGATACACGCGACGGAACCATCAATCTTACGGTTACCGGAGGGGCAGGAGAGCTCATCTTCCTGTGGAGTGACGGCATCACCTCCGCTGACCGCAGCGGCTTGCTGTCAGGCGATTACACCGTAACGGTGACCGATGCCAACGGATGTGTGCAGCAACAGACTGTGACGGTCGGGGTGGCAGGCATTGATTGCCTGACCGTGTACGAGATAATAACACCCAACGGCGACGGCAGCAACGACACCTGGAGAATACGTAACGCAGGCCTCTACCCTGATGCCGAGGTGTTTGTCTATACCCGCTGGGGTAAGCTGGTATATAACAGCAGGAACCTTGCAGATGAGTGGGACGGTAGATACAACGGAAAGCTGCTTCCCAATGACTCGTATCATTATGTCATTCACCTGAATGACGGTTCAGAACCGCGGACAGGTGTAATCACGATAATCAGCAAATAAATCTAAACCGGAAGGAGACATGACACGACTGAAGATTATAACAGTGATTGGCCTTCTGGCATTCATGCCGGTGTTGTCAGGACAGCAGTTTCCCATGTACAGTCAGTACGTAATGAACGGCTTCCTCCTCAATCCCTCGTATGCCGGCAGTGACTATTACACCACATTTGGCCTTACCGTCCGCGAACAGTGGATGAGTTTTCCCGAGGCTCCGTCCACTTATGCCGCATCCTTCCAGACAAGGATTCTTAATGACAGCTACATAACAAAATCGACTGCGGTCAGGAAGAAGATCGACAGGCCCACCAGGGGTGGAAGGGTTGGTCTGGGAGGGTATCTGTTCTCTGATCATAACGGGATAATGCACAGGACGGGATTGCAGCTGGCTTATGCCTATCATCTGCCCCTGCTGAATGAACAGCAGCTGTCGTTTGGCTTGTCGCTAAGTGCCTACCAGTATTTTGTTGACATCAGCGGTGCCGTGATGCCGCCGGGTGTAAATGACGAGCTGCTGAACAACTATGACCAGGTGGTCTATATTCCCGATGCCAACTTCGGGATAAGCTATATGACCAGGAGGTATTATGCCGGGTTTTCGATGACCAATCTCTTCAGGGGAGCCCTGATGATCGGCAACGGAAGCGAAAACGGCCGCTCTCAGCTGGGACATTATTTCCTTACCGGTGGAATGAGATTCTATGCCGGAACCGAATGGATCATCGAGCCTTCAATAATGCTGAAATCGTCCGATATGGTACTTAAATCGGCTCAGATGGATATCACTGCCAGGGTCTATTACAATGAGGACTATTGGCTTGGCCTTTCATACCGCACGGAGGATGCTGTCGTGCTTATGGCCGGGCTTAAGGTTGACAGGTTCTATCTCGGATATGCATTTGACTTTACACTTTCGGAGATACGCAGTTATACCTACGGTACCCATGAACTGACTGTTCTGGCACGCTTTGGAGACAATCCGAGGAGGTACAGGTGGATCAACAGGTACTGATACGGCATATCATACTGGTTTTTCTTATCGTCGCCGGCTGCCTTGCCTGCGACCCTCTCGCCAATCCTGTTTCCGGGAGAATTGAATTTTCTTCTGACACTGTCTCTTTTGATACGGTTTTTTCAGGTGTGGGCTCGGCCACAAGGGAGTTCAGGGCAATAAACCGTGGTAAGGAGCCGGTGCTTATTGACCGCATCTGGCTGGCAGGAGGAGAGGCATCACCTTTCAGGCTGAATATCAACGGTGTACCATCAACAGAGGCGGATAACCTGCTCCTGGCGCAGGGCGACAGCCTCTTTGTATTTGTGGAGGTCACAGTTGATCCCACGGGAGAGGATAGTCCTGTAGCCGTCATTGATTCTGTGGTCTTTATGTCGGGAAGCTATGTCAGCCGCGTCATACTTGAAGCCTGGGGGCAGGAGATAAGGCTTGTCGAAGGTGATATTTACGGCAATGTCACCTGGAGTGAAGGCAGGCCATATGTTATCAGGGGCAGCCTCTTCATTGACACTACAGCGGTGCTGACCATGGAACCGGGCACCAGGGTCTATTTCCATTACGATGCCGGCATGACTGTTGCCGGTGCTCTCCGGGCTCTGGGGACGGCGGAGAAACCCGTGTTGATGGCTACTGACAGGATCGAGAAGGAATACACTGACGTTCCGGGACGGTGGAAAGGGCTGCTCTTCCTCGATTGCAGCAGGGGCAACAGGCTGCAATTCACCGAGGTAAGGAATGCTGCCGAGGCTGTAAGGATTTCAGGCAGTGAGGGCTCACAGCCCGATGTGACTTTTCACGGCGCCAGGCTCATGCATAACTCCGTCGCCTCGCTGGTAGCGCACCATGCTGATGTGTCAGCCGTCAACTCCCTGTTTGCCCATAGCGGATTCAGTACTGTATCACTTACCGGGGGCGGCAGTGGCAGTTTCATACACTGCACAGTGATGAACAGATGGGAATACGGTTACCGGACAGAACCGGCGATGTTCATCGGTCGCGGCGACGGAACACTGCCTGATGTGACAGTGCTGAATTCAGTCCTGTCCGGTACCCTGAACAACGAGATCATCATTGATGCGGATAGGGCTGAGGCAGCCGGTAGCTTCAGGGCTGACAGCTCGATGATCAGGATTGACACCCTTGCCGCTGACTGGTTTTCCTCACCGCTTTTCAGGGATGTGTTTACCACAGGAACACTGCAGTTTATTGATGAGACTGCATGGGATTACAGGCCCGACACCCTGTCTCCGTTGCTTGACATCGCCGGCAGGGAGGAGGCTGTTGCATGGCCGTATGACATCCGGCAGATGCCCCGCCCCTCAGGGGATGGTCCGGATATAGGGGCCTTCGAGAGACAACCGGGAGAGAAGAGACCTGAAAGGTGAGGCGGTAATCCTGCGATATGAGTGTTGAGAGGTGAGGGCGTTGAAATGAGACAGACGGCTGCAGACTTAAGTTTTCTGCCTGAAGTAACCAGGTGTGTGATGTGAATCTGAAAATATGAAGAGGGCCGGGATAATAGTATTCCTGATTGTGGCTGTGCTGCCTCATGCCGGGGCCCAGGAGTTCAGCGTAATGTTCTACAACGTAGAGAATCTGTTTGACATATCCGATGACACTACAAAGAATGATGATGAGTTTCTGCCTCACGGGAGCCGGCGCTGGACCGGCACCCGGTACCGGAAAAAGATAGCAGGTCTGTCACGGGTGATAGCCGCAGCCGGTGAGTGGGAGCTGCCGGCAGTGATAGGATTGTGCGAGGTGGAGAATGAGAAGGTGGTAAAAGATCTGGCATACAGCACTTTGCTCTCAGCAGGCAATTACGGGATAGTCCACCGGGAGTCGCCCGATCCACGGGGCATTGACCTGGCCCTGCTCTTTCGCCGGGAGTTATTCAGGATCGAAGCAGTCAGATCATGGGTGCCGGAGAGGAGTGAGGGCCTTGCATGGGAATCAAGAAACCTGCTCTATGTGAAGATGACCATGGATGATGACACCCTTCACCTCATCCTGTGTCATTTCCCCTCCAGAAGGGGAGGGGTGCTGGCAGCGGAGAGGCTGAGGAAGGAGATGGCGGAGCTGGTCAGGGCCAAGGCAGACTCTGTCATGAGCGCATCTGCCGGTGCCTCAGTGATTGTGATGGGCGATTTCAACGCAGGGCCCGATGATAAACTAATGACCGGGATGACAGGAGATGAACTCCTTGTGAATGCGGCAGAGGGGCTCTCTGCCGGCGGAGAGGGGTCATACCGTTTTCAGGGCACCTGGGAGATGATTGACCAGATCGTGATGACAACTGCAATGACTGACGGCAGCGGTTCATTCATGGCTGACCCACAGTCATTCAGGTGTGTCTCCGCGCCCTTCATGCTCACGGCAGACGCTGATTATCCCGGGAAGAAGCCTTTTGCCACATATGGCGGATTCAGATGGTCAGGAGGATACTCGGATCACCTGCCGGTGATTATAAGAGTAAGACGTCGCGCGGAAATCCCGGAGGACCCTGAATGATCTCTGAAGTATCGTGGATGTTCACTGAGGTTACGGGAGTGATCTCTGAGACTCCGGGGATGATTAACGGGGTTCCATCCCGAGCTCCCTTCCCTTTTGAATCATAAACTCCCTGGCAGCCTCGTGATCATTGGGTATCACCCCGTCGAGTATAGCCTCTTTTATGGCGCTTTTTATCACTCCGACCAACGGTCCCGGAGGTATGCCAAAAACCTCGATGATCTCATCACCATGCACCGGGGGCTGGAAGGCCCTGACAGCATCCTTCTCCTCAATCTCACGAAGCTTCCTGCGTACCAGTGCGAAGTTGTCACGGTGCTTCTGCACCTTCATCCTGTTCCCTGAGGTGATATCTGCCTCACAGAGCAGCATGAGGTCGTCAATGTCATCACCGGCTTCGAACAGCAGTCTTCTGACAGCAGAGTCAGTGACCTCATCCTGAACGAGGGCTATCGGCCTGAGATGCAGCCCCACCAGCTTTTTGACGTACTTCATCCTGTCGTTGAGCGGCAGCTTAAGCCGTTTGAATATCTCAGGCACCATCTTCGCACCGAGGAACTCGTGTCCGTGGAAAGTCCACCCTGTGCCGGGTACGAACTTTTTGGTGAGAGGCTTTGCAACGTCATGGAGCAGCGCCGCCCAGCGAAGCCACAGGTCATCACTCTTCTCCGCGGTGTTGTCCAGCACCTTCAGGGTGTGATGAAAGTTGTCCTTATGACCTTTGCCATCCTTATCCTCAACCCCTTTGAGATTTGAGATCTCGGGAAGGATAAGAGGAAGGAGTCCTGTCTGATCCAGTAACAGAAATCCGGCTGAGGGTGTCGCGGCAGACATTATCTTATTGAGCTCGGTGGTAATCCTCTCAGCTGATACAATACTTATCCTGTTCGCATTGCGGGAGATGGATGCCAGCGTACCCTCTTCGATACGGAAGCCAAGCCGCGATGCAAACCTTACTGCCCTCATCATCCTGAGAGGATCATCGCTGAAGGTGGTGTCAGGATCAAGAGGGGTTCGTATAATGCCGTTACGGATATCCTCAATACCTCCGAATGGATCGAGTACCTCGCCGGGATTGTCTTTGTTAAGGCTTATCGCCAGCGCGTTGATGGTGAAATCGCGCCTGTTCTGGTCATCCTCAAGGGTTCCCGGAGTGACTGACGGCTTACGTGAGTCCTCGGAGTATGATTCCTTCCTTGCACCCACAAACTCAATGTCATAATTCTGGTACCTGAACATGGCGGTCCCGAATGTCCTGAAGACGGTAACCCTGATGTCACGGCTGATCTCACGCGCCACGGCACGCGCCATTGCCGGTCCGTCACCGATAACGACTATATCGATATCCTTGTCGGGGTGTTCCCTGCCCATGATATGATCGCGCACATAGCCGCCGATAACGTATGCCTCGACCTGCTCCCTGTCGGCTACCTGTGCGACAACCTCAAAAATCCTGTCATCAGGGAAGATGTTCATATTCTGTGCATGACAATTTAACCGTAAACCGTGACAAAATTACAATTTATAGCCTAACTTGTAGAAAAATTACTTCGTCGGGCCTCACGGCACAGCAATTGCATCTCTGAACATAATTCATAAAAATCTGTTAAACAATAAAAAAAGAAGATATGGCAGAGCATTTGACAAAAGAGACATTTCTTGAGAAGGTATTTGATTACGAGCAGAACAAAGAGTGGAAATATTCAGGCGACAAGCCTTGCATAATAGATTTCTATGCAGACTGGTGCGGCCCCTGCAAGATGGTTGCCCCTGTTATAGAAGAGCTCTCAAAGGAGTACGAAGGCAAACTGTACGTCTATAAGATTGATACTGAGGCAGAACAGGAGCTTGCATCTGTGTTCGGGATAAGGAGTATTCCTTCTCTGTTGTTTGTTCCTATGGAGGGACAACCGCAGATGGCAATGGGAGCGCTTCCTAAAGAAGCATTTGAAAAAGCGTTCAAAGATATATTCGGTATCGAAAAAAACTGAATTGTTAATAAAAAATATATTTTTTCTTCAATTTTACGAAACAAAAGCTTAACTTTTACGTTTAATTTGTTGAAGGTAGTTTTCTAACAGAAGAGTTAGTTTTCTGGAATTTAGGTTAGGGTTTCGAGTTGAAGCCCCGCTGCGGCGGGGCTTCCTTGTTTCATGACCCCAAGGTTTCATGACTTGAGGTCACTGATGATTCCGTCTATCTTCTCTTCTGTCTCCCGGAGCCGCTGGCGGCATATTCTTATAAGTTCAGCTGCCTTCCGGATATTATCTGACAGCCTGTCGATATCCGGTTCTCCCTCTTCGATATTTTTCAGGATCTCCTCTATCTGCTTCACAGCCTGGTTGAATCCGATCTCTTTCTTTGCCATTTGCTATTTCTTGTTATTTATTTCCTTAACGGTGCTTATTGCCTTTCCCTTTTCGAAGTGAGTGGTTATGATGTCACCCGGTTCCAGCTCCGTTGCTGAGTGTATTATCATTCCGTTTCGTGAGGTCAGGGTAAACCCCCGGCGCATGACACCGGCCGGGTCAAGGATACGGAGTCCGCTTTCCAGCTTTACAATCTTCTCCGCCGCTGTCCTGATCACATTCTTGCCGGAGCGTCGCAGGTTTTCGGCATGATAATCCAGGTTGTCGCTTCTGACCCTTACTATCAGGCGGGCTGTGGCCGCAGTCCGGTTTTGCAGCGAGGCAAGATGTTCACCTGCAGCAGCAATGGCCTCTGTTGCCGCCTCTGTCAGTGCGCCTGCCATTTCAATGATCCTGTTCTCGCATTCAGCTGTCTGTTCAACCAGGAAGTCAGCCACGGCCGTAGGTGTCTTGAGCGATCTCCAGGCCACCATATCAGTCACGGAGACATCCTTTTCATGTCCTATCCCTGTAAGCACTGGCAGCGGGAACTGTGTCACGTGAAAGGCAATCTCATAGCTGTCGAACCAGCTGAGATCGGTTGTCGATCCTCCTCCCCGTATGATGACTACCGCATCAAATTGCTCCACCTGGTCTGAGATCAGGTTCAGGGCCTCCGTAACCGAGGCCTCCGTTGTTTCGCCCTGCATGACAGCTTCGAACAGTACCGGCATAAACACGTACCCGTAAGAATTATGCAGGAGGTGGTTGATGAAGTCTTCATAGCCTGCGGCCTTTGACGAGGATATCACTGCTATGTTTCTGGGGTAGGGAGGAAGGGAGAGTTCCCTGTTCATTGCGATGACCCCCTCGGCTGTCAGTCTTTTGATGATCGTCTCGCGTCGCAGGGCCATATCGCCGGCGGTGTAGGAGGGGTCGATATCGGAGATATTCAGGCTCAGGCCGTAGAGCTCATGATATTCGACGGTCGCCCTGAAAAGGATGGTGATACGGGCCCTGAGAGGTATCCCGGTGCTGGCATTGAAGAAGGTGCTGAGGGAAAGGTATTTTGAAGCCCAGATAGTAGCCCTGGCCCTGGCAGTGATGCGGCCACCGGGGGTCTCGCTGCCTGTAAGCTCCAGGTAGCAGTGACCGGGGCCCTGGGTCTTCAGTGAGGCGATCTCGGCGATCACCCAGAATGATCCGGGCAGCGACTCGTAAATCTTATCGCGGATCAGTCCCTGCAACTCGGTCAGTGTTATTTTCCCTTCCCGGTTCATCTGTTGAGTCTGATCATTTTAAATACTTCCGATTCGTAATCTGTTACCACCTTCACAAAGAAGAGTCCCTGGCCCGTCCTGCCGAAGCCGTCGAGCCTGTATGAGCGGGCTGCGTAGGACGGGTAGTGTCTGTTCATCACTACCCTGCCGTCAACAGATGTGACGGTGACTGATAGATGTCCGGGTGGCGCGGGAAACCAGATATAGATCTCGTCGAAGAAGGGATTGGGTCCGGCGGTCATGCCTTTCTCAGGCTTGTAGGAGTGAATATCTTCCAGCAGCCTCAGCGCCATGAGAAAGTCAGGCAGTCCGTAGCCGTACAGGCTGTCAGGATCGGGAAACCTGTCGCTGCTCCGATGCAGGGCCGTGATTATCTCCGGCGGCGAGGCCTTCGGTACAGCCTGCATAAGTGATGCTGTCAGTCCGCTTATCACCGGGCACGAGAATGATGTGCCGCTGCCCCGGTGCACGCGATCGGGTTCAAACTGTATCGTCAGGTTGACACCGGGGGCCACAACATCAGGCTTGACACGTCCGTCATACGAATATCCCGCTGATGAGAAGTCGGAGATGGTCAGCTCCTGTGTCACTGCGCCGACACTGAGGACGCCGTCGCCGTCTGAGGGAGCCAGGATACGGAGCCACTCCTTGTTGCGCTCGTTCCCTGCACTTGCTATGACGACGATGCCCTTTGATGAAGCGATATCAGCTGCCTGTGTCACGAAGGTGCTGTTGCCGTCCATATCGCTGAACGAGTAGTTCATTGAAGGGTCATCGAAGGTGAAATACCCCAGCGATGAGGTAATGATATCAGCCCCCGCACTGTCGGCATATTCAGCTCCTGCCGCCCAGTAGTCTTCCTCTACGGGGTATTCGGAACCATCATCTTCGGTACGCACCAGTATGTAGTCGGCACCGGGAGCCGTGCCGCTGATGAGGCCCGGCAGACTTCCTGCGAGGATCGAAAGGACGGAGGTGCCGTGATTGTGGTAGTCATATACATATTCTGATCCGGTTACAAAATCGCGGGTTGCTTTTACCCCTCCTCGTTGCATCAGGGGTGCAAGCGACTCTATACGGTCAGCGTTGACAAAGCCTGCGTCAAGCACCGCAATGGTTACCCCCGTGCCTGTAAATCCCGACTGGTGAAGAGCCTTACCGTTCAGGGGCACTCCCGGATCGAACTCGTCAGTGTCTGCCTTCAGCATCACAGTGCCGTACTTGCCGTAGGTTTTTTTTGTGGGGTCAGCCGGGCGTTTTACCAGCATTGCCCTGTCAACATAAGGTAGCAGTTCAGGCAGCGCTTCGATATCGATGCGTTCCGGGGATGTGAACAGTGCCGTATTCATCCAGCGGGATGCACATTTATATGTGAGTCCCTGCTCTGTCAACGCACTTATATACTCCATGCTGACAGGCAGATCATTCATCTCCGGGACGGGAATACCCAGTTTCTCGCGTCTGGCAATTGCGGCAGGAGAAAGCAGTTGCCCGGGAGAGTAGTCAGTGAGAACGGCGTTTTTGTCGGTAAAATAGATGCGATAAAAGAAAAGATTGTCTTCATTGGGCTGCCCCTGTGCCGGCAATTGCAGGAGGCAGGCGGAGAGTATGAGAAGAAGGGTCGCTGTTCTGAACGACACGGTTCTCATCTGATAACTGATTGAGTGATATCGGTAACCTCTATCTTGTCCCTGTTCTTTTCAAGGTCATCGAGGAACTTAGTCTCCTGGTCGGCCACCTTCGGGTCTGCCGGCCTTCCTTCCCTGTATTCTATTATCTGCTTCAGTTTACCGTTCTCATAGAAGACCATCCAGTCACCTGTCTTGAGATCTTCCCTGTACTGTCCCTCGTAGTACAGGTTGCCGTTCTGGTGGTAGTATGAGAATGGTCCCTCGAGTTTGCCTGCGATATATTCAGCCCGCAGGCATATGGCACCGTCGGGGTAATACTGCAGCCACTCACCGGTGCGCAAGCCGCTGTCCCATGTCACTGTTTCTGCCAGGGTGCTGTCAGGGTAGTACTTCTTTGACAACCCGTGTCTGATATCCTGATGGTAATACTCCTCACTGATAAGATAGTGGGGTTTTGTGCCAGACCAGAACTTCCAGAGGCCCACTTTCATCCTTGCCATGTATAAGCCTTCAGCTGCTTTTGTTCCGTCGGGGTGGAAGAATACAGCAGCAGTTTCATCGTTACCGTCGCCGTATGTCAGTTCCGAGAGGAGTACACCCTCATCGTTGTACCGTCTGAACAGTCCGACAGGCACATCATTTTTAAAAGTGCCTTCATACATAATCTTCCCGTTGGGGTATTTCTTCACCCACGGACCCTGTTTTCTGCCGTCGGCATCGGTCAGGTTCTGTGCCGTCAGAAGCAATGGCATCAATACAAGCAGTGTGAGTGCAAAATATCTGGTGATCATCTCCTGCAGTTTATTGCAAAGATAAATAAAAAGCCGCACAGGTTTTCACCCGTGCGGCTGTGGTTCAATTTAAAGACCGCTCTACTTGACCTCCTCAAAGTCGACGTCGGTAACCTGCTCGTCGCCTCCTTTTCCGCCTTCACCACCGTCAGTGGGACCGGCGTCAGGTCCGGCCTGCTGTTCAGGTCCCTGTGCCTGTTTGTACATATCTTCAGAGGCAGCCTGCCATGCAGCGTTGATCTCGGCAAGGGCGCGGTCAATCTCCGTTGCCTCCTTGTTCTTGTGAGCCTCACGCAGCTGGCCGAGGGCATTCTCTATGCGTCCCTTCTTGTCTGTCGGTATCTTATCACCGAATTCCTTCAGCTGCTTCTCCGTCTGGAAGATCATGCTGTCAGCAGCATTGACCTTGTCGGCCACCTCCCTGGCAGCCTTGTCAGACGCTTCGTTGGCCCTGGCCTCATCGCGCATCTTGCGTATCTCATCTTCACTCAGTCCTGAGGAAGCCTCTATGCGTATCCTCTGCTCCTTGCCGGTACCCTTGTCTTTTGCCGAGACGTTTAGTATTCCGTTGGCGTCGATGTCAAAGGTGACCTCTATCTGGGGCACTCCTCTCGGGGCTGGCGGGATGCCGTCGAGGTGAAAGCGGCCGATGGTTTTGTTACCCTGGGCCATGGGCCTTTCGCCCTGCAGCACGTGTATCTCCACCGACGGCTGGCTGTCGCTGGCTGTGGTGAATGTTTCCGTCTTGCGGGTGGGGATGGTAGTGTTCGACTCGATAAGACGTGTCATGACACCTCCCATAGTTTCGATACCCAGTGACAGCGGTGTGACATCAAGCAGCAGCACGTCCTTCACCTCGCCTGTGAGCACGCCTCCCTGGATGGCAGCGCCGACTGCAACTACCTCGTCAGGGTTGACGCCCTTGGAGGGGACGCGTCCGAAGAATTTCTCAACGATCTGCTGTATGGCCGGTATGCGTGTCGATCCACCAACAAGCAGCACCTCGTCTATGTCTGAAGTCTTCATTCCGGCATCGTCAAGTGCCTTCTGGCAAGGTCCGATAACTGAGTTGATAAGTTTGTCGGTCAGCTTTTCAAAGTGTGCCCTGGTGAGTGTCTTTACCAGGTGTTTCGGGATACCGTTGACAGGCATGATATAGGGAAGGTTGATCTCTGTGCTGGTGGTGCTCGAGAGCTCAATCTTTGCCTTCTCGGCAGCCTCCTTCAGTCTCTGCAGGGCCATCGGGTCCTTGCGCAGATCGATGCCCTCCTCCTTCTGAAACTCATCAGCCAGCCAGTCGATAACCAGGTTGTCAAAGTCATCACCGCCCAGGTGGGTGTCACCGTTGGTCGATTTAACCTCAAAAACACCGTCTCCCAGTTCCAGTATAGATATATCAAATGTTCCTCCTCCGAGGTCGAAGACTGCTATCTTAAGGTCCTGTGACTTCTTGTCGAGTCCGTATGCCAGTGAAGCGGCGGTAGGCTCGTTGATGATACGCTTGACCTTCAGTCCTGCTATCTCGCCGGCCTCCTTGGTGGCCTGACGCT